>NZ_CP072203.1:1810163-2111857 GCF_017654315.1 Gordonia polyisoprenivorans
ACCGGTCTGCAGATCATCCCCAACGCGCAACTGGCCACCGAGTCGTTCAAGAACCTGTCCCGCACCACCGGCGCCCGCTACACCACCGCGCAGACGTTGACCTTTGCCGTCAACGATCGTCCCGACGAGGTGTGCGCCATGCTCATGGCCGTGGCCGCCGAGATCGCCACCGCCGACGCCGCACCGACGGTCCGCGCCGACGCCGCTGGCGAGTTCCGGGTGACACTGCCGATCAGCGGGCCCGCCGACGCCGGCCGAGTCAAAGCCGATCTTTGCCAACGCGTGTGGTACGCCGCCAGGCGTCACGGGCTGCACCTCGACGAGGCCGAGTACGTCTACCCGGAACCACCCACCGTCACCGGTGTCCGTCGGATCGCGGTGAGCCTCGGCATCCCGGTGCAGTCCGCCGAGCCGCTGGCGGCGGCGTCGCAGATGTTGCGCCACGCCGCCGGTGAGACCGTCCAACCGGTCGGACAGATTCCGGGTGCACTGTTGGTGATCATCGACGGCACCGTCGATCTCGTCGTCGACGCGCGCGGCGAGACCTTACCCGTGGCGCAACTGTCCGAGGGCGACTTCCTCGGCGTCACCACCTTGACCCGTCAGCCGGTGCTCACTCGGGCGCTGGCCGTCACCCAGACCGCGGTGATCGCCATACCGCGTGAGGTGGTGGAGACCGCCGTGCGTGAGCATCCCGAGCTCGCGCGCCGTCTTGGAGCGGTCATCGACCAGCGGCGGGAGGCCGCGGCGCAGGCGCGGGGCTGAGGCCGACGACCGGAATCATCTTGGGGCATCGACGCTTCGGCCGACCAGGGCCCGCAGGTTGGTCATCATCCGCCAGGTCATCACCGCGCTGATGACGCCGGTGACCTCGATGATGGCCCGCGTGGCGCGGTTGCTCGTGGCGTAACGCTCCCGCAGATGCAGGCGGGTTGCGGACGATCCGGTCGTGGTGGTGACGGGTTTCAGGCAGAACACCCAGGTGGTCTCGAAGTCCATGTCGCCCGGGGCATCCGCGCCCTGGGAGGACACGACGAGCGCGTGTCCGGGTTGCACCTCGGCCACGCGCAGGGCGACGTCGGGGTGCAGTGTGAATCGGTCGCCGACGGCCACGTCCTGCCATTCCGGATGGATGCGGTCGGCGCCGGTGATCTGGCAGCCAACGAGGTTCTCCAGCCCTTCGAATGAGTAGAAGCCTGCCTTGTTCTGTCCGAGCTGGGCGATCCACGGCCACACCGCCGACGGTGGCGCCGCGATGGTGCACGCGCGGTCGTTCTGCACTTGCGCGCCCGGCAGGAGGTCGTCGCCTGGCAACGCTGCCCGGGCTTCGGCAGCCGTTGCGCCGAGCCGGCGGTGCGCTCCCGTGGCCACCACCGCGGCGAGCCCGGCGGTCGCAGCCACGATCGGTGCGACCACAGTGGCTGTGGCCGTTCGGCGTATCGACATGGTGCCTCCTCAGTGGAGCGGCGGTGGTCTGAATCTACTCGAGGAGACTCGACTCTCGATACTGTTCATGTTCACTGACCTACTCGACGATCACCTTTCCGTAGCCGGCGATGAAGTCGGCGATCGCGTCCTCGCCGGCGAGGGCTCGCATCATCGCCGCCAGCCCGCTGGTGACGGCAACGTCGTTCTCGCCGTTCGCGATCACCGCATACGGTTTGATGCACCCGCTCTCGGGATCGACGAAGTCTGTGTAAGCCGCGGCCACGTGCGGAGGCAGCGGACCGACTCCGCTGAGCACGTTGTAGAAGGCGGTGTTGCTGTTGTCGCCGTGGAGATGGGCCACGGTCCCGTCGGGGTTGATCGTGACCGACGTATCGGTCGGTGGACCGATCAGCAGGTCCTTGAGTCGCCCGGTGAGGCCGGTGGCGTCGGCCAGACCGGTGGCGTCTTCGCCGAACGGCGCATACCCACCCGCGGTGGACAGCAGCGTGAACATCTGGTCAACGGACTCGGACTTGCGTTGATAGGCTTCGGCTGCGGCCTCGCGGCCGTATTCGTCGAGGGTGGCCAGCTTGATCCCACGATCGACGATTCCTTCCAGACGCCCTGCGGTGATGAGCTTTTCGTTGGCGTCAGGGTTCTGTCCGAAGTCGCGTTCGAGCTCGAGCTGCGTCAGCATGACGCGGCTGTTGATGGCCTCGCCGGCCTGTGGATCGGTGTTCAGGGCGGCGATGATGTTCGACGCGCCCCGCAACGTGTCTCGATCGAGACTCTTGACATCGAACCCCGGATGCTCGTCTGTGCCAACAAGATCGGGCAGGTATTCACCCATGCTGAGCGCCAGGCCGCGCACCAGTGCCGGGTTCACCTCGCCGAGGGATTGCCCGTCGGTGCCCGGGATCGCCGACATCAGTTTCCATGCAGCATCACTGGCGGTGGCGCGGGCCACTGACTCCATGATGTCGCCGGCCCGGGTCGCGCGGATCACGTCAAGCGGATCGTCGGCGTTCTCGACGCGCATCTCGGTGTCGGCGAAGGTGAACATCAGCGCGGCATTACGGCCGTCGTCATCCCACTGGTGGGTCAGGACGTCGGTGACGAACTGCATGCCCGTCTGCGGGTCGGCGACAGCGGCGTTGATGGCGATCGTGTCGGACGAGAGCGCCCCGATCATTCCCGTGGTGAGTGACTCGTCGCGCATGCGGCCACGGCCGTCGACGGTGTACGACGGATTGTTCGGATCCTGTTCGGCGAGAACCTGTCCGTGCAGATAGGTCTTCGTGGCGTGCATCAGCGCGTGGTCGAGGTCGGTGCCCATCCCGTACTGCCGCTCGCCCATGCCGACGATGCGGCTGATCGCCTGATTGTCGGCGACCCCGTTCAGGCTGTAGGAGTTGCCGCCCACGCTGGAACCAGGGAGTCCCGGAGTGCTCTTCGTCCCGAAGACGAGGAGATCCTTGCGCGTGAGCGAGGCGCGCATCTGCGCGGGGAGGACGGCCAGGCCGCCGGTCGTCGGAACCTCCGGATCGCCGGTGACACTTGCCGTCACATCGTGATGCGACGAGATTTGCATGATGTTGACCAACCCGCTCTGGGCTTCGGGTGGGAGGGCACCCAGGATGGCTTCGATTTCTTGCGGTGACTTCCCGTCGAGTCCCCGCAACAGCGTGTTCATGTACTCCATGTGTGACGCCGAAATGGTCACCGGCGCTCCGGCTTCGAGTGCGGTGACTTGTTGCGGATCGAGCCTTCCGGCCTCGACGAGTCGGCGCAACGCCTCCGGCGACAGCGTCGACGGATCGGTCGCGAGTGCTCGGCCGTCGACGCCGCCCTCGGTGCTGCCGATCGAGTCGGCACTGGTGAATCCGGAGATGAGACCGGATCGAATGCCCGCGAGGCCGTTTCGGACGTCGGTGTCGGCGGTGATCACATCGGCGACGGCGCTGGTGATCGCCTGGGTGTGGGCAACGATCGCATCCCGGATCGCCACTGTCATCGGACCGGCGGCGCGTGGGTGCGCCGTGAGGTGCTCGTCGACCGTGAACCCGGACGCCTCGGCGGTCGCGATCGCGGCGCGTGCACGCCGGAGCGGGGCGTCGATACTCCAATACCCCTGTGTCGCTCGATCGGCCAGATCGGTCAACGTCTGGGCGGCGGTACGCGAAGCCCGCAGATCGGATTCGGCGCGAGCGACCGCGGCATCGGCGGCAGCGCCGGTCCAGTGGGTGCCGTTGTTCATCGCGACCGTGGACCGGTAGCGGGTGAACAGGTCCTCGATACCCGTACCCATCGTCGTCCAGGCCCCGGCGAGGTCGAGCAGTGCCGACGCGTCGTAGGCGAGGACCTCGGATTTCGTCAGCGAGCAGATCATGCCGGGTCCGTCACATCCCACTCGCCGGTCGCCGCGGTGTAGAGCGCCGCGATCTGTTCCGCGTTCTGCTCATCGGAAGCCTCGAACTGCCGCGCCACGTTGATCATCACGTCACCGGTTTCGCTGAGCCGCTCCCGGATTCCCGGTATCAGCACACCGGAGACGACGGCGTGAGCGATGTCGAGCGCCTCGTCGACGGCCTTGACCAGACCCGGGCGGGCCGCGCTGACGGCGTCTTGCCCGGACGTGGCCGGCAATATCATCGCCGCACCCGCCAGACCGTGTAATTCACCTCCGAGCGACCGCAATCTGTCGAGATCTGCTGCCACAGTCATGTCGTCCCCCCGGTGCCGAGCAATGCGTGCCGGAAGCCTATAACGCGCACATCGGCCATCGGCGGGTCGTGACGAAGCCTGTGGATAACTCTGGCCACCAACCTGTTTCGTCCATGAGATACGCGCTTGGTGCACCACCCGGTAAGCGCTGTGATCGAGCAGGTCAACGACGATCGGAGTCCGATCGAAATCGTGTCTCGGAAGGGCAATGCGGTGCTGATGTCGGCCGACGAGTACGCGGCGTGGCAGGAGACGGCCTACCTGATCAGGTCCCCGGCCAACGCCCGCCGACTGTTGGAGTCCTACACACGTGCCTCCGTGGGGCAGACCGAGGTGCATGACCTCGACCGGACTGACGAGGACGGCTGAGTGCGTCTGGTCTGGGACCAATCGGCGTGGGAAGACTATGTGCACTGGCAAACCGCTGACCGGCGACTACTGAAGCGGATCAACACTCTGCTCGACGCGTGCCTGCGCGATGAATTCACCCCCTGGCCCCGACGGGCAGCTACCGCGCCTACTACCAACCGTGGACCGGTGAGCCGACCGGCGTGCCCGAGGCCGTCATCGGCCACGACGGCATGACGATCCGCGCCGCCTGGAACGGCGCGACCCGCGTCACCCAGTGGCGAGTGCTGCACGGCAGCACCGCCGCCAACCTGACACCGCTGACGACCGCCGCGTGGAACGGCGCGTCGACGCCGATCACGCTGCCGCAGAAAGCTTCCGGCTACTACCAGACCGAGGCGCTCGACTCGGCGAGGAAGGTGATCGTGCGGTCGGTGCCGTTGTCGGCGGAGTGAGATCACCCGCGCGTCTGTCCACCTTTTGGGGGACCGATGTCGCATTGTCGCCGCCCGTTGCGTCGGGGCCCGTACGGTGGAGTTGATGCGACAAGTGAGGGGCTCCGCATGAGGCGACACGCCACGACCAAGCGATCCACGTCGCGCCGAGTGGCCGCCGCGGTGCTTGCCGTGTGTCTCGCGTCGAGCGGAGCGGCCGTGGTCGGTGCCGGAGCGGCGCACGCGGTCAACCCCGATCGGCTGAGGTCCGGATGCGTGTGGCGCACCGCCGAGGATCAGGCGAATCATGTGCAGACCTGCAGTTGGCACTCGGAGTCGCTGGGCCGCGAGGTCACCGTGCAGGTACGTCCGTCCGATCAGCAACCCGGCCAGACCGAACGAGGCGTGTACTTCCTCGACGGGCTCGGCTCTACCCCGGCCTACAGCTCGTGGTCGTTGCCGATCGCCGGTGCGGTCGAGAACTACAGTCCCGCAGACAATCTGGTGATGCCGACGGGCGGGTCGGGGGAGTGGATGACCAACTGGCGCACCGCGCCGACCGGTGCCGCGTCCGCGCCCCAATGGGAGACCTTCCTCAGTTCGGAGCTCCCGTCTTACCTGTACTCGAATTTCGATGTCGGACAGCGCAACAACGCGATCGTCGGGGTGTCGATGTCGGCGGCACCGGCGATCATCACCGGACTCGATCACCCCGAGACGTTCTCGGTGATGCGCGCCTACTCCGGTTACTACGAGACCGATAGTCCGCTCGGCTGGCTCGCGATCCCACTGATCCAGATCAGCCGATCGGGCATCACCAACGGGCTGTGGGGAATGTGGGGTGCTCCGTTGAGCCCCGGCAACAGCTGGGCGCACAACAGTGTGGCGCGCCGACTCGTCACCGAGCCCGCCCCACCTCAGACGATCATCGTGTCGACCGGCAACGGCACCCTCTCACCGGCCGAGATCGCCGCGCAGAACGCTGCCACGGCCACCGTCTTGCGTGAGCATCCCGAACAACTCCCGGCATTCCTGCTCTCCTCGGCCGACGGTGTGATCGTCGGCGGAGCGCTCGAATCGGCGGCGTTCGGCTCCACACTGCTGCTGCAGGCAGCGACCACCGCTGTCGGGCTTCCGGTGCGCTACCGCTTTTCGAGCGGCGGTCACAACTGGCTCGCGTGGGGCGACGACGCGCACGCCGACGCAGAGGAGGTCGACGCCGCGCTGGATGCGGCAGCGGCCGGTACCTCGACGACATCGACTCAATCCCCGTCAGTCGCGCCCACCTCGCCCACGCCGGCGAGTCTGGTGAGCCCGGCCAACGTCGAGCGCGAGCTCTCGTTGTTGCCCGCGACGCTTCCCGCACCCGTGCGCGACGCGGTCGATACTGCGGCCACGGCCATCGGGTCGCTGGCTCCGCATCTGGCGCCGGCGATCACCTCGACGCACCGCTGAGCCGGTCGGGGTCACCAGCGAAGGCTGTTATCCGGCAACGAATTCCAGATCCGGCCACTGCGCCAGGATCGCGTCGATGACGCTGCGGCGCAGATACCCGATGTCGTCGTCGAGCGTGACGCCGATGGTGTCGAGTCCGTCGGCGATGTCGCCGTAAGTCACTTCCGCCGTCGAATGCGGCACGAGAACGTAGTAGTAGGTGCGCGCGGGTGAGGCGTCGTAGTCGATCCACTTGTGGATCACCTGCCCGGGTTCGGATGCGATGCAGCGCCGCTTTGCCCGGCCGCGGACCTTCCACACCAGCACCACGTGGTTGCCCTCGGCGTAGACGTCCTGAGCCGTCGTGCGGTCGCCGTCATTGCAGAATACTGCGATGTAGGGCTTGCCGACGGTGGCGTTCTCTTCGGTTGTCGCGTCGTGCTTTTCGACCAGCAGGTCGCGCTCGAACTCCGCTTCGGCAGACATGTCGTCGACCGCTGACACCTGCGTGACGAACAGTGTCGACGGTCGAGGCCATTGGTGGACCTCGTGGGTGTGCTCCTCGGGCGCCTGCTCGTCCGGCAACTCCTCGTCGCCCGGGAGGGTCACGGTCGACTGATCGAAGATGTCGCACAGCTCGCGGACCCGGGCGATCGTCAGCGGTGTGGCTCGCTGTTTCCAGTCGGCGAGGCACGAGCGCGCTTCGTCGACCGTGTCGGGACTGTCGGTCAGCACGACTGCCTCCTGCAGCACGGCCTGCGAGCGGTCCGAGACGTTGGCCGACCCGACGGCCACGAAGGCATCGGAGTCGTCGGTGGCCTCACAGAGCAGCATCTTGGCGTGCAGATGCGGCAGCGAATACACCCGCACGTCGGCCTTGAGCCACGCCAACAGCGAATGGGGGTTGGTCGACTTCTGTTCCACGGCCCGGACCGTGGCGTCGACGATGATCGACGACCCGGATCGCAGCGGAAGGTGGGTGTGTGCGTCGGCGCCCACGTGAGCGATCGCCGCGGTCACCGAATGCTGTCGAGCGGCGATGAGGGGAGTGAGTTGGGTCCACACCGAACCGGTGAGGAGTCGGGCCGTGCGGTTGGTGCCAAGTCCGAGGGTGTCCACGAGGACTCACAGTAGTCAGTCGGTCAACAGATGGTGGCGGGTCAGCATCTCGATCGACTCCTGACGATCGCGTTCGATGTGGGCGTAGGCCACGCTCTCCGCCAGACGCTCGTTGCCGGTCTCGATGACCTCGACGATCTCTCCGTGATCGCAGTGCGCACGAGCACTGTCGAGGTCGGAGGTCATGTAGAACAGCCACATCATGCGCCCGGCGAGCGAGCGCATCATCGAACGCATGAGTGCGTTGCCGGTGAGGTCGGCAATCGTCTCGTGGAACTCCGTGCTCTGTTGTGCCACGAGGTAGGCGTCGCCGGTCGTGAGGCCTGCGTCGGCGTCTTCGAGCGCGCGGCGGAGCGCATCCGATGACGCTCCGCCGGCGATCTGCCGCGCCGCATAGCGAGCCGCACCCACTTCGAGGCAGAGCCGCATATCGAACAACTCGTGGGCCGAGGTCACTGTCCACGATGACACGATCGCGCTGCGTCTCGGCTCGGTCCGGACGAAACCGTCGATCTCCAACTGGGGTATCGCCTCACGGAACGGAACGCGGCTGACCTTCAGCTCGGTGGCGAGTCGTTGCTCGGCCAGCCGCGATCCCTGAGGGAGCCGACCCCGGATAATGGATTCCTTCAGCGTCGAATAAATCTGCGCGGCAAGCGAATCCGTCTGGTCCACACCATTGTGTCCCCTCGGCATGGGTCAGTTCCTTCCTTCCGTGCTCGGTCGGTACACATCTCGCCCGGGATCAGACTCCGAGGGCATCAAGCGTATGCTGTCCGAGCTCCTTGCGTGAGATGTGCATTCCCGCCGACGTATTCGCTGTGGATGGGGTCTGCGTCGCGGCGAGACCCGGAACCGGGGTCAGCGGGGCGTCGGGGTTGGGCTGTTGGAAGAAGACCACCGATTGCCGCCCGGCGCCCGCGTTCGCGCCCGACGACCACGTGACGCGATGCGGGGTCGCCGTCAGTCGGCCGCCCGTCCAGAACTCGAGGACATCGCCGACGTTGAGGACCAACGAGTTCTCGATCCACGGCACCACCCACCAGTGTCCTTGGGCGTACACCTCTAGGCCGCCGGGCTCCGACGGCCGGTAGAGCAGGGTGAGGGCTCCGTGATCGGTGTGGGTGCCGTTGGGAATGATGTCGTCGTGGGCCACCGCATCACGCGGCGGGTAGTTGTTGTAGGCGAGATTGCTGAAGTGCCGGTCGAACATGGCGGTGAAGGTGTTCTGCGGCAGGTCATATGCGTCGGCGATCAGCTCCAGTAGGCGTGCGCCGAGTGCGTCCATCGCCCGGTAATAGGTCTCCCACACCTGCCGCATGTCTTCGGGACGCTCGGGCCACAGGTTCGGCCACCGCCAGAGGCGGCCCTGCCCGGTGTCGGTGGCGAAGTCGTCGACCGGATCAATCCTGTTGATCAGGAACGACTCCATCGCGTTGAAGGTTCGTGCGCCCTCGGCGGCCTCGGGAACCGGCTCGTAGCCGCGGATGATCTCCGGCGCCGGGAATCCCACGCTCATCTTTTCTTCGCGGGGCAGTGCGAAGAACTCCGTCGACGTCGTGCACATGTCGGCGAACGCGGACTCGTTGATCCCGTGACCGGTCACCACGGCGAAACCGGTTTGCGTGAACGAGTTCAGCAACGTGGTTGCGACGGAATGCACGTCGGCGGCACTGGCAGTGGGCGATACGGCGAGGGAGATGTCGACGACCTCGACCTCGAAGACACCCTCGCTGGGCGTGTCGTCCACCCCGGCGGTGGTCCGGTATTCGGCGCTCGGCGCCAATGAGTGATCGGAGGTGTTCATGGTTCTCTTTCTGGTGTGGTGTTCGATCAGTTCGAGGAGTTGATACCCAGCTGGTTGAAGTTCAGTTCGAAGGAACCGACGTTGTGTGCAGCCGGGACGTTGGTCAACCACTTCTGTGTGACGACCCAGTCCTTGTTGTTGGCGAGGTTCATGTAGCAGCCGGTCTTCTCGTACTCTTGGCCGGCAGTGACGTACTGTGCTGTGTCACCGGTGGCGACGGCAGAGTTGAGCAGGGAATCGACAGCGGGACTGTCACAGAGGAAGTAATTGATCCCTCCGGACTTGTCCCAGAAGACGTGGCCCCACATATACGGGTTGCCGCCGTCGGGTCCGTTGGAGCCGTCGATGAAGGCGTCGGGTCCCTTGGTCGGGTCGTTGGGCCAGGAGAAGACGGTCGCGGTGGTGTAGCCCTGCGCGGAGGCCTTGATGCCGATCGCTTGCAGCTGTGCGACAACGATATTGGCCATCTTCTGCGCGTTGTCGTTGGATGTTGCGTAGCCGACGGTCATCGGCGTGCCCGCAGGCAGAGTCTTGGCGTAGTTGGTGAGCACCGTCGGGTCATGAGTGATGGTTTGTTTGTCGGCGCCGTTGGGGATCATCCCGTGGCCGTACATCGTTGTCGCCGGGTCGGCGGTCTTGCCCATCACGCTGCTCACGAGTTGTTGACGATCGACGAACTGCAGGAACGCCACTCGAGCTTGTTGTGAGGAGAAGAACGAGCCGTGCGGATTCAGTGTGAGCAGTGCCGCACCGAGCGTGGGCAGGAAGTAGCTGTTCAGCTGCGCGTTGGAGCCGAACCGCGACAATGCCGACGAGGGCAACGCGTTGACCGCACCGGATACATCGCCCTGCTCGATGGCCAGCTCGAGCGAAGAAACATCGTTGTAGACGGGGAGCTTGACCGTCGTGAACGGTGACTTCTGGCCCCAGTAACCGGGGTAGGCCGACAGCTCGTACTCGGTACCGGTGGTGGCCTTGGTCAGCCGGTAGGGGCCGGTACCGAGATCGTTCTTCGCCAGATAGCTTTGCGCGTGGTCGGTTCCGGCGTGCGCGGTGAGCCCCGTGGGAGATTCCATCCGCGGACCGAACGGTGAGGCCAGATAGTCCAGGAACGCCGAGTTGGGTGCCTTGAGGGTGATCACGGCGGTATGCGCGTCAGGCGTGGCCACCGACTCGACACCGGCCACCATGTATGCGGGCCCGCCGTTGACCGCAAGGCGCCGATCGAACGAGGCCTTGACTGCGTCCGCGGTGAACGGTGTGCCGTCGTGGAAGGTCACCCCGTCCCGCAGGTGGAATGTGAAGACGGTGTTGGTGGGGTCAGCCGACCACGAGGTGGCCAGAGACGGTGCGATCTGGGGACTGTCGGCACCGTCCTTGTACTTGACAAGCCCTTCGTAGACGTTCTGGATGATCGCGACACCGTTGTTCGCGTAGTAGATGTCGGGGTCGGGTGGCTGTCCGATGTCACCATTGAGTCCGAGGACAAGGGTCCCGTCGGTTGGTGCGGCACTACCGCCGCCGGACGTGGTCGAACTGCACGCAGACAGTCCGAGCGCGACTGCGACCGCGGTGGCGGCCATGGCGGTCGCGCGGCGTGGTGTGATGAGTTTCTTCACCCGAGTACTCCTTCGAGGGGTGTTGGGGGACAACGTCACAGAGCGATTCTGGGATCGGCGAGTGCTTGGAGGATGTCGACGGCGGCGTTGGCGACGATGTAGACGGTGGCGAGCAGCAGTGTGACTCCGGCGATCGCGCTGAAGTCGGCGACGGGAATGCTCTCGGCCAGGTAGTTCCCGACGCCCGGCCAGTTGAAGACCTGTTCGACCACAACGACTCCCGCGCACATGAAACCGAGTTGGAGTCCGGCCATCGACAGGGCGGGGCCGATCGAGTTACGGGCGACGTGCCCGGTGTAGACCCGCCAAGGGCTGATACCGGTCGCGTTGGCGGTCCTGATGTAGTCGGCGCGGATCGTCGTATCGACGCTGTTGTGCAAGACGCGGCCGATCGCGAGGGCGGGGGCGATTGCCAGAGTCAGCGCTGGTAACACGAGATGGCTTACGCCCGAGGCGAACTGCGCCGGATCGCCGTGCAGGATCGCGTTGACGAGTGTAAAGCCGGTGGGGCCGCCGACGGTCCCGCGGCCACCGCCGGGCAACCAGCGCAGATGCGCGTAGAAGGTGATCAATCCGGCGATACCCAGCAGGAACGGCGGTGCGCAGGCCGCCACGAGCAGCAGGGTGCGAAAGACCGAGCCGCCGAGGACAGCGCTGGACACCACATACAGCAGGGCCACCACGATCGCGAGAATGAAAGCGGTGAACACCAATTCGAGCGTTGCCGGTGCCGCGGACGCCAGGTCCGTGGTCACCGGGTCGCGAGTCCGCAGCGACAACCCGAGATCGCCGTGTGCGATTCCGCCGAGGTAGTGCAGGTACTGCACGATCAGCGGGCGGTCGTAGCCCAGCTGGTGGCGTGCCGCGGCCACCGCTGCCGGTGACGCCCCGGTCCCGAGGTAGGCCTTGACCCCGTCGGCTGGGCTGAGTTGTTGCAGGGTGAACACCACTGCGGTCAGCACGATGAGCAGGGCGGTGGCCGAGACGAGTCGGCGCAGGACGAATGTGGTCATTGGGAACTCCTGACCGACTTGCTGAGTGCGTCGCCGGCGAGATTGGCGATCAGACTCAGGACGAGAACCGCAACGGCGGGGACGACTGGCACCCACCATTCGGTGAGGATCTGCTGCATCCCGGTGGCTGTGTCTGCGCCGAGCTCTGGCGCGGGTTGGCGTTGGCCGAGGCCGAGGAACGACAGCCCGGCCAGTAGGAGAATTGCATTGCCGATGTCGAGGCTGGCGGCGACGACCGCGGTCGGCACAACGCCGGGCGCGATGTGGTGGGTGATCACCCGCAGCCGGCCGGCTCCGGCCAGTTGTGCCGCTGCGACGTGCGGTCGCCCGGCCAGCGCTCGGACCTCACCGCGAATGACCCGGGCGTAGTACGGCCACCACACGAGGCTGATTCCGATGATCGTGTTGCTCAGGCTCGGACCGAGTGCGGCCACCACGGCGATGGCGACCAGCGCACCTGGTAACGCCAGGAATAGATCCGTCGTCCGCATGAGTACGGCATCGACCCACCCGCCGATCGCGCCGGCCACGGCGCCGATGACGGCCCCGACCGTCAACCCGACGGCCACGATGGTCAGGGCAGCCAGCCAGCTGGTACGCATCCCGTAGAGCGTGCGTGTCAACACGTCGCGTCCGACGGCATCGGTACCCAGCAGAGCGTTCGGTGACAACAGTCCCTGGTTGGCGGCACCGATGGGTTGCACCGGGTCGTGTGGTGCCAGAATCGGGCCGAGGAGGATCAGTGCGGTCAGTCCGACAAGTGCGATGACGGTGGTGAATCCGGCACTGCGGTAACCGGCACGGGGGCGGAGCAATGTGGGAAAGTATCGGCGGCGCGGCACCACGGAGGTCGCCATGTCAGCTCGCCTCGTCCAGCGGCAACCGGGGCACCGAGTCGATGAGCGTGCGGGTGTAGTCGCTTGTCGGAGTGGAGATCACTTGCTCGGCGGTACCGGATTCGACAATCCGTCCCCCCGCCATCACCACGATGCGTTCGCCCATGAGCCGTGCGACGGCAAGGTCGTGGGTGACGAAGACGATGGTCAATCCCAGGCGGGCGCGGACCTCGGCGAGGAACGTCAACACCACCGAGGCCAGCGAGGCGTCGAGCGCCGACGTGGGTTCGTCGCACAGCAGGATGGCGGGCGCGATGATCAGCGCACGCGCGAGCGCGACTCGTTGACGTTGACCGCCGGAGAGTTCGGCGGGTTTGCGTCCCCGGACCGACTGTGGGAGCCCAACCAGCGCGAGCACCTCGTTGATCTTCGTCACCTTCTCGGTCTTGGTGAGGGTTTCGCGTCGAAGGCGTTCGCGTAGCAGTGATTCCACGGTCAGCCACGGCGTCAGCGATGCCCCGGCATCCTGGAAGACCATCTGTACGTCACCGTCGACCGTGATCCGGCCGTCGTCGGGTGTTTCGAGACCGGCCATCATTCGCAGCAATGTCGATTTGCCGGAACCACTCTCGCCGACGATCGATATCGATTCACCGGCGGTGACCTGAAGGTCGACGCCGTCGACGGCGTGCAGGGCCGTGCGCTTGCCGAATCCCCGGCGGGTGGCGTAATGCTTGGACACCTGGTGGAGTTCGAGGACGATGCGCCGCTGGTCCGATGGTGATGTGCCGGTGGGTGATTTGGTGGTCTCGCCGTTCTGGAGCGACGTGTCGAGCGACAACCGGTCGGCCAGCAACGTGCGGGTATACGGGTGCTGCGGGGTGTTGAGCACCTCGGAGGTCGCACCGAGTTCGACGATGCTGCCCTGGTGGAAGACCGCGATGCGGTCGGTGATCTGTGCGGCCACCCCGAGGTCGTGGGTGATGAACAAGACGCTGCAACCGAAATCCGCACGCAGATCGGCGAGAAGGGCAAGCAGTTGGGCCTGAACCGTGACATCCAGCGCGGTGGTCGGCTCGTCGGCGATGATCAGCGCGGGACGTGAACTCATGGCCATCGCCGCCATGACGCGTTGCCGAAGCCCCCCGGACAGTTCGTGCGGGTACGCGCGGACGCGAAGGTCCGGGTTCGGCACATGAACGGCGGCGAGTAGCTCGGCCGGATCGACCTTGTCGGAGGCACTTTCGGCGATCTGCTTGCCGACACGCATCGTCGGATCGAGTGAGGTCATCGGATCCTGGAAGATCGCGCCGAGATGGTTGCGGCGGATGTTCCGAAGGGTTTTCGGGTCGGCCGATACCATGTCGGTGCCGGCGACGACCACTGATCCGGACACCTCGATGGTCTTGGTGCGGGGGAGGAGTCCCAGCAGGCTCAGCCCGAGGAGGCTTTTGCCGGAGCCGGATTCACCGACGACACCGAGGATCTCGCCCCGGTCGATGGCGAGTGAGACGCCTTGCAGAGCGGCGACCTGGCTGCGGCCCGAACCAAACGTGACCCGCAGGTCGGTCACGGTGGCGACGGGTTCGGCATGCTCGGTCATGGGTGAACTCCGTTCGTGTCGGGTGCCGGTGACAGGGCGCTGAAGGCGTCGTAGATTTCGCCCGGCCGGGTCAACCACACGTCGGTGCCGGCGTGTGCGGTGATGTGGGTGAGAGCCCGGCGCAGGTGTCGTGTGCGAAAAGGTGCACCGGAAATGAAGGCGTGACTGATCACGCTCATCACCAACGGGCCCTCGCCGCCGGTGGTGAGCAGTTCATCGAACTCGTCGATGATCATGTCCGCGAAATCCGAAGCCCCGACCTGGCGGCCGATCATCGACGTGGAATCGTTGATCTCCGTCGAGTAGGGAATCGACAGCAGCGGGCCCTGTTCGGTGGTGATCCACACCGGGCGGTCGTGGCTGCGTAGGTCGAGCAGATACTGGTACCCCGCCTGCGCCAGATGCGTGGTCGTGTTGGGGGTGTGGGTGAGCCATGGGCTCGACCACCCGCGTGGGGACTGGCCTTCATATTTCTCGATGAGCTCGGAAATGCCACTGACATAACGTAATTCCTCGTCCGGGGACATTCCGGCGAGGGTGTCGGAGTTGGAGTGTCCGTGTGCCACGAACTCGGCTCCCACGGTCCGGAAACCCTCGAGAACGTCGGGCATCGAGTCGTAGAGCATGGTGTTGAGCATGGTGGTCACCGGTATGCCGGCGGTCGTGGCGACATCGATGAGCCGTTGCGCGCCTTCGTTGTTCCCGTAGTCGCGCCACGCGCGGTTGACGAGATCGGGCGCCGGGACGCCGGGCACAATATCCTCGGTGAGGCCGTCGTCGGGTCGATAGTCCTCGACGGCGACAATGAAATAGACGGCGAGGCGGGCCCCGTTGGGCCATGGAGTCAACCGCTGTGTGCGGTTCGTGGTGTCGTCGTCGTTCATAGGGCCAACCTGTTCATTCCCACTTCTGTGTGCCGGGCGCGATCAAGCATCGCGGAGTAGATCGAAAGATACTGCGCAGCTTGGCTATCCATGTGTTCCTGCTCGGCAGCGCGGGCGGCGTAGAGTTCCCGGCACTCCGCGAGGAGGTCTCCCTGATTCACCAGCGTCAGATGCCGGTCGGCACACACCACCCGTCCGGCGACCATCGTCAGTGTGACGTCGGCTCCGGATGCGCAGTAGACGAGTTGACCGGCCGCATCGTTGAGTGGGGTGAACGCCGGTCCGCTGAGATCGACAAGCGCCAGATCAGCCAGCGCGCCGGCTTCGATGCGGCCGAGAGAACCGTCGAGTCCCAAGGCGTGTGCCCCGCCCCGCCACAGACAGTCGAGGATCTCCTGCGGTTGCGGCCACCGTGCGGGGTCGGCGTCTGTGATGTTGTGGATGAGGCCGGCCATCCGCACCACACTCCACATGTCGATGGCATCGTTGCAGACCGCCTCGTCGACGCCGAGCGCGACAGGGATGCCGCGATCGAGCATGCGCCGCAACGGCATGATGCCGCTTCCCAGCCGGAGGTTGCTGACCGGGTTGTGTGCAACGGTTGCGCCGGATGCTGCGATGAGATCCATGTCGTCGTCGTCGACCCAGACTGCGTGGATGATGTCGGTCCGTGGGGTGAGCAGATCGTGCTCGGCGCAGTACCGGATCAGTGAGGCGCTACTGAACCGGCTGCTCTGGTGTCCGAGCACGCGTTGGGTCCTGGTTTCCAGGATGTGCGCGTACAGCGGCGTCCGGTGCCGTTCGCTGAGGTCGATCAGAGCGCGATGATAGTCCAGCGAAACACGTTGGGGCGCTGAGACGGAGACTGCCGCGCGGAGTCGGTTGTCCGACGTGTCGTGCCATCGCGAGAACAGGTGGTCGTAGGCGTCGAGCAGCTGCTCTGCGGGCGCGCCGCGTGTCCGAAGCCGGTCGTCGTACGGTGTTCCGGTGGCCAGCGCGTCAAGGAAGGGAAGCTTCTCGACTTCCGGCAGCTCTGGCTGGTCGAGGGCCACCGTTGCCCGGATTCCTGTGTCGGCGTACGCCTGCATGACCGCGTCGATCAGCTCCGGCGTCGGGTGGGGGAGAAAGAACGCGTCGTCGGCGACCGCGGTGGTTCCCGATTGCAGCATTTCGATGGCGCCCAAAGCCGTTCGCAGATATACCTCGCGCGGTGTGGGCGGATTGACAGTGTCCAGTGGAGACTCGAAGAGCATGAACGTCTCCAGTGGTCGACTGGGGAACCGTCCCTTGAGATGGTTGGTGGAGGAATGGAAATGTCCGTTGATCAAACCGGGGATGAGTAGCTTGCGCGCGCCACTGATGACGGTGCACCCCAGCGGTGCCGACGTGTGTGCTGCCGACCCGATGGATCGGATGAACGGTGCTTCGACGAGCACGTCGGTTGGCCCGATGACGGAGTGCCCGTCCCACACCGAGACACCTGAGAACAGAGTTGCCGCCGTCATTGCTGCTCTCCTGCATCGGGTTCGGGCGCGAACGTGTTTGCGCGGGAGGTGGTGATCCGAGCAGTGAGGAGGGCATCGGCGAGGGCCACACCGGCGACGACGCCGTCGATGACGGGAACCCCGATATCGGCTTCGAGCGCAGTTGCCAGATCGCCGAGTCCGGCGCATCCCAGGATGATGGCTTCGGCGTAGTCCTCGGCGATGGCGGCTTTAGCTGCCGCGGTGAGTTGGTGAAGGAGCTCGGAGTTGCTGTCGACCAGTGTGGCGGCGACGGGCTCGTCGATGGCCCGCACGGTGCAGCGATGGGCGAGCCCTGCTTCGTGAACCACGCGAACAGCAGATTCTCGGGTCCGCACAGGCATCGTGACAATGCTGAACCGTGCCGCGACCATTGAAGCGGTATACAGTGCGGCTTCACTCATGCCGATCACCGGACCCGACGCCAGTTGCCGCGCGGCCCACAAGCCGGTGTCACCGAAGCAGGCGATGACGTAGGCGTCGACGCCGGAAGCCTCACCGGCGCGTACTTGATCGATCACCGACATTGCGCCGTGGACCTCGTCGACACAGCTCTCGACGGTTGCCACGCTCTCAGTGCCAGAACTGCCAATAAACTGCAGCTTCTCGCCGAACGTCAGCTCACAGGACTTGAGGCACAGCGCAGTCATCGCTGTCGAGGTGTTGGGGTTGACCACCATGATCGAGGGCCGTGTCTGCAGGCCGGCCGGAGTGGCAGGTCGGCAGTTGGTCCCCTTGCTTTGCTGGGGTGGGCGCGCGATGGTGCGATCGCGTCCGGGGAAGCTCATGAGGCAAAACGGTATACCGTCTGTGTTTCTGGCTGATTGCCAGGCGAAAACTCCGTGTATCGGGTCCGGCGTTCTTCGTCGTGAGTTGTTGGCTGTGCAGACGCCAGTCCTGTGGACACGCCCTTCGTTGCCCAGAATCGCGAGAAGTCCCTTTGACCAGTGCCGATCAGCTTTGTCAGACCCCGACGGTATGTTCGATTCATGTCCTCCGAGATCCCGCTCGATCGCGACGCCGACGCCGATGCCGTCGGCGTGCCGAGCGCAACGGATTTGTGGCTTGCGGGCGCGCATGACGAGCAGCCGAAGTCGTTCTTGGAGCAGATTCCCGAGGATGAGGACCTCTCGAAGAGAGATCTGGTGGAGGTCATCGCGCATAGCGCCGCGACGATCTCGGCGGCGCACTACCGGATGCTGCAGGGCATCTCGCTGCTTCATGAGGCGCACGAGGAGGAGTACGGATGCGAGGTCGCCGAGAAGACCTCCGGTGAGTCGAGTCTTGCGGAAATCGCCGAGTCGGCGGCGAAGGCGGTCTGCGGAGTCGATCCGCGCGAGCAGTTCGGTCCGGACGGTTTGGACCGGACGGTCGCCGACGTCGGGGCCGTACTGTCGATGTCTCCGGCCGCCGCCAAGGAGATGATCAAGCTGGCCGAGGTTGCCCGCTATCGGCTGCCGTCGACCGGTGCGATGCTCGGATTCGGTCGAATTGACCTGCAGCGTTTCAAGATTGTCGCTGCTGTGACCGAACTGTGTGATCCGGAGCTGCTTCCGGAGATCGACGTGAAGTTGTCCGACATGATCGGGTCCCGTGATCAGATGTCGACGCAACGGTTCACCAACATGGTCAAGCGGGTGGTCTCCAAGGTCGACCGGTCGGTGTCTCGGCGTCATCGGGAGCGGGCACAATCTGACCGGGGCGTCGCGATCGGGCCCGATCGATTCCGGCCGGGCCAGGCGCGGATGACCGCGCAGTTGCCCACCGCCGACGGCGCTCTGGTGGGCTCGCAACTCGATGCGATGGCCGAGGGCGTTCACAAGGGTGACCCGCGCACCAAGAAGCAGCGGCGAGCCGACGCGTTGATCGCCCTGACCCAGGGACGCGATCGCCTCGCCTGCGAGTGCGAGGACTGCACCGCGGTCGCGGATGACAGCGACAGTGACGACGCACCCGACGACTCAGCAGTGATCGATGCCGAAGCGCCGCAAAATGATCCGAATACCGATGAGGCGCACGCTCCAGAAGCGGAGCACCTCGCAGAGCAAGATCAAACCCCAGAGGAGGCGCAGGCGGAGTGTACCTGCGAGTGCGCCGACCATCGCCACGATCCGGCGGGCCCCCGCGGGACGATCTTTGTCGTGGCCAACGAGTCGACGCTGGCCGGCGAGGACGACGATGACGCGCTCATCGACGGATACGGTCCGATCGACGCCGATTCCGTCCGTCAACTCGCCGAGGCAGAGTTCACCCGCAAGGTAGGGATCTCACGGGAGTCGGCGCTCAAGGGCATTGACGGGCTGAAGTATCGACCGGGTAAGCGTCTGCAGGCCTTCGTCCGGGTGGGTGAGCTGTGCTGTACGTGGCCGGGCTGCAACGAGCCGGTCTGGAAGACCGATCTCGACCACAGCGAGCCGTTCGACCATCAGCATCCCGAGCGTGGTGGTCCGACCGAAGCGTGGAACATCAAGCCACTATGCCGTTTTCACCATCGGATGAAGACCTTCGGCCGGTGGCGTGACTTCCAGGACACCATGATGACCGCGATGTTCCAGTCACCGACCGGGCATTGGTTTGTCGGCAACGCCTTCCGCGGTGTCGACATGTTCCCCGGGCTGAAGGGTGCCCACAAACTGAGGTACCTCAAGAACAAACCACCCGATCATCCCGCCCGCAAAGCGATCGACGCGCGCCACGCCAAGGCACGCGCCGCGGACCAGCGTGCCCTGAAGCGTTGGGATGACGCGCATCCGCCGCCGTTCTGAGAGTGGTTGTGTGGCACCTGGTCAGTAGGTGTCCCGGGAGGATGTGTGTCGGAGCGCAGCCAGCTCGATAGCGTATGCGATCCATGCGGTCAGCGCGAAGACTACAGACACCACCGAAAAATGAACGGCGGCGTCGATGGTCGTGACCTCCACGAAAGTGTTGGGGAACCGAGCATCGACCATGCCGAGCTGTTCGTTCAGTCGCGCCAGGACCAGCGCTGTGACGAATCCGCCGACGATCGCAAGACCAGCGGTCGGGCGGACACGCCGATGACCGAGTAGCCACGCAGCGAGTAATGAACTCGCGGAGATGAAATCAGCGAGGTACAAGTACGGTCCGGCGTCTGCGGCCGCCAGTGAGCCCGTTGTGACCGCCTGCGCGATGGCACCACCGACTTGAGCGAGTATTGCAAGCGTCATCAAGGTTCGGATCCATCCCTGCGGTGCTTCGAAGTCCTGGCGAGACCGAAGTACGGCCATCGTGGCAAACACCACGGGAACCAGGGATACGACTCCCATCGCGATGCTGAGCAACAGAGCGGTGTCGGGTGCGAGCGATGCCGTGAAACGGGTTGCTCTCGTCTGGATTTGCGCGTTCACATTCAACGCCACTGTATTGAGCACCGGATACAGAATCAGCGCCGCGATCGCCAACAGCGATCCACGGGGCGCCGGGCGCGAACGTGGGACCTGCACTGTGGACAATGGCGGCTGTGGGACAGCGTCGGCGACGCCAGGGATTGGGTACGTCACGGGATGCCTCTGCCTGTCGACTGGCGCCGACTCCTCTGCACAAAGGTTCTTGAAGTCGATGCCCCCGGCGAGCGTCAATATCACCAGAGCCAGCGGAACCACAGCGAGTCCGGCGAAAAAGATCATCCAAGAAGTTGCCGATTGATCGAGTGCGCGGCCGATAAGAACTGGAATGACGGTGATCATCGTGACCGCCGCCACCTGGAGCACCTGACGCCACCTGTGATCACGGGCAGCCCGAATACTCTCCACGATGCATCCACCGATCGGCATGTCGTACTTGATCGCGAAGTACGCCGCCCACCGAAGCGGGACGAACATCGTCGCGGCGACGAGAGCCGCAACAAGTCCCACAAGGACGATGACGATTGTGCTACCGGTTAGCCGCTGCTCCCAGGCGATGTGGAAGTCAAATAGGGACGCATACACGTCGAGCGCCAGATACGCAGCGACCGACGGACAGACGATCGTAATGAGTGAGCACATCGTTGCTGCCGGCCAGCCTCGTGACGGAATGAACGCGGCCGCAGACAATGGCTTCCCTTCGAGCTCAGCGAGTGACCCGGCGATCAAGGGAGGCGCAAATGCTGTATAGAGGATCACCAACGTGACATACAGGGCTGCTGAGGACAGCTCTCCAGCAATCTTGTCGAATGCAAACAGTGCGATCGCACCAAACAAGAGCACCGCTCCGGCCGCGAGAATCCACGTCTGCACCGAGAACATGATCCGCCGCACAGCCTGGCCGATCGCGGCGATCCCCGGTGCACCAGAAGGTCGTGGCAAAATGACGAGTTTCCATCGCATCACCTGCGCGAGATACGGATCGACGCTGGAGCCGCTCGACATTGCCGGCATGCCCGCGAGCAGCAGCGCGGTGTAGAGCAAAGTCAGTGCCGCGACGACTATCCCCGCGATCGGTGTCCACAAGAAGCCCACGAGAACAGCTGATGCGAAGCCGAGAGGCCCGGCGATCGTGGCCGCAATACTGGGTCGTGCCGGCCGGGGAGCCGCCCCATGGTCGGGTATCACCGGCACACCACCCGGACGTCGCGGGTGTTGGAATACCAGGTTTCGATGCTGACGGCCCCCGATGAGACGGCCGTACCAATATTGCGGGCACCCCACTGGATGCTCTCGGCCGGGTAAAGACGCGCAACGTCGACGTAGTAGCTGATCGCGTTCAGTCCAGTGGCGAAGTTGACCGTATTTCGCTCATCGAAGTAGTCGCGGGCCTCATCGAAGGCACTGCACAGTTCGGTGGTACTGGAGACGGGCTGTCCCGTGCCGGGACGGCCGAATTCAGGTATCGAGATTCCGTCATTGGTCACGCGCGAACCCGAATCCGCTCTCGCGGCATCGACAATCGCGAGGAGCACCGCGGTCACCACAAGCCCGATCATTATCAACGGGATGATCGGCATTCCTCGCCGTGTCGTAGGAGGACGGTCGGCGGTTGGCGGCGGACTTGCCACTGTGAGCTCCTTCAGCGGGGCGCGGTACTCGAGCGCGGGTACTACGTCTTGATATTGCATACTTTCCACTCGCCGCCGTCTCGGTGGACCACCATCAGGTGAGGGTCTCCGATTTCCGAGGCGTTCAACCACACGAAGATGTTGCCGACCCCTTGATCTCTGAGTGGTCGATCGAAGGGTTGACGCGCTGCACGATATCCAGCGACGTCTGACTGCGCAGGAGATCGTCGTTGATCCCCAAACCAGGCCCGGAGTCGTCGTCGGGGTCGGGTGAAGGCTGTTGCGGCGGAGGATTGAACCATTGCTGGATCGGGTCATCTGTGTAAGCGCCACCGACGTTGCTGATGACGTCGTGCTCGATGCCGCACGTGGCCGCCAGCGCAGCATCGCGATCCCGAGAATTGTAGGCATCGTAGAACCCTCTGACGGCTTGCTCGGCCGATTCCTTGCTGACACCCAGCGCGAACAGCACCATCGGAGGGCCGCCCAGCAAGAGCACCAGCGTCAGGGTGACGACCACCGGAATCCATCCGCTTCGAGGCCGGCGCTGGCGTACCCGCGGTGCGTGTGCGGTCATGGTCGACGGCAGAGGCTTGTAGAACGGAGGCGTGCTCGACACCGGCCCCTCGTAACGCTCGCTGTCCATAGCCGTAAAGAGTAAAGCCGAATCGGGGAAAGTCTTCGCCCCAGAACGCCTCTGCGACTTTTTCATCTCTTCGGGTTACAGACTCGATGCACCGCGATGGCGTCAAATGAGTCCACTGTCAACCGAAGGGACGGTTCCTATGCGCACCGATCGAGATGCTCCGGCGTATATCCGGGCTACTCCCGAAGCTGCGGCCCTCGCGCGTGACCCACACACACCTGACTTCGTGCTGGCCCAGATCGCCTTGCACACCCCGGAACTCCGGCCGGTGATCCAGCAGAACCCCGCGACACGAACGGAACTGTCGCAGTGGATATCGAAGCGCTCGGCGGCGGAGTCGGGTGTCGCTCGCGCCAAGCAACAGGGAACACCCAAAGGAGTTCTAGCCCTAGTCGTTTCAAGCATTGCACTCTTGGTGTCGATCGTTGCACTGTCCATCTTCGTGATCTGGGAGTGGCCTTTGCCTGCTGCGATCACCGGCGCGGCCAGTCTGGCTATCGCGCTGCTCGCCGCAGCTGTCGCGAAAGGCAAATTCAGAACAGGGTGAGTATGGAAGCTACCGCCCCATATACGCCCGGATCTGCTGCTCCTGGACTTGAGCATGCGTGCGCTTCCGTTTGGGCACCTGGCTGATCGCGCGTACATCGACAGAGGATGTAGCCGACGGGATCTTCGAAGTTCTCGCCACCGGACCGTGCTACTGGATGCCGTTGAGCTGGTACGCACCGCCGAGTCAGTCGAGCGCGACCTCAGGCCGACGCCACTTCCGCCGACCCGCTGACCTTCCGCCCCGCCTGCGCGCGAATTGCCTTGCGGGTGGTGGCCGGAACTGTGGTGCGCGCGTTGGCGATGGCGCCGTCGATGAGCGCGGCGAGGTAGGGGACGACGCTGTATCCCTCGGACAACGATTCCCATTGCCCGAAGACGCGTGCCGCCGACGGGTGGGCGTCCATAACTGCGTCGGTGAACTCGGGGGTGGGCATGCGATCGCCGCGGCGCACGCGTGCCTCGCCGTTCCACTGCAGTTCCGAGGAGATGACGAACCACGTCGTGCGCCACAACCCGAAGGCTTCGTCGTCGTCGAATCCCAGTTCCTAGCAGGCGGATAGGAAGTTCTCGGCCTGGGACAGTGAGGGAATGCCGACGCTGGTGCCCTCGTGCAGCACGTCGGAGATCCACGGGATGACACTCAGCTTGTCGTAGAGGTCCACCGACTGGCTGAGCAGTCGCTCTCGCGGGGGACCTGAGTAGCGCGACCACACGACGCGCTGGACGACTTCACCGAGCACCATCGTGAGCAGGGCGCTCTTGTTGGGCACGTAGTAGTACACGGCCATGGGTCGCAGGTGTAGCTCGGCGGCGAGGTGGCGCATGTTGAGGGCGTCGACCCCGTCCTCGTTGAGAATGCGGATCGCCACGTCCACGATGTGCTGCCGTCGTTCGATGTTCGCGCCGTCCATCTTTGCCATTCTTAACGACGCTTCGGTCAATAGCGAGTAGGACCAAGGTCCCGATACTGTTTATTTGACTAAGGAAATGCATACCAACCTGCAACTATCTCGGACGAATCCAGTCGGTATGGCACAGAGGCTCTTGCGGAAGCGTGAAACAAATTCTCCGGAGTGAACTCGATCACTTTCTCGATACTCGCAATCGCTGAATGATGATGCTGGCGAGCACGATCCGAGAACTATGAGACGTCCAGCTCGTGGATCGGCGGAGTGATACACGGGATCGGAACTGTGGGGATCGTGACGGCTCGTTCGACCGACTCACTGCGCCATCGATCAATGTAGCAATGTGCGGTGCAATGGAGTACGTGTCGCGCAATTCGTCCCACTGCCTCCAAGAAGTGTGCCGCCAGCGGACGATCGGTCAATTCCTCGGAGGCGAAGTCTGGTGCTGTGCTTTCACCGGTCGGCGTGCTGTGGGGCTGTGCTCTGCTCATCAACTCAACTCCGACGCGACGAGGAGCCAGGTGGAGCGCCAAAGTCCGAACGGCTCGGCGGCGTCGAGGCGCAATTAGTGGCGGGCCATCAAGAACTGTTCTGCTTGCTCAGGGCTCGGACGCAGCAGATCGGCTTCGAGCTCTGGATGGCGTTCCAGGTTTTGGCCGACAGCCAGCCTTCGGTGGCCTCTGAGTCGGTCCTATGGATCGCTCGACAACTGTATCCGCGCCGGGACGACCGCAGGTTTAGCTGCTACGCCTGCATGCAGATATCAGTGTCTTGATGGTTCGACGCAAAACGAGCCATGATCGATTGGTCGAGCGATCGGGTCCGTCAGCCTGTCCATTCCACCAGTTTCCGCCGGGCTCGCCGATGCGAGGAGCGGTGGCTGTAACCGTCGGCCAAACGAAGCGCGAGAGCCTCGTACTCGTTGGTCACGTCTTCCCAGGTGTAGTTCTCGCGTGCGTGTTGCTGCAGTTGCGCTCCGACTTCGGCGACTCTCGACGTTGACTCCTCGACGGTCTGAACGCACTTGGCGACATCGTTAGAGTCGGAGAAGAACCAGCCGTGGCCGTTCAGTACGTGCTTGTTGAATGACACGTCGTAGGCGACGACAGCGGTACCGGCGCCGATCGCGCGAAGTAGTGACGGATTGGTGCCACCCACAGAGTGTCCGTGAATGTAGGAACAAGCATGGTAGTAGAGCGAGTCGAGCTGCTCCTGGTCGTAGATGGCTCCCAGGAGTCTAATGCGCGAATCGTTGTCCGCGATCGCCTGAATCTTCTTGGTGTACTCCTCTGAGTACGGTGCTGAGCCCACAACCACCAGAGGCTTGGATGCCGCCGAATCATGGTAGCCCTCCACGATTTCCAAGACATGATTCTCTGGCTCAAAGCGCGCGACAACCAGATGGTAGGCACCTGGGGCGAGCGTCAACTCTGCCACACGTGCACTATCCATAGCTTCGATGTGAGGCGCTCCGTACGCGATGAGCTCAGTAGTAGCTCCGAACTGATGACGGTAATAGTCCGAAATGCCCGGTGAGTCTGCAATCAATGCATCAGAAGTTCGCACTCCAAAGGACTCTGCGATTCGATAATAATGTCTTCCGGCGCCACCCCACTTGCTCCGCTTCCACTCAAGTCCGTCGACGTGAAGTGCTGTTGGGATACCGCGAAATCGCAACGCGGGGATAAAAGGTGAATTTGCCGCATTGAATACGATGGCGACATCAGGGCATCGGCGAGAGATAGCATGAACGACGGAGAGAGCTGTGTGAGTGGGTGTCTCAAGCGCCTTCTTGCGAATAGCCGGAAGGGTTACGCGTCGCATTCCGAGATACACGTTGCCGATTTGACTTTCATTGCGGCCGTAAACGCTAACACGATGACCGCGTGACACCAACCGTCGGCCCACCTCTTCGACGGCTGTTTCGAAGCCACCGTATGCGGCTGGCACACCGCGGGTACCGATGAGGGCAACATGCAGACGGCGAGCCGGCGAAGATGAGGAAGCTGGCATGAAGGTGATTATGGAGCCATCGTCCGCGATTGGCGAAACGAAACCACCCAATCGCTTCAATAGTCCTCCGTTCGGACCAATCTTCGTGGGCATCAACACATCGACGTCCCTCAGGGTGCGATCGACAACTCCACGTTTTAACCTCTGGCAATGCGCGGCATCATTCTTGCCGGTGGTACCGGCTCTCGGTTGCATCCGATCACTCAGGGCGTCAGCAAACAGCTGGTGCCGGTGTACGACAAGCCGATGATCTACTACCCGCTGACCACGCTCATGCTCGCGGGCATCCGAGACGTCCTGGTCATCACGACCCCGAGCGACGCCGCGGCGTTCCAAGGCCTGCTGGGTAGTGGGGACCAGTTCGGGATCAGCATCACCTACGTGCCGCAGCAATCGCCCGATGGACTCGCACAGGCGTTTGTCCTCGGAGCGGACCACATCGGAAACGAGTCGGTTGCACTTGTGCTTGGCGACAACATCTTCTACGGACCGGGACTCGGCACCCAGCTCCAAGGCTTCGATGACCTGGACGGCGGTGCCGTATTCGCCTATTGGGTTGCCAACCCCACCGCGTATGGTGTCGTGGAGTTCGACGACGCTGGCACTGCGGTGTCGCTCGAGGAGAAACCGAGTGAACCGAAGTCGAACTTTGCTGTGCCCGGCCTCTACTTCTACGACAATGACGTGATTGAGATCGCGCGCAATCTTCAGCCCAGTGCACGCGGCGAGTACGAGATCACCGACGTCAACGCTCACTACCTGGCTGAGGGCAAGCTGGCAGTCCGGGTGCTACCCCGTGGCACTGCATGGCTCGACACCGGTACCTTCGATTCGCTGTTGGATGCAGGAAACTTTGTGCGGACCGTGGAGCAGCGGCAAGGACTGAAGATTGCTGTGCCGGAGGAGGTTGCGTGGCGGCAGGGCTACATCAGTGACGATGAGCTCGTCGCCAGGGCTGAGAAGCTGCGCAAGTCTGGGTACGGCGACTACTTGCGGGCCCTGATCGATCGCGGGTGATCAGCCCAATCGGGACTCCCCCCGTACCTGCGCATGAGCGCGTGTGTGCGTCTACTCACTCGATCTTGGCGCTATCTCATATAAGCGACCTTGCGAGATCGTAAACTTTTAATTTGCGAGACGGAAGTCTGATTTAGGTGTGGAATGCGCAGAAGATGAAAGTGCTGTAGTTCGGTAGGGGGAATTCGCGCAATGACGAGGACGACGGGTTATTATTTCGTCCACATTCGCATGCCCGAAAACGGCGTGAACGCTCCAGTGGCTGTGGCGCGCGGTCGTCCGGGTGAACGATGAATAGCCCGCGCAACAGCGGATTTCGAGACGGGGCAGGACGATTTCACGCAACCTATGACATTGGTCACATCTCTTCTGCTAATGTTCTTCCGCTTCCAGATTGTGCGAAACCTGAGAGCAAGCTATATTTTTCGTACATGTCCGAAGCGTCATGACGCTTTCGCGGAAAATTGAGATCACTTTGCAGGGACATCGGCGTATGGGAATGGGCTAGTTGCCTACGCTTGTCCCCAGTTCAACACGACAGAAGGTGCGCACTGTGTGTACTGTCAGCGCGTTCGGTTGGACTTTTCGGGGGAAGTCGTGACCGCTAATCGCGATCTGAGGATTGGTCGTCGGCCGCTGGGAGCGGGCGACGACAGTGACGTCCGCACGCCACAGTCATGGGTGCTCGGCTACCTGCGTACTGTCGCCTGGGGTGACTTTGCCATCGTGGTCGCATCGATCGTGGTGGCCCAGCTGGTGCGGTTCGGCTCCGACGATCCCCTGGAAGCCAACGGCGAGTTGGGTATTCCCGCCGCGCTTGTTTCGGTGGTGCTCGCAGCCGCGTGGCTGGCAGCGCTTCGCGTGTTCCACACGCTCGATCGTCGGGTCATTGGTTCGGGACCCGACGAGTACAGCCGGGTCGTCACCGCGTGTTTGTCGGTGTTCGGCGTGCTGGCCATGGTGGACCTCTTGTTCCGGCTTAACATCGCACGCGGTTTCCTCCTGATTGCGCTGCCGGTGGGCACCCTCAGCCTTGTCGCAGCACGCTGGTACTGGCGAAAGCGACTCACACGTCAGCGCCAACGGGCACGCCACCTAGAGAAACTGCTCGTGGTCGGCTCGGTCGGAGCGTCCGCTCCCTTGGTCAAGAGACTGCTGAACACACCCACCCTGGGTTACGACGTAATGGGTGTGTGCCTGCCGCCCAGTAGGAGGGGCACACCCGAGGAACTGCGCATCGACGACCGCCATGTCCCCGTGTTCGGCGACTTCGACGATGTGACGTTGGCGGTCAAACACACTGGCGCGACCACCGTCGCGGTGACCTCCACCGAGGCGCTGGGACATCAAGCGATGCAGGACTTGTCGTGGGACCTCGAGGGCATGAACGTGGAGATGCTCGTTTCGCCCGGAGTCACCGATGTGGCCGGCCCGCGCATGATGGTCCGACCTGTCGCTGGCTTGCCGTTGCTCCATATCGACAAGCCTCGGTACGAGGGTGCCAACCGGTTCCGAAAGGCTGCACTCGACAGGGTGGGGGCACTCACCGCGTTGCTGCTGCTTGCGCCGATCATGGTCGCCGTCGCCGTCGCCGTCAAAGTCGACTCCGCCGGCCCGATCTTCTACCGAGCTATCCGTATCGGGCTGAACAACAAGCCGTTCGAGATGTGGAAGTTCCGCTCGATGCTGCAGGACGCCGACAAGCGCAAGCACGAACTGGCACACCTCGACGAGGGGGCAGGTGTGCTGTTCAAGATGCGCGACGATCCGCGCGTGACAAGAGTGGGCCAGTTCATCCGGCGCTACAGCCTTGATGAGCTTCCCCAGCTCTTCAACGTCGTGACGGGAAGCATGAGCCTCGTCGGGCCGCGCCCGCCGCTGCCGGACGAAGTGGAGAAGTACGATGGGCGTGTCGCCCGTCGGATGCTGGTCAAGCCGGGCATCACTGGTCTCTGGCAAGTCTCTGGCCGATCCGACCTCTCATGGGAAGAATCTGTGCGACTGGATCTCTCGTACGTCGAGAACTGGTCGATCATGCAGGATATCGCCATTCTTGTGAGAACCATCCGCGCAACCGCCAACAAGACCGGAGCGTACTAGCTCCGATACTCGAGAATCTACGATACCCGAGATATACCTACCATCGCTCAGACAGCCTCAATGGAAAAAGGTTGACAGCATGAAGATCCTTCTTATCAATAAGTACTGGCGGATCGCCGGAGGTGTTGAAGTACACGCATTCGAAGTGGCGCGTTGGCTCGCAGCTCGTGGCCATGAGGTGATTCCATTTGCTATGCGCGAAAAGGACACGTTACCCAACAATGAAATCGAGAACTTTCCGCCGGAGGTCGATTTTCGCGGCGGCTCGCTCGGGCCTGCGCTAAAAGGACTTATCCGGGCCACCATCTCGCTTGACTCTCGGGATTCCCTTCGGGATCTTATCAAAAGAGAGCAGCCCGACGCTGCATACGTACTACACGTTTATCATCAGCTGGGAATGGGGATAATTAACGAACTGAAACGTCACGGAGTGCCAGTTGTCCTAAGCCTGCACGACTATAAAATAGCGTGTCCCAACTATCGTCTCTTCTCGGAGAAGACTAATAGGATATGCACGAAATGTCTCGACAGAAGGATGGGATTTCTTATCGCTCCCGTCCGCGAAAATTGCTGGGGTGGGAGTGTAGCTTCGGGAGCTGCGCTCACCATCGAGGCAATATCGACAAAAGTGCAACGAAGCTATAAGCTGGCGGATGTCGTAACGGTACTAAATAGCCTACAGCGGACGGCAGTGCTTCGAGCGGGGGTGCCCGAAAGTCGAATAATGGCGGTTCCGCATGCGGTGCCACTATCACATGGAAATCAGAAATGCCCTGACAACGGTGCGCGGTTTCTATACGTCGGACGCCTCGTGCCTGAGAAGGGCGTAGATGTCTTGATCAGGGCGGCTGCCAAGTCACGGTCGTCAATAACGATCGCGGGCGATGGGCGATCCCGGAACGAACTGCAAAGGTTGGCCTATGAGCTAAGTGTGGACGCCATCTTCCTGGGGCAAGTTGACAGGAAGCGAATCGAACAACTTATGAGAGAATCTCGCGCTCTGATCGTTCCTTCGATATGGCATGAGGTCAGCCCGCTCGTCGTATATGAGGCGATCAGGCAAGACTTACCGGTCGTGGCAAGTGAAGTTGGTGGAATGGTTGACCAGCTGGGCGGATCGAGGGGGTACCTGGTACGCCCAGGCGCGGTTGGCGACTTGGCCGATACGCTTCGTGCAATCATGCTTAACCCAGAGGAAGCGCGAACAAGAAGTTTGCGGGCTCGGCAGCATGCTGCCACAGCATGGTCTCTCAAAGCCTGGGAGAGGAATATGGTGGAGGCCTTCAGTGTAGCAGGCGTCAGCGTATGAGTGTTGGATCGTCATATCAGCGGATGTTGAGTCCTGAGACACGCGTGGGATTAGTTCTCGATTACGTTGCAAGGCGTTGGCTACCGGTTACCGCGATTATTCTCGTCGCGATAATAGTCTGCGCGTACATTTTCATCGCCGCCAGCGTTGATGCTGCAGACACTTTCTACCTGGTGTTCATTGCTGGATCGTTCGGGCCCCCCGTCATCGCTATTGTTGCCACGGAGCGCGGAATTCGTGAGCTCGACCCGCTTTCACCATTCGTTCTTGTTCCGCTCACAATGGGTATCGTCTTCGGCTCGGCGCCGTCTCTTCTTGCTTTCATGGGATACTCGGAAACAGCATCTGAAGTAGGTCGTGGTCTTGCTTGGGGGATGCTCGCGTACTTACTAGGCGCCGTGGCAGCTTCGCTTGCTATTCCAACGCCTAGGCCGCCTGACGTTGGGAGCCGGAGAATTCGAGGCGAACTCGATCCCGGGATACTGTATGCCGTATACGGCACTGGCGCTTTCGCGATGATCTGGTATTGGTACCGTGCTGGAGGAATACCGATTCTTGAACCAGATGTAGAGAACGCAAGATTGGCGGCCCTGACAGGTGGCGGTCTGCCCTTCTACCTCTCGATGTTGATGATGGTCTCAGTTTGGTTGTTGTGCTCGCCTGCATGTACTAGAACAAGCACAGGCGTAAGGTGCACTTTGGTACTGATGACCGTTCTGCTATTAACTTCTACGGGCTGGCGAAACACGGTTTTTGCGTTCATTGTGGTGCTCCTGATGATCCGGCAATATACAAGGCCGATAAGGACGATATCGATTCTGGTAGCGGGAATATTGGCGATTCTGGGTGCGGTCGCAATTGGGCTGTACCGTGTCTACAGCTCAGGTCTCGCGAACTATGAGACATTCCAGCTACTCTCAACCGGAAACTACGGCGGTGCGATATCAAAATATCTGACCACATACTTTAACGCCTTCGGACTTAACATCGGCGCTGTTTACTCGCTATTTCCAGATATAATACCGTTCAAAGGTGGCGAAACCATAGTTTGGAATTACTTGGCGTTGCTTCCGGGCGAAAGTCGGCAGCCCTTCGATTTCGTATTGAAGGATGCGGCCGGTCAGGGGTTTGCAGGGGGAGGGCTCCCGCCGACGTTGATCGGCGAGTTGTACTTAAATTTCGGAACTTCGGGCGTAGCCATTGGTATGGTGATTATAGGTGCATTCGCTACTCTTATCCATGCGCTATTAAAGATAACGGGCAGGGTAGATGTTCTTATCATCTCGATACTTCTCATTTACTATTTGTTTGTAGCGGTTCGAGGTGGGATTGGAAACGTCTCAATGACCGTCGTTTGGTTGGCCGTCGCGGTATGGGCAGTTTCTCGCTTGGCAAGTGGATCGAGAAATAGAACCGAGAGATCAACTGGCAAGGTGTGATACAGAAGTTGCGGATCTACTCTTGCCGCGGAGGAACCTGCTGAAGGGCTGCGAATGGGTCACATAAATGCTGAACGTCAATCTCGAATTCGAAGCCGCATCATCCAACCGTCGTCTTTTCGGCGCCGAGTAACCGCGACAAATCTCCACAGAATAAGCGTCGGGGTGGACCAGGCGGTATACTCGATCTCTAGCTTTCTGGCTACGGTGATCGTGGCTCGAGCTAGCAGCATCGATCAGTTTGGGCAGTTCTCTATAGTATTCACTATTATCGTGCTCGTTGTTGGACTACAGCGAGCGGCGGTAGTCGAGCCACTAATTGTTGTTCTAGGTAGTCGAGGCCCGTCTCCTGAGTTGTTGCGCGCAGCGTGCTGGCGTTCTGCGGGGTTCTGTGTTGCGGCTGCCGTCTGTGGTGCTACTTGGGTGTGGATTGAAACGGGGGACTGGGCCGTAGCAACTCTGGGTGCCTCGCTGGCGGGGCCGTTCATGCAAGACCTCGTGAGATACCTTCTGTATCTCAAGAGTGAATCGCTGAAAATGGTGATTTCAGATGGAGTTAGCGGAGCCTGCCAAGTATCGACTTTAATAATTCTGTCTTCTGCGCACGTTGGCGATGCGTATCTTTACATGTGCGGCTTCGCTCTGGCTGCAATCGCAGGTCCGATCTTCATGAGCCGCTCCGTCGCCAAGAAGTGCCAGGCAGCGAATTCGGCCGATGATCTGAAAAGCTACGGAAGGCTCAACTTACCGTTTGGATCTGACTATTTACTTGGCGTTTTGTCGCTGCAGGGGACATTCTGGGCAGCTACAACGCTTGCTGGCCCCGCGGCGTCAGCCGCACTTCGCGGCTCTGATTCCCTGATAGGGCCCGCAAGGGTAGTACTCCAGACTCTGCCGGCGCTGCTCTTGCGCCGATGGTCAGATAGCGTTCAGTCTCGCGCGGGTGCGATAGCCAAGTTCGGAGGTGTGTTATGGATAGGTGCTTCGCTAGGAGCGATCTGCGCATGGGCACTGCCAGCGAAGGCCGGAGTTGCGCTGCTAGGTCAGAGCTGGTCGGTTGTATCGCCGGTGCTCCCTTTCGTGGTGCTATCGCTGGCTCCTATAACTGTGACGTTCATTTGTAGTTTGGCGATTAAAGCTTCGGGGCACTCGAGGGTGTTGCTCTACGCGCGGTTTGTCAGCACTCCGATCACCCTTACTCTTGGTGTTTCGGGGGCTGTATTAGGTGGTGCGAGGGGAGCAGCTATCGGTTCGTTCTTCGGTTCGTGTTTGGCGGCCGGAGTTTTCATGCTGTTTCTGGTACTTCTGGAAAGGAATGCGCGTTGATTTACGAACCTGGCAAGGAGAACCGTGAACCCGTGCGAACTGTGCTGGTTACGGAGGCTTACAGTGCGAGGAATCTGGGTGATCTGGAGCTAGTTGAGCGGACCCTGAGCTACGCGCGTAGTGCGCGCGCGAGTGTAGAGGTCGTGTGTTTGGCTGTCGATCCTGAGTCATTTGAGATACCTGGCGTATCGTTCTTCCCGAAATTGTTTTCGAGGCTGGACTTGCGTGAGACGCGGGGGAGCAAGAGAGTCCAGATCTACTTGGCGTGGGCGGTTCGGTGGATTGCTCTATCTACGCTCGCATTCGCGCCGAGGCGAGTTCAGGCTCGATCAGTGCGGTGGCTAGTGCGAATCGGACTGCTGCCTTCGTCTGCGGAACTATATACTCGCGCCTCGAGTGTAATTGCTGTTGGCGGTGGTTATCTGGGTGATCAATACTTTAAAGAGACTTTGTTGACAGTTTGGACTTGGTGGTGGGCTTCGCGAATTGGAGTCTCAGTCGAGACTATGCCGGTTAGTGTCGAAATACGGTCGTGGTTTCTGGGCATAATTGTTCGGCTGACGGCACGGAATGTATCATGGCGGGCTCGAGATTCTTCGACGGTTGATTCACTGGCTCGCCTCGGCGTGAATGCGGCCCTAGTTCCCGACCTTGCTTTTGCGAATTATTGTGCCACCGCGGCAGAATCACGTGTGGGATCGGTGTTGTGCCTGGTGGGGGCCGATTACCTATCGGTGGTGGAGCAACGTGAGTTGGAAAGCACAATAGTGGAGTTGGTGAAGAACTCACTGGTGCCCCGGCCGGTACGGTTCTTGGCTATGCATCGAAGGATAGACTCATCAAATATAGGGGGCGACTTGGCCATGTCTTTATCGATAGTGGAACGCCTTAGGAATGAAGGGATTTCGACCGTATCGATAGTCGACGCTGGGTCGTACGCTGATGTGTGCAATGTTTGCGACTTTGCTGAGATAGTTCTATCCGCGCGAATGCATGCCGGTATTGCCGCGCTTTGCCGTGGCGCGAGAGTTGGCCTCCTGGCCTATGAAGAGAAGCACTTTGCTTTGATGCGCGATATGGAGCTTGAACGATATGTGATCGATATTCGATCGAAACCTCAGGATTACCGAGAACTAACGGCGAGGTTGTCCTGTTCAGGCCACCTTGAGTTCCATGACGGCGCCGCGCGGCGATTTGACAAACTCCGCGAAGAGGGGTTGTTGGGCCGATGAGATGAAAATGAGATTCGGACATGATCAGCTGCACGTGACCAAATGGAACATGATCGCCGTACTTCTCGGCCCTAGAGTGGGCGAGGAATGATTGATTGGAGCATGTAATTGATTGAGAACAGACCTGTGGCTCAAGCCTACATTCCAACGTTTGTGAAGGGTTGGTGGGTGATTGTCGTATGTGCACTTGTGGGCAGTGTCGTTGCGTTTGCGATTAGTGAGGTACAGACACGGGTTTACTCATCTGCGGCGACTCTGTATGTGACCTCGAGTACTGATTCGAATAGTCAGTCTGCGTATCAAGGATCGCTTGCGTCGCAGCAACGAGTGGGATCGTATTCCAGACTTACCACATCTGACGTTATTTTGCGAGATGCCCTTTCGAATTTCGGGGGTCGGATATCTATGGACGAGGCTCGGAGAGAGCTATCTTCGGCGCCAACTCCTCAAACAGTCTTGCTAACGATACGCGCCAAGACAGACGATCCGCAGAAGTCTGCCTCTTTAGTTAACGCGGTGTCGTCTTCAATGGTGAAGTACGTAAGATTACTCGAAAAGCCTGATGCATCCTCGGAGCCGTTGGCTAAATTGACGGTAATTTCGTATGGCACACCTAGCTCAGATCCAGTTTCCCCCCGAATACGTTTTAATTTTCTCTTGGGTGCGGCCGGTGGTTTGATATTGGGGTTGTGTGCGCTTTTCTTGTGGAGACGCTGGGATACAAGGATAAGACGGCTTGCGGATCTGCCGCACCAGGTAGGAAATTCTGTCCTGGGAGTGATTTCGCGCGATGTTTCCCTCGGTAAGCGGTCCTTATTGGATTTTAGTTCGGGTTCTAGCCCCGCAAGCGAAGACTTCCGGCGCCTTCGTGCAAATATCGGCTTCGTCAATGTGGACTCGACTGTGAATACATTCCTCGTGACTAGTTCGAGCCCTGGTGACGGGAAAACGACAACTGCCCTTAATGTTGCTGCTGCTTTCGCTGAGGACGGTAAGTCTGTAGTCATCGTTGATGCCGATCTGCGGAGGCCAGCCGTTTGTGCTGCGCTTGGCGTAAGGAGCCTGCCGGGGCTGACCGACTGCCTAAAAGGTGTGGTGGGCTTGGATGATGTTGTTCAGAAGACTGGCACTGAGAATCTATACTGTGTTTCATCTGGAGATACTCCTCCGAATCCGACCGAATTGCTTGGGTCAGAACGTTGTGCCGATGTGATCTCCTCGTTAAGGCTCCGATTTGACGTCGTTGTGGTTGACACTCCGCCTGTATTGGGACTTGCCGACGCGCTTGTGTTATCGAAGTGGTGCGATTTTGCGTTGGTAGTAGTTCGGTGTGATCGAACGCGCAAAGACGAGTTGCTAGCTACGGTTGACTCGTTTAGGGAAGCTGGTGACTTCGATACAAGGATCGTATTGAACAGTATTGATCCTGGCCGGACATTGTACTCAAACTACAATAGGTACGCTGATCCCGGCAAATCGAGGTCCCCCTCCTGAGGTGGCGTGCTTGTCGATCGTATGAGTGGGTTCCGTTATTAGCTCTTTGTTGCTTTGAGTTTTCCCGATTCTTGAGATCGTCGGACACGGCGTAACTTATATATCCGATATTGCCGGATAGTAGACTTGATGAATGCGTTTATAGACGGACGAGCTAGTGGATAGAATTGGGTTGACTATGTTTGCGGTTATGTTATCGCCGGTGCTGTGTGGGACGTTGTGTTGATCTTGTCGGTGAAGTCGTGAAGTACGGCATCCGTATTTTGGAGGCACTCGCAGGACGTAGTTTTCCTGGCTTTGGTGTCATCTGTGGTGCTGTGAGCGGTCCGCCGGTCCACGGCCGCGATGATCCGAGGGCCGGCCTCGACCCTGTCGGCCTGGCCGCACTGTTGTTGTGCTTGATCCGCGAAAGGGAAGATAAAGGATTTGCTCGGCTGTCGGCCAACCAGTACCTCGCTGTGGTCGAACATTTCTCGGATCGGCTCGAGATCAGGGTAGGTGGAAAGCTATGCGTGGGTAGCTGTGCTGGCAGCCTCAGACACGACTTAGGCTCCGATGCCGTCCACCTGAGCTTTGCCGAGCCTCCAGGAGCCAGTCGAGCAGCCGTCGCGGCGTATCAATTTCAGTTGCGTGCATACGTGGCCCGCGGGGTGTGTGGCGCGGAAAGCGAACACAAGGGCGGCTCAGGTCTTCTGGAGATTGTGCGCGTGGGCATTCCAGTCGTTTCTGCGGTGTCGTCGAGGCACTTGTTCGATGAGGTTGGGGTATGGCTGGCCGAGGGTCTGACGCCCGTGGTCGTCTTAGCTAGCACGTTAGGAAAGGTAACGGTGAGTTCGTGCCGTCCACGAACCTGGGCACTGCACTTGCGGCCTTACAGCAGCACGAGTGGCCTCGCGCTACTGATGACGATCGCGTCCATCCGGAACCCCTGCAGGGGTGGCGCATGACCACCGCCTACCCCGAGTCTGGATACGATTTTCCGCTCAGCGATGCACAGAAATCGTTGCTGCAGCGGCAATCCGCGATGCCGGGCGTCCCGCTGAGTGTCGCGAACTACATCATTCTTGACGGACCGCTCGATGTCCCTCGGTTCCTGGGTGCACTGCGCGAAGAGGTTCGGGCAGGCCGATCGCTGCAGATCACGCTGCGGTCAGACACATCCGGCCCAACCGGGGTGTACGACCCGACTCTGCACGACTTTGTCGAGTACGTCGACCTTCGAGGCGAGACAGATCCGTTCGGCAGCGCGCTGGCAACTATGCGCGAGGACGCGTCTAAACCTGTCGATCCATTCGCCGACAGACTTGCTCGCGGAGTCTTGTTCGAGCTGAGCAGCACTCGATTCGTCCTCTTCCAGCGGACGCACCACATCGTCACCGACGGTCTCGGTGCCGTCAACTACATGATCCGCGGGCTCGCGAGGATCGGTGAGATTCTCGATGGAGTTGCAGATGTGAGTTCGCGAGTCATTCCCGACCTGCGCGCCCCGGCCCGCGCGGACGCCGACTACCGCGCCTCACGCCGCTTCCAGACCGACCGTGACTATTGGCGCAACGTGCTTAACGGCGTCGGCGGCGGAACACCCTCCTCGTCGCTGCGTATGGGACCGCCGGCACCGATCAACCGGAGGTTGTCTGCGCCGATTCCCGCTGGCACGATGACGATGTTGCGGCTTGTCGCGGAGGAGCGTTCCACCACGCTCCCAGCGGTCATCGCCACCACCTTGGCCGCGTACTTCGCGCGCATCACCGACAGTGATGACGTCGTCATCGATCTCGCGGTTGCAGCGAGAACTGTCGCTGCTCTACGGAATACCCCGCTGCCGACGCTGAATTTCGTTCCCGTACGGACCGGGGTGGGCTCGGCAAGCACCGTCGGTGGTGCACTACGCTCCACGCAAAGCGCGCTCATGGGAGCGCTGCGGCATCAGCGGTACCGGCGTGACGACATCGTCGCTGACCACGGCAGCCCCATCACCGGCCCCGTCCTCAACATCATGATGTTCGACCGGAAGATCCAGTTCGGAAAGGTCACCGCCACCTTCCACTCCCTGACCACCGGACCCGTCGACGACCTGTCGCTCAACATCTATCCCGACACTGAAGGCGACCCGAGCGTGGACGGTTCGCTCGTCGTCGAACTCGAAGCCAACCCGAATCGGTACGACGACGCCGACGTCGTTGAACACCATCGGCAGATCGTCGCGCTGTTGGGGGAAGTGGCGACGGCTCTTGTCGACGGTGGGGAGGTGGCTGTCGACGATCTGCCTCTGGTGGTGGAGGAGCCGACTGCGGTGTCGATACCGGCGCGGCCGCGGGTGTGGACGGAGATTCTCGATGAGACCGTCGAGCGGTTCGGTGATCGGATTGCCGTCGACGGCGAAGCGTGTGGCGAGGACGCGTTGACGTTCGCCGAACTCGATGAGCGGGCTAAGGAGTTCGCGGAGGAGTTGCGCGGGTATGGGGCGCGGCCGGGAGAGACCGTGGCGATCACGCTGCCGCGCGGGGTGGAGCAAGTGGTTGCGTGGTGGGCGGTCGCGCGGACTGGGGCGGCGATACTGCTCGTTGATCCTTCGCTCATGCGGGTGCGAGTGGAGACGATTCTGCGGGTAGCGGAGCCGGTGTGTGTGGTGTCGGAGGAGGGGTTTCGGTTTGGTGGTGGGCTGCGGGGGTCTCGAGGCTCGGCGCCTCGGGCCGCCTCGCACCTCGACCATCGGATGGAAGGTGTCGGCGACTTGGGGGATGGTGACCATCGATCGAATAGCGCCGACCAGCGGGGGGAAGGTGACGATCAAGGCGATCGCCTCGACCATCGATCAAGTAGCGCCGAGCAGCGGGGGGAAGGTGACGATCAAGGCGATCGCCTCGACCATCGATCAAGTAGCGCCGAGCAGCGGGGGGAGGGTGTCGGCGATTCGGCGGGTTCCAGCGGTGGGCTGCGGGGGTCTCGAGGCTCGGCGCCTGGGGGCGCCTCGCACCTCGACCATCGGATGGAAGGCGTCGGCGATTGGGGGGTTGGTAACCATCGATCAAATAGCGCCGACCATCGGGGGGAAGGGCTCGGCCATCGAGGGGAGGGCAGCGGCGATAAGCCGGGGGTGGACGACGTGGCGTATGTGGTGTTCACGTCGGGGACGACCGGGGAGCCCAAAGGTATTGCGGTACCGCATCGGGGACTGGCGAACCTGATTCGGGATGCGGAGTCGCTTCTCGACGACGGGAACGGGCCGGGACGGCTGGCGGCGGTGGCGTCACCGGCCTTCGACATCGCGCACTTCGAGATGCTTGCCTGCGCGGGACTCGGCTACACCCTGGTGCCGATCCCGTCGATCGATGCCGACCTCGGCGCAGCACTCGTCGAGAACGCCGTCACCCACCTGTACGCCACCCCGTCGCTCATCGCGCGCATCCCCACCCATCAACTGCCGTGGGTGGTCGGCGCCATCGGCGAGACGCTACCGCCGGCCGTCGCGAATCAGGTCTCGCCACAACGCATCCTGCGCAACACCTACGGGCCGGCCGAGGCCACGCTGTACGCGACGGTCGCCACCTTGGATGCACCGATCCCCACCGACCGGCCCACCCCCATCGGCACCGCCGTCGACGGGATGGCCGCCTACCTCCTCGATCACCGGCTCCGCCCACAACCGACCGGGATGATCGGCGAAATCTATCTCGCCGGAGCGCAACTCGCGCTCGGATACCTCGGCCGCACCGACCTCACCGCCGCCCGATTCGTCGCCTGCCCCTGGCAGCCCGGTACCCGCATGTACCGCACCGGCGACCTCGCACGCATCGACCCCACCACCGGGCTACTCGAATTCCACGGCCGCAACGACGACCAGATCTCCGTCCACGGCGTCCGCATCGAACCCGCCGAAATCGAACGCACCGCAGCCGATGTCGACGGCGTCGACGCAACCGTCGCCATCGCCGTCCACAGCACACAGGGCACCACCATCGACGTCGCGATCACCACCGACGCCGACGACCCCACCGCACTCGCCGCCACCGTGCGCCAGCAACTGTTCGCGACACTGCCGTCGATGATGTGGCCACGCCGCGTGGTCGCCGTCGAACAACTCCCGCTCGGCACCACCGGCAAACTCGACCGACGAGCCGTCGCCACCCTCCTCGCGCAGATCCCGATCGCACCGATCGCCTACGAGCCACCCACCGGTGCTGACGAAACTCTGGTCGCTGCAACGGTATCTGCTGTGCTGGACGTCGACGAGCCGTCGATGCTTGCCTCCGTCATCGACCTCGGCGGAACGTCGCTGTCGGTGATGGAGATCGTCGGACGCCTCGCCACCGCAACCGGCCGCATCCTCACCATCGCCGACATCACTGCCGCCACCACACTGCGCGACATCGCCGCCCGACTCGCCGCCGCACCGACACACACCGCCCCCGCACTGACCCCGCAGACCGCCCACGACCACTACCGACCCACCCCCCCCCAACAAGAACTCTGGCTCGCACACCGCCTGAACCCCGCCGACGCCGCCTACCATCTGCCCGTCCACCTCGAATTCGCGCCGGCGATCACCACATCCGTCCTCACCGCAGCGCTCACCGACGTCGCCACCCGACACGAGGCGCTGCGTACCGTTTTCGACGCCGCCGACGACGGAATAGCTACCGCACGAGTCCTTTCCGCCGCGCACCTCGCCGACCACCTACCGGTCACCACCGCACCCCTCGACGACGCCGGCATCCACGCCGCAGCCACCGCGCCGTTCGACCTCAGCGCCGCCCCCGCCTGGCGAGCCACCATCGACGACTCCGGCGACGCCATCTCGGTGGTCCTCGTCGCCCACCACATCACCGTCGACGGCGCCTCCCTCCCCATCCTCGTCACCGACTTCCTCACCGCCGTCGACGCCCGCCGCGACGGCCACGCACCCAGTTGGCCCAGTCCGGCAGCACCATTCAGCGCGTCGATCACCTCCAACCCCACCGATACTGCTGCGGCGCAGAACTTCTGGAGTACCCACCTCGACGGCGCACCCGACCACTCTGCACTGCCCGAACCCGCGCGGCCCGGGCCGGTGAGCTATCACCACCGCCACCTCGACACCACCTCGCGTGAACGGCTCGCGCAGACCGCCGCTGCAGCCGGCGGCACCGTCGCAGCCCTGTTGCGGGTCACGCTGGCAGCGGTACTCGCCCGAATCACCGGACTCGACGACGTCGTGCTGTCGGTGCCGACCAGCGGCCGCGCCACCACCGCCGACCTCGGCCGCGTCGGCATGTTCGTGCGCACCCTGCCCCTACGACACACCGCCACCCTCGACCAGCGGCTCGGCGAGGCACTGACGCGCACCGACGCCACCCTCGCCGAGGCGGTACGTCACGCCGACGCCGCACCCGCCGGCCTGGCCGACGTACTCCTCACCACAGCCGTCACACTCCCGGACGTCACCGACACCACCGGCACGCTGATTCGCACCGTCCGCCCCCTCGACACCGGATTCGCCCAGACCGCGATGCAATTCGCCATCACCGACACCACCGACGGCATCGACATCCGGATGACCGTCGACGAGCACCGCGTCGACCCGACCGGTGCAGTGCTACTCCTCGACACCTTGGTCGAGGCCGTCACCCATCTCGCCGACGCGACCGCCGACGCGGTGATCGGGCATCAGCTACCGCCGGTCGCCACGCCCGAACCGACTCCGCGACGCACCCCCACCCTCGACCCGATCCGCGCACTCATCCCGCACACCCGCAGCACCCCGCACTCCATCGCCGTGACGGATGTACGTGGCGACCTCACCTACAGCCAACTCGCCGCCCGCGCTCGCTCGCTCGCAATCACCTTGCTGCGCAACGGGGTCCGCGACGGCGATCGCGTCGCCCTACAGATGAGCCGATCGTCAAACACCATCATCGCGATGGTCGCCGTCCTGATGGCCGGCGCCGCCTACGTCCCCATCGACCCCGACCACCCGCCGTCACGCATCGATGAACTCCTCGACGCCGCAACCCCAGTCGCGATCATCCGCGACGACCTGCACGTCCAAGCCCGCGGCCCCTCGACCAGCGCGCGCAGCACAGGCCGCCGCGCGCCCGGCGAGGCGTACGTCATCTTCACATCCGGCTCCACCGGAACACCCAAGGGCGTCAGCGTCAGCCGCGACAACCTCGCGACCATGCTCGGCGCCACCCTCGACGCGGTCGGCGCCGGCCCCGCAGACGTGTGGAGCTGGGCGCACTCCTACGCCTTCGACTTCTCCGTGTGGGAGATCTTCGGGGCGTTGGCCTCCGGCGGGCGCATCGCCGTGCTCGACCGCACCACCGTCCGCGACCCACGCCTACTCCTAGATGCCCTCGCCACCCACGGCGTCACCATCTTGTCGCAGACACCCACCGCCTTCGCCCGGCTCACCGACCCCGAGATCGTCGGCGACGACGGCGATCTGCCAGCGTTGCGGTCCGTCGTCTTTGGCGGCGAAGCCCTCCACCCCACCGCGCTGCATGACTGGGCGGCAGCCCATTCCGGTACACGCCTGATCAACATGTACGGCATCACCGAGACCACCGTGCATCTCACCGCCGCCGACGTCGACACCACCGACGCCCGCAGCATCATCGGCACACCGCTCGACGGAGTGCACCTCTCGGTCCGCGACGCCCGCGGACGCCGCGTCCCCGCCGGCGGACGCGGCGAACTGTACGTCTCCGGGCGGCAGGTCTCCCGCTGCTACCTCAACGCGGCCGCGGCGACCGCCACCCGCTTCGTCGCCGACCCCGAACAGACCGGCGCACGCATGTACCGCACCGGCGACCTCGTGCGCATCCTGCCCGACGGACGCCTCGCCTACCTCGGCCGCACCGACGACCAAATCCAACTGCGCGGCCACCGCATCGAACCCGCCGAGATCGCCGCCGTCCTGCGCCGACTACCCGGCGTCACCGACGCCCGCGTCCTCGTCGAACCCGGCAATCTTGCCGGCGACGAACGGCTCGTCGCCGCGGTCACCGGCCCTGACCCGTTGGACGAAGCCGTCCTCCGCACCGAGTGCGCCGCCCACCTGCCCGCCTATGCGGTGCCGTCGCGTATCGGCGTCGTCGCCTCGTGGCCCGTCACCGACACCGGGAAACTCGACCGCGCAGCACTCCTCACGGCGATCACTGCAACAGCCGCACCCGCGCGACCACTCACCGACGCCGAACAGCAGGTGGCCGCGGTGATCGCCGAGGTCATCGGCCTCGACGCCGTGGACGCCGACGCCAACTTCTTTGTGCTGGGCGGCAACTCGCTGTCGGCGGCACGGTTGGCCGCCAAGCTCAGCGGACCGCAGCGGTGGGTCACCGTCGGCGACGTGTTCGCCCATCCGACGGTGTCGGCGCTCACCACGCTGATGGGCCGGCCCGCCGAGGTGGCGGGGGGTGAGCCGCTGGCGCAACTCACTGCGGCACAACGGGCGCTGTGGATTCTCAACCGCGTCGAACCGTCCGCGGCGTATCACCTCGCCGTGCGCATCCGGTTGACCAGCAGCACCAGTCGGGGAGTGCTCGAGACTGCGCTGCGTGACGTCGCCGACCGGCACAAGGCGCTGCGGACGATCTACCCCGAGGTCGACGGGGAGCCTGTGCCACGGGTGCTCTCGGCGGAACAGATCACGCCGATCACCGACCTCGATGAGCGCTCGGCGGTGCACACACCGTTCGACCTGAGCACCGACTGCGGCTGGCGGGCCGTGATCTCCGCGGACGGCGCCGAGCTGATCCTGGTGGCCCACCACATCGTCGTCGACGGATGGTCGGTGCCGGTGCTGGTCACCGACTTCCTGCACGCCCTCGACGCCCGACGCAACGGCGTGGCGCCGCACTGGACCGAGCCGCAACCGCTCTTGGCCGCGCGGCGTGTGCCGGCCGACGCCGACTACTGGACCACGCACCTCGCCGGTGCCCCCACCACCCTCGCACTGCCCGAGCCGTCCGACCCGCATCCCACCGGGCTGACGGCCGGACCGGCGGTGGTGGTGCACTCGACGCTCGACGCGGCCACCGCCGCCGCCCTGGCACAGCGGGCCGCCGACGCCGGAACCACCGTGTACGCGCTGCTCTGGGTGGCCCTCGCTGCCACGCTCGCCGAGATCACCGGCACCGACGACACCGTCATCGGCATCCCTGTCGCAGGCCGCGACGACCCGGCCACTCACGGCCTCGTCGGGATGCTCGCACGCACGGTTCCGCTGCGCGCCAGCGGCATTCGATCGTCGGATGTCGACGACGCGCTGGCGCAGGCGCACACAACATTCGCCGCGGCCATGGCGCACGCCGAGACCGCACCGCTCACCGTGCCACCCGTGCTCCTCGACCACGACGTCACGCCGCCGGTTCCGCCGGGCATCGCCGAGTACGAGGCTCTGCCCACCGGGCAGGCGCGCACCGCACTGGAAGTCACCGTCCGCGACACCGGCACCGGCATGACCATCGCGCTGTCAGTCGCGGAGCACCACGTCGATCCCTCCGCGGGACCTGTTCTGCTGCAACGATTCGTCGCGGTGATACGCGGTCTGGCGACGGCCACGGATGCTCGCGTCGAAGATCTGTTGCCTGCCGCCGAGCCGATCGAGTCGTCTGCCCACATCGCCGAACCTGCCGATGTGCTCGACCTCCTGCGTGATGCGGCCGCACGTCACCCGGAGACGACCGCCGTTGCGGACGAACATGATTCGCTGACGTATGCGGACCTGCTGGCGCGGGCGAGCGCGTATGCCGCGGATCTTGCGGACAGCGGCGTGGGGGCCGGTGATCGGGTGCCGTTGACGCTGCCGCCGTCGGTGGATGCGGTCGTCGCAATGGTCGGCGTGCTGATGGCCGACGCGGTGGTCGTGCCGATCGACCCGGCCGCACCGCAGGAGCGGGTCGCGGCGATGCTCGCGCGATGCGAGACGGCGACGGCCCCGGGCGATGCGTACGTCATGCACACCTCCGGCTCGACGGGAACACCCAAGGGCGTCATCGCCACCCGCGCCGGACTCGCTGCCATGCTCGCCGCCTCCCGCGACCTCATCGACCCCCGACCGGGCGACGTGTGGGCGTGCACCCATGCCCCCACCTTCGACGTGTCGGTGTGGGAGATCTTCGGGGCGCTCACCTCGGGCGGCACCATCGCGATCGTGCGCCGCGACGACGTCGTCGACGTCGAGCGCTTCGTCGACGCCCTCGACCACCACGGCGTCACCATCCTCGCCCACACGCCCACGTCGTTCGTCCGGCTCACCGACCCGACGATCGGCGCACACCGGCTACGCACGCTGCGGTGCCTGGTGCTCGGCGGCGAAGCCTTCGACCCAACCGCGCTGCAGCAGTGGGCGGCTCGGCATCCCGACGTCCGGCTCGTCACCATGTACGGGCCCACCGAAACCACCGTCCAGGTGACCGGCGGCGACCTCGACGTCGGGGACCACCGACCCCTCATCGGCCGACCCCTGGCCGGCGTCGGCGCAGAAGTCCTCGACGCCCGGGGCCGACCGGTCCCGGTCGGCGGATGCGGCGAGTTGTACCTCACCGGAACACAACTCGCTCGCGGATACGTCGACCCCGCCGAAACCGCGGCACGCTTCGTCGCCGCACCCGACGGCACACGCCGCTATCGCACCGGCGATCTGGTGCGTCGCCTGCTCGACGGCCGACTTGCCTACCTCGGCCGCACCGACGATCAAGTGCAGATCCGCGGATACCGCGTCGAACCCGCCGCCGTCGTGGCGGTACTCCGATCCGTGCCCGGCGTTAATGACGCGCGGGTCGTCGTCGACTCGGGTGCGCAGCCCGGCGATGAGCGGCTCGTCGGATTCGTGATCGGCGACACCGATGAGACAACCCTTCTGGATGCTTGTGCCGCAGCGCTTCCCGCGCATCAGATGCCCGCGCGGATCGGAGTCGTCGACCTGTGGCCGCTGACCGCACACGGCAAGCTCGATCGGGAAGCGTTGCTGCTCAGCCTCACAGCGACCGGGGTGCGTGAGCCGGGAGAGCTGACCGATCGCGAACAGGTGATTGCCGACGCGATGGCCGCCACCCTCGGCGATGCACCGCCCATTACCGCTGATATCAACTTCTTTGCCGTGGGCGGGAACTCGCTGTCGGCGGCACGCCTGGCCAGCCGGTTGTCCCGAGCCGGACTCGCGATTTCGGTGACCGACGTTTTCGCCGCACCCACCGTGCGAGATCTGGCCGCGCTGGATGCCGTGGTGACGGACGGCGTTCTCGATCTGGATGGTGTTCGCATTGAACCCGATCGGCTTCCGCTCGCACCCGAGCAAGAGGACCTGTGGCTGCGGTGGCGCGCCGAACCCGACCGCACCGGATACCTCATGACCATGGCGATCCCGGTCGCCGAGATCTGGGACGGCAGCATCGACGACCTGCGCGGCGCACTCACCTCCATGGCCCTGACCTACGACGCGCTGCGCACCAGCTTTCCGATCGCCGACGACGGCACGCCCTACCAAGAGCGCTGGGCCGACGCCGACGTCCGCGCCCATCTGGGTGCGCTCGCGGTCACCGAGGTCGCCGATGTCGGCGAGGCACTCGCCGCGTTGGCCGAGCCCATCGACCTGACGACCAACCTCCCGTGGCGCCTCGCCCTCGTCGAACACGACGCCACCACATGGATTCTCGTGGTCGTCCACCACATCGTCGCCGACGGCGAAACGCTGCCGATCCTGCGGTCGGCGCTGACCGCGCCCACCCGTCCGGCCGTCGACTACCGGCGCTACACCCAGTGGCGGCTCGACACCCTCGCCGCCCGCCGAGCCGAACTCACCGCCTACTGGACGTCGGTGTTCGCCGAACCCGTTGCCACACTGCAACTCCCCGAAATCGACCTCGGTGCACCCGCCGGCGGCCGATCCCGCCACAGCGCGGTGGTGCTCTCGGCAGAGACCACCGCGCAACTCGACGCGCTCGCCGCCGATGCGCGCAGCACCCCGTTCATCGTGCTGCACACCGTCCTCGCGATGATCCTCGCCCGACAGTCCGGCAGCGACGTCGTCACCATCGGCACCGCACTGTCGGGGCGGGTCGACCCGCGCCTGGCCGACGTCCCCGGACTCTTCGCCCGCGCCGTCCCGCTGCACACCCGCATCGACCTCGATATCCCGTTCACCGACCTCCTCGCCAGGGTCACCGCCACTGACATCGGTGCGCTCGCCCACGCCGACCTGCCGCTGTCGGCGATCGGCCGCATCGCCGACCCCGGCCGCGACCGCGCCGGACGCCCACTGTTCGACGTCGTCCTCGGCGCCGTCCCCGACGACGTGGCGTCGCGCTACTCCGGCGCCACCGCACCACTGTTCGGCATCGACGTGATGAGCCATCGCAGCGACGGACGCGCGCACCTCGATCTCACCTGTGGGGAACGTGTCACCGACCAACCTCGACTCGACGCCCTCGCCTCGCTCCTCGGGTCGGTGCTCGAACAGGCTGTGGCACAACCCGAACGGACCGGCGCCGACCTCCTCGGTGGCCCGGCAGTGCGGCGGGTGGAGCCACCACCGCCGGAGACGCTGGCCGAGCTGCTCGACGCGCAGCTCACCACACCGTCGGCGATCGCCGTCGACGACGCCGCGCACCGCATCCCCGGATGCGGTGCCGCGCTGCGTTACGGCGACGTCGACCGTCTCGCCGACGCGCTGACGTGGCGGCTGCGCGAGCAGGGGATCGGACCGGGCCAGGTGGTGGCGTGTCACCTACCGCGGTCGGTATTCGGGGTGGTGGCCACCGTGGCGATCGCCCGGACCGGCGCGGCATTCGTCGCCGTCGACCCCGCCGACCCCGCAGCCCGACGCCGCGACATCCTCGAACGCGCCAGCGCTGCCGTGGTTCTCACACTCGTCGCCGACGAGGTGCCGGACGTGGGTGCGGTGCCGGTGATCGCTGTCGACAATCCGTACCTGTATCCGGTCGAACGGCGACGATTCACCCGCGCCGACCGGGTGCGCCCGCTGCACATCGACGACGCCGCCTACCTCACCTTCACCTCGGGGACCACGGGCCGGCCCAAGGGCGTCGTCGTCACCCATCGCGGACTCGCCGGCTGGGCCCGCGACACCGTCCGACGCCTCGAGCTGACGTCCCTCGACCGCGTGATGCACACGTACGCCGTCGGTTTCGACGCGCACCTGATGGGCATCGTGCCCGTCCTCGCCGCGGGAGCCTGCGTGGTGATCTGCCCGCCGGAGGTGATCGGCGGCGACGACCTCGCCGACCACATCGCCGACACCGAGACCACCGTGCTGCTGACGACGCCGTCGGTGCTGTCGACCATCAGCCCCACGCAGGTGCCGGAGGTTCGGCACGTCGCGGTTGGTGGGGAAGCGCTGAGTGCCCGGCTGGCCGGAACGTGGATGGCGCACGGGCACACCGTCAGCAACGAGTACGGGCCCACCGAGACGACGGTCGCCGTCACCAGCGCGCGGTGCCGCCCCGACGGTCCGATCACCATCGGCGCCACCATACCCGGAGTCGACGCCGTCATCCTCGACGACGCGTTGCGGCCGGTACCCGACTACACGATCGGCGAACTGTACATCGGCGGAAGTGCTCTGGCGCGAGGCTATCTCGACGACCCGGCCGGCACGGCGACCGCCTTTGCGGCCGGCCCCGACGGGACGCGCCGGTATCGCACCGGCGACCTCGTCCACCGGCGCGCCGACGGCGACCTCGTCATCCACGGACGCGGCGACGATCAGCTGAAGGTGCGCGGCATCCGGATCGAACCGGCCGAGGTGGAGGCCGCGCTGGCCGGTCTTGCGGATGTGAGCGAAGCCGTCGTCGCCGCCCGTCGCACTCCGGCCGGTGAGCGGGTGCTCGCCGCGTGGGTCATTCCGGCACCGGGTTCCCCTGTCGACGGTGCGAGCCTGCGGGAACAGGTGCGTACGGTGTTGCCGCGCAGCGTGGTTCCGGCGTCGATCACACTCGTCGATCGGCTGCCGCTCGGGTCGACCGGTAAGATCGACCGCAGCCGCCTGCCCGCCCCGGACCTTGCCGGTGATGTCGCAGAGATTGTCGCCCCACGCACCGATGTGGAGCGGATGGTGGCGGCCGCGTACGGCGAGGTCCTCGGCGTCGACGAGGTGCACGCGCACGCCGACTTCTTCGCCCTCGGCGGTACGTCGTTGTCGGCGACACAGGTCGCCTCACGGCTCTCCGAACGCCTCGGCTCCGACATCGCGGTCCGCACCCTGTTCGACACCCGGACCGTCGCCGCCCTCGCTTCGGCGATCCCGGCGGGCTCCGATGCGCCGGTCGCTGTGCCACGCCACTTGGCACGACCCGAGCGGCTGCCGCTGGCATACCCGCAGCGGCGCATCTGGATTCAACACCTGCGCGCACCCTTGTCGACGGCGTACCACGTGCCGCTGGTGGTGCGGCTCACCGGAGCCGTCGATGTCGACCGGCTCGTCAAGGCGATGGTCGCGGTACTCGGGCGCCACGAGAGCCTGCGGACCGTCATCGACGACGGACCGTGGCAGCGACTCGCCGACGGCGCCGACGTCAGTATCGTCCAGGTGAACGGTGATGTGGGCGCGGCGATTCGGGACGAGATCACCAGGCCCTTCGGCCTGGAACACGAGATCGGCGTCCGCGCAGTCGTGTTCGAGAGCGCCGACCACATCGATGTGGCCATGACCGCACACCACATCGCGCTCGACGGCTGGTCGGTGCGACTGCTCCTCGGCGAGCTCGCCCAGGCCTACACCGGCACCGAGCCTGCCCCGCCCGCACTCACCTACGGCGACTACACCCAGTGGCACCTCGCGCTGCTCGGCGACCCGGACGATCCGTCGAGCCGATACGCCCGAGAGATCCGGCACTGGCAAGAGACATTGGCCGGTATCGCCCCGTTCCGCACGCCCGGTGTCGGTGGCGACATCGGACCGGGCGGCCGTATCACCCACCGCCTCGACGTCGAGGTCGCCACCGCGATCACCGCTGCGGCACAACATGAATCGGCAACCCTGTTCCAGGCGGCCCACGCGGCGCTGGCATCGGTACTCGGCCGCTGGGCACGACGCGACGACGTGGTCATCGCGATGCCCGTGCACGGGCGGTCGGCACCGCAGTGGGAGTCGGTGGTCGGGATGTTCGTCAACACCGTCGCCCTGCGCATCCGGATCGACGCCACCACGTCGATGCGGTCGGCGGTGCAGCAGGCGCGCGACGTCGCGCTCGACGCCCTCGCCCACGCCGAGGTGCCCTACGAGGCGGTCGCCGCAGCCGTCCGGCCCGGTGTTCGCGACGGCATCGACCCGCTCACCTCGATCCTGCTCGTCGGCCAGGACGTGGTGCCCGCGCTCGACGGGGCAGGGGTGTTCAACGCAGGGGTCCTCGCCGAGGGGGTGCGCGCGGAGCCCGTGCCACTCGACGGAGATGCGGTGGCCGCCAAACTCGACGCCGAACTGGTGATCACCGTCGTCGACGGGCAGCTAGAGGCGACCGCGGTGTATTCACCACGGGTGCCGGCTGAGGTGGCCGACGCGCTGCTCACCGACGTGTGCGCGGCACTCGCGGCGATGGCCGACGACCTCGACCGACCGTTCCCCGAGCTGATGGCGCTACCGACCGGGGTGGTGGCCGAGGTGACGCCGCTGCCGACTGTGGTTGTGGGCGAGGCGAACTCGCACGATATGGACGCGGTGCGCGCGGTGATGGCCGACATCCTCGGCGTCGACGACGTCGCGGCCGACGCGGACTTCTTCACGCTCGGCGGGACGTCGTTGTCGGCGACGCAGGTGTCGTCGAGGTTGGGACGCGGCCTGGGGATGCGGGTGCCGACCGCCCTCGTCTTCGACCATCCGACGCCGCGTGCCCTGGCGAGCGCTGTCGAGGGTGTGGTGAGCGCCGTCGGCGCTGGGGAGAGCGCTGTCGGCGGAGAAATGAGCGCTGTCGCGGGTGGGGAGGGCGCTGTCGGCGGGGAGTGGGTGCCGCTGGCGCCGACGCAACGGCGACTGTGGACCGCGGCATTCATGGCCGAGGCCGCACCCCTCTATGCGGTACCCGTCGTGGTGCCGGTACCTGAGGGCGTGACCGTCGAACAGGCGGCCGATGCTCTGCGCGCGGTGATCGCCCGCCACCCGGCTTTGCGTCTGGCCTACGGCGATACGGGGAGTGGCCCGTGCCAGCGGGTCGTCGAGGGCTGGTCACCCGATGTCGAGAACCTCGCCGCCGACTCACTCGACGCCGATGTGTTGACCGGCCTGCTGCACCTTTCGCCCGCCAACTCCGCCGGCACACCGCCGGTGCGGGCGCTCGTCGTCAGCGTGCTCACGGACACCGGCGAGCGGCCCCTCGCGGTGGGGATCCTCGCCCACCACATCAGCATCGACGGCGAATCCGCGGCCATGATCGCCGCCGACCTCACCGCCGCGGTGATGGGCACCCCGCTCGGTGCCCTGACGGGTGATTTCCTCGGTGCCGCAGCAGATCTCGACGCGCGAGAACGTACCGAACGTGCTGACCTGTTGGAGTTCTGGGAGCAAGCGCTCGACGGATACGCCGACGACCTCGGCCTCGTCGAACACCGGCCCGTCGTGCGTGACCTCTCGACGGCAACCGTGCGTCGCACCCTGACCCGCCACCTCACCGACAAGATCCGCAGCACCGCGCGCGCCCACCACGCCTCCGAGTTCCACATCCTGCACGCGGCCACAGCATTCGCGTTGAGCGTGCAGGCCGGTGCCGACGACATCGCCATGGCCACCCCCGTCTCACTGCGTGGCGACGACCGGTGGCGCTCGGTGGTCGGCATGCTCGTCTCTACCGTGGTGCTGCGCACCCGGATCGGAGCCGTCGGCACCGTCGAGGAACTCATCGATATGGTGCGCGACGACGACCTCGCGGCCACCGACCACGCCCTCGTCGCCTTCGACGACGTCGTCGACCATCTCGGCGTCACCCGCGTCGTCGGCCGACATCCCCTGGTGCAGATCATGTTCTCCGTGGTCGACGGAGCCATGGCGTCGGGTGCGGCGGCAGCCGCCGGCACCGTGCCCGGCATCGACGAGTTCAGCCCGAGAAGCGAATTCGATCTGCAGGTGATCATCACACTCGACCCCGAGGGACATCGCATCGACGTGATCTATGCGCGACAACTGTTCTCTGAGGCTCAGATCAACACGATCGTCCGGAGAATCGGCACCGCACTGCAGATCGTCACCGGCGACGGCACACAGCGCCTCGACCCCACCCGTCTGCTGAGCCGGCGCGAGTCGGAGTTCATCCTCGAGCATGCGGGCGCCACCCCCGATAGCATCGAACCGCCACTGCTGCACGACATTCTCGACGCGGCCGTGCGTCGGCATGCGAACGTGATGGCCGTCGACGACGGTGCACGCCATCTCACCTTCGCCGAGCTCGACGCCTGGGTCTCGGCGACCGCCCGCAGCTTCGCCGACCGCGGTGTGCGCGTCGGGGATCGGGTCGGGCTGCTCATCGACCGATCCGTCGAATGGGTGGTGGCGTGGTGGGCAGTGAGCCGGCTCGGGGCGGTGATCGTGGCCGTCGACGCGGATCATCCGGCCGCCCGCATCGAGAAGACCCTCGCTCTCGCGCAGGCCCGACCGGTGACCCGTCACGATATCCCACCCCAACCCGTCGGTCCGGTTACACATGTTCCAGCACAACGTGTCTCACCCGATGCGCTCGCCTACATCATCACCACCTCCGGCACCACGGGCGCCCCCAGTGCGCTCGCGGTCACCCATCGTGGGCTGCACCGCTGCACCAGGGTGAGTGGCATCTCGGTGTTGGACCGGGTCGCGCTCACCACCGGACCGGCCTTCGACGCGTCGATCATGACGATCCTGTCGGCGGTCGGGGCGGGTGCGGCACTGGTGGTTGCGCCGTCGACGGTGCGCGCCGGCACCGAACTGACCGCGTGGCTACGGGAGGTCAGCGCCACCGTCATGCTCGGGACTCCGTCGGTGATGCAAACCGTCGACCCCGCGGTGTTGCCGTCGATGCGTCGCGTCTTCATCGGGGGAGAAGCGTTGTCGCGCACCCTTGCCGACGAGTGGTCAGCGCACACCGAGGTCGACAACGTCTACGGCCCCACCGAAGCGACCGTCTGGGTGACCGGCGCCCCCTATCGATCCGACGAACCGAATCGGATCGGATACCCGCTGCCCGGCATCGGAACGATCATTCTGGACCGGCGTCTGCGGCCTGTCGCCCCCGGCGTGGTCGGCGAACTGTACGTTGCCGGAACCGGATTGGCGCGCGGATATCTGGGTGATCCCGGCAAGACCGCCGCACGGTTCGTCGCCGGCCCCGGTGGCGAACGGCTCTATCGCACCGGTGATCTCGTGCGCTGGGATCGGCGCGGCGGTGGCCTGATCTATGTGGGGCGCGTCGACCGGCAGATCAAGATCCGCGGGCAACGCGTCGAACCCGCCGAGATCGACGCCGTGCTCTTGGGATCGGGGGCGGTACAGGCGGCAACCGTCGTCCGGCCGGGTCCGGCCGGCGCCGCCCTGATCTCGTACGTCGTCGGTGACGCGGTCGACGTCGAGCAGATGCGCCGAGTGGCCGGCCGCACGCTACCGCGGCACATGGTGCCCGCGAAGATCATCGCCGTCGCCGCGTTACCGCACACCAGCGCAGGCAAACTCGACGACGCTGCGCTCCCACCGCCCCAGTGGACCCGATCCGGTCGACCACCGGCCACCGCCCACGAACACGCGGTGTGCGCGGCGTTCGAGTCCGTCCTCGGGGTGCCGGTCAGCATGGACGACGACTTCTTCGACGCCGGCGGAAACTCGTTGGCACTGATCGCGTTACGTGACGAAATCGAGCACCGTACCGGGTTGCGGATGTCGGTTGCCGAGCTGTTCGCGCACGCGACACCCGCGGGTGTCGTCGCCGGCGGTGACCGACTGCTGGATCACCGGGTGGTGGAGTTGTCGGGGGAGCGTGCGTCCGACTTTGCTCCGCTGTGGGTGGTGCACACCGTGACGGGAATCGTCACCGACTACGCCCCGCTGGCCCACGCGATGCCGCATCGCCGTGTGCTCGGCGTCCAGCTGCCCGAGCTCCTCGACACCGCGCACCCGATGCCGGAGTCGTTGGCCGCCATCGCAGCAGGTCACGTGACCGCGATCCGCGAGCGCCAGCCCGACGGTCCGTATCGACTGATCGGCTGGTCGTACGGTGGGGTGCTCGCCCACGAGATCGCCCGGCAGATCGTCGAGAGTGGCGGTGAGATCGCGCTCCTGGTGCTTCTCGACCCGCGGACCCCGGCCGAAGTCGACGCCGCCGAACTCGCACGCGTCGCCGACGACGATGCGGCCCGGCTCCACGCGCTGCTGCAGCCGCTCGCCGCCGCCGACCCCGACCTGGCGGCCACCGTCACCCACCGCATCGGGATCGTCGTCGACGGGTTACGCCGACATCAGCCGTCGTCGGTGACCGCAGGTAGGGTCCTGTACCTGGCGTCGAACGACGGCGACGTGGATGTGGACGTGAAGGAGCAGGCGTGGGCGCCCTATCTCGACGGTGACGTCGAGGTGATCGAGACCGGTCGCGCGCACGCCGATCTTGGTGGCCCGGCGTCGATGCGGCAGATCGCGGAACTACTCGAGGAGCATTGGTGAGCGAAGGACAGAGCAGTCCGGGAGTGGTCGACCGGCCCCAGTCGATTCTGTTCGTGTGCACGGGCAACATCTGTCGGTCGCCGATCGCCGAGCGCATTCTGCGGACACTCGCCGGTACCGCCGGGGTGTCGGTGACGGTGACCAGCGCGGGTGTCGGCGCGCAGAACGGTGCGCCGATGCATCCGCTGTCGGTCGAGGTGCTCGACGAACACGGCTACGACGCAGCCGGATTCGAGGCCCACTACCTTCGCCCGCAGATCCTCGACGGCGCCGACCTGGTGCTGACGATGACCCGCGAACACCGCGCCGCATGCCAGCGGACGACACCCGCGCGGTGGAAGCGGATGTTCACGCTCAACGAGTTCGTGGAGTTGGTCGGTGAACTCGACAGTGCCGGCCTGTCGACGGTGATCGACTCGCGAGCACGGATCGACACCAACGCCGAGCGCCTCGACATCGTCGACCCGATGGGGCAGCCGAAGGAGGCGTTCGAGCGGGTATTCGCCGAGATCGAACCGCGGGTGCTCGACGTGGCGTCATGGCTGGCCGGCGGTGCGGCCGTCGAGTTGCCCGGTGGTCGCGTGCCGGAGCCGGTACCCGTCGAGCCGGAGGGTGGCGACGGTCCGCCGCCGGAGGACCCGGGGTCGGCCTCGTCGGGTGACGAGACACCGCGCGCCCGGTGGTGGCGGAATCGGTGGCTGTGGATCATCATCGGTGTGCTCATCGCTGTGGTGGTGATCGGTGTTGCGTGGCTTGCCTATTCGGCGTTCGCGGCGAAGGGGGAGTTGGAGTCGGCGCGCACCGACGCGCAACGCGCGCGTACCGCGATCCTCGACGGCGACCAGAAGACGGCCAAGCAGGCCGCGCAGTCGGCGGCCGACGAGGCGGGTGGTGCCGCAGACCGCACCGACGGGGTGGTGTGGTCTGCGGCCGCGGCCATCCCGTGGCTCGGCAAACCACTCGACTCGGTGACGCAGATCAGTTCCGCGGTGTCGGACTACGCCTCGCAGGTACTGGTGCCGTCGGCGGATCTGTCGTCGGTGCTCTCGCCGTCGCAGTTGCGCCGCGGTGACACCATCTCCACCGCCCCGCTGCGGCAGGCGCAACCACAGCTCGCGGCGATCGCGGAGAAGTCCGACGCGATCGCCACCCGTGCAGCCGGAATCGATCCGAGCTGGTCGGGTACGGTCGCCGACGCCCGCAACCAGCTCGTCGATCTGCTCGACCGTGCCAACACCACCGTGCAGGGCACCGATGTTGCTGCGCAACTGGTTCCGTCGATGCTCGGCGCCGACGGGCCGCGGAACTACATCCTCGCCCTGCAGACACCGTCGGAGTCTCGGGGGACCGGTGGGCTCGTCGGCGGGTTCGCGATCATCGACGCCAGCGACGGCCGGGTGACCGCGCCGACGTTGGGTGCCAACTCGGACTTCCGTAATCCGGCGCGTCCGCAGATCGATCTGGGGCAGGAGTACGACTGGCTGTTCGACTCGTTCAAGCCCTACACCGACTTCCGCAACTCCAATCTGAGCCCGAACTTTCCCGACGCCGCCCGGATCTGGATCGCCAACTGGAAGTCGCAGACCGGTCAGCAACTCGATGGTGCCGTAGCCCTCGACCCGATCGCGATGAGTTACGTCCTGAAGGTGACCGGGCCGGTCACGCTGCCGAGCGGGGAGAAGATCACCGCCGACAACATCGTTCCGATCACGCTGTCGACGGCATATCAGCGCTTTGCCGACAACAATGATGCGCGAAAAGCGTATCTGCAGAGCATCTCCCGAGCCGTCGTCGGCCAGATCTCCGGTTTCCGCGGCGACACCGGCGCACTCCTCGAGGCGCTCGGTCGTGGGGTGCATGAACGTCGGATCATGGTGTACAGCGCCGATCCCGCCGAGCAGAAGATCTTGGAGTCCACCGACCTCGGACACCAGATCTCCGATACGTCGGCACCGTATCTTCAGGTCGCCCTGTCCAATGCTGCCGGTAACAAGCTCGACTACTACCTGCGCCGGGAGATCTCCTATCAGGCCGCCGGATGTAGCGGGGACTCGCGGAAGAGCACGGTGACCGTCACGCTCACCAATACCCTCGACAACCTGTCGCTACCCGACTACGTCGTCGCACCCAACGGCACCAACCTGTCGGTGGCCCGCGGGACGAACCTGGTCAACGTCGCGATGCTGACTACCAAGGGCGCCACCGTCACCTCCCTGACCGTCGACGGCGTCGGCCCGCTCTACACCAACGAAACCCTCAACGGCCGCCCCTACGTCTCGACTCTGGTGCGCGTGCCGCCCGGTCAGAAGGTCACCGTCACCATGAACCTGGAGGAGCCGACGTCGGCGCACGGCCCCGCCGACGTCCCCATCCAGCCCCTCGTCGACACCCCACAGGTAAAGGTGGATGTCCCGGCCTGCCGGTGATCGCCCCGGCTTTCCTCGGTCGTCGAGTGGTCCCGTTCTGGGCGACTCCCATGATCGGTCGTCGAGGTGCGACGAGCCGCTAGGCGAGGAGCCTCGAGACGCGGTGACCCGGTGCTGGGTATGAATTTCCAGCGTCATGTTGCGGTGGTCTCGAGACGCGTCGTGCTCGGTGCGCTCGCTCGGCGCTCCTCGACCAGCGGGCAAGGGGGATCGTGCTCGGTGCGGGTGTAAGGTCGGCCCTTTCCCCCGGTCGTCGAGGTGTGACGAGCCGCTAGGCGAGGAGCCTCGAGACGTGGCGACCCGGTGCTGGGTGCCGGCCCGGTACGAATATAACTTCCACGGAATCGGGCCGAAAACCGTGTTTTTCGGGGTCGGTGGTCCGCTGCGGTGGATGTTGTATTCGTAGTCCGGCCGGGTTGCGGTGTTGGCGTGCGGTGGTCTCGAGACGCGTCGTGCTCGCTGCGCTCGCTCGGCGCTCCTCGACCAACGGGAGGGGGCGGCGCTCGGCGGTATCGAGGGGTGGCGCTTCTCGACGAGCGAAGGGGAGGCGCCCGGCGGTATTGAAGGGTGGCGCTCCTCGACCGTCGGGAAAGGGGGATCCCGCTCGGCGGATCAAAGGTGACGCTCCTCGACCATCGAAGGAGGGGCGCTCGGCGGGGGTCTATGCATTCTTGACGACATTCTTTGATGGCATCCTCGTCATTCATGCCGGGTTCTTGGGCATTCTTTGAATGAGACGGAATCGCAGAATGGTGGATTCACGAGAATCCGGAATCCAATCTCGCAAATCAGGCATTCTGGATCTGGGCGGAATGACGCCAGAAGGTGCCTTCATCTGCTGGTTTACATTCCCGAAATACTCGTGACAGCCTGCAGGAAAGTACTGTGAAGGCCGTCACACTTGGATTGGTGAAGCAATCTGGACTCTGGTCCGCGGGTTCGTGACCACATGGAACACCTGGTCTGTGCGTGCTGGTCACGGACTTGCCGGCGGCCGGCGGACGGATATTTATTGAGCAAAGCGAAGAATCCTCGGTAATCCCGATTGCTGTGGCTGTCAAATGGTAGGGAAGTCACAAAAGAATTCCAATCCGGCGTTGTGGTCCGGGTAAACGGGAGTTAATGTTGACCCGTGTTAAAGATCAACGGGAGCTTGTCAACTGTCCCGCATTGATTGATCCACGTGAACATGGCCGAAGAGTGTTTCGGGGCGGTCATGGGCCCGCGCAAGAAGCGTGCGGGTTGGCTCGGCGAAGAGGCTGGGCCGCGAGGAGGCCGGCGGTGGCGATGACGCGACCGTTCGGCCGACATCGCCCCACCGAGATCTGATCGTGGGAGGTGTGGTGAGTCCGTCAGGGCAAGCATCGGCGCTGAACGTGTGGAGTTCAGGCGCAACACAAGACAGCAATCCCGACATCGGCGCACGTCGCAGTCGCCCCCAATGGAGCAAGAAGTACCTGGCCCGGCTGGCCATCTCCGACGCGGTCATCGTGATCGCCGCGGTCGCCACCGCGCACCTTCTCCGGTTCGGCACCGGCAACCCGTTCGGTCAGCGCGGACAAGTCGAGATCCCGGCCACCAGCGTGGCCCTCATCTTGATCATCCTGTGGCTCATGGCATTACGTGTCAACCACGCGCTAGATCGTCGGGTCGTCGGTTCCGGCCCGCAGGAGTACAGCCGCGTGGCCACGGCCTGCTTCGCCGTCTTCGGCGCACTGGCGATCGTCGACCAGATCTTCCGGCTGCAGATCGCCCGCGGCTTCCTACTGCTCGCGCTGCCGCTGGGCACCGTCGCCTTGCTCGTGTCGCGATATCTGTGGCGTCGCAACCTGTCTCGTCAACGCCGCAACCGGCTGAACATGGAAAAGCTCCTGGTCGTCGGCAGCCACGACACCGCGACATCGCTCGTGCGCCGGCTCACCCACACACCCCAGCTCGGGTACGACGTCGTGGGGGTGTGCCTCCCCCGCACCGTCGCGCCGCTGCCCCCACACATCGAGGTGGGGGAGCATGCGATCCCGGTCCACGGTGACCTCGACGACGTACTGGCGGCCGTCGACTCCGCCGACGCATCGGTGGTGGCGGTCAGCTCGGCCGAGGTCCTCGGCCCCGACGCCATGCAGGAACTGTCCTGGGGTCTGGAGCGTGTCGACGTCGACATGCTCGTCGCCCCCGGCGTCGCCGACGTCGCAGGCCCCCGACTGACGGTGCGCCCGGTTGCCGGACTTCCGTTGCTGCACATCGACAAACCCCGCTACGAAGGCGCCAACCGGTTCCGCAAGGCGCTCGTCGACAGGCTGGGTGCGGCGGTACTGATCCTGGCTCTAACGCCGGCGATGTGCCTGGTCGCGCTGGCGATCGTGCTCGACACCGGCGCCCCGATCTTCTACCGCGCCACCCGGATCGGGGTGAACAATGCGCCGTTCCAGATGTGGAAGTTCCGGTCGATGGTGGTCGACGCCGACCGCGTCAAAGCCGATCTCCGCGCCCGCAGCGAGGGCAACGGCGTCCTGTTCAAGATGCGTGACGACCCGCGAATCACCAGGGTCGGCAAGATCATCCGCCGCTACAGCCTCGACGAACTGCCCCAGCTGTTCAACGTCATCGGCGGCACGATGAGCCTGGTCGGCCCGCGCCCACCGCTGCCCGACGAGGTTGAGCAGTACGACGGGCGGATCGCACGACGCATGCTGGTCAAACCCGGGATGACCGGGCTCTGGCAGGTGTCGGGCCGCTCCGATCTGTCCTGGGAGGACTCGATCCGCCTCGACCTCTCCTACGTCGAGAACTGGTCGATCATGCAAGACGTGCTGATCCTGTGGCGCACCGTCCGGGCGGTCTTCGACAAGACCGGCGCCTACTGATCGCCCCCCAACCTGGACGCCCCAAGACCCCGGACGGCGCCGTCGGGTGCTGAGTAACCCCACCCCCGCGAGTACCCGCCGACGCCGTCCGGTCCATTCCACACCCCCAGAAGACGCACACCACCGACATCCAGACCGACGCTTCGAGAAACGAGAACCCGATGTCGTACCCGACCCACACGCCCCGAATCCTGCACACCACCAACGTCTATGACGGCGGCATCAGCCGGGCCGTGGAGAAGATCGTCTCACTGACCCCGCAATACGAGCATCATCTGCTGGCCGCGGGCGGATCGGTCGGCTCCGGTGCCGCCGAGTTCGCGTCGGTCACCGAACTCTCCCGAGACCCGTTGCGCGCCATCGGCGACCTGCGCACCCGGGCCCATCAACTGCAACCCGATCTCGTGCATGCGCACTCCAGCTGGGCCGGATTCTTCTGTCGCGCCGCGGCCCTGCCGGTGCACACGATCTACCAGCCACACTGCTTTGTGCTGCAGGACCCGCAACGCGCCGGCTGGAAACAAGGCGTGTTCCGCGCCGCCGAGCAACTGCTGAGTCTGCGCAAACACACCATGGTGGTGCTGACCCCCGAGGAGGAGTCGGTGGCGCGCAGCATGATCGGCGTCCGTCTCGGCCGCGCCCAGGTGGTGCGTGTACCCAACGCGGCGCACCGAGAACCCGCCGACCCGCTGCGCACCGCGACGCAGCCGTGGCATGAGCGGGCCCGGGTTGCGATGATCGGCCGGATCTGCCCACAGAAGGACCCGCGGTTCTTCGCCCAGCTCGCCAAGGCGCTACAGCGCAAACACGAAGACGCCGAGCTCATCTGGATCGGAGACGGCGACCCCGACGCCAAGCGCCTGCTGGAACACAACGGGGTGACGGTGACCGGCTGGGTCGGCGACGACGAACTCGACGCGCTACTCCGATCGATCGACGTCTACGTGCACAGCGCACTGTACGAAGGGTTTCCGCTGTCGGTCCTCGACGCCGCGAGCTACCGCATCCCGACCGTGGTCCGCGACATCCCTTGCTTCGACGGCACCCCACTGGTCTGCGAATCGACGGTCACCGAGGTGGCCGAACAGATCCACCACATCGTCGCCGACAACGACTACCACGACGAGGTCGTCGACCGTACCGTGCGCGTGCTCTCGACGATGAACAAGACCAAGCAGCGTCAGGCCTTCGTCGACTGCTACGACGCCTGCCTCGCCGAGGGGGCTTAGCGGTGCGGGTGGGTATGCCGAGGCGCATCCTCGACCGCCACGTCGGCGGCAACACGACCTACGCGCGATCACTGGCCGGGCAACTCCGCGACCGCGGCCACACCGTCGATGGATTCGGCGGACTCGGCCACCCCCTGGCCAACACCGTGCGTGAGACCGCAGCCGGAATCCGTTCCGCCGAACTCGATCTCGTCCACTACGTCGCCGATACCGGTCCGCTGGTGCGCACCCGCGTGCCGTCGGTGGTCACCGTCCACGGCGTGGCCAGCAGATGGATCGACACCGGCCGCACCCCGATGGCCGAACGGATCTGGCGCACCCGGGTCGCGCGTGCCATCGACTCCTGCGACCGGATCATCACCGTCTCGCAGGCCAGTGCCATCGACGTCGCGGAAGTCTTCGACGTCGACCCATCGCGCATCGACGTCATCTACCACGGCATCGAACACACGGGCATCCAACACATGGGCACCGAACACACCGGAACAGAAGACCCGCCGCCCGCGCAGACCGACGAGAACGACCCACCGGTCCGCACAACCGTCCGCGACCTCGACGCCTACATCCTGTATCTGGGAAACCTGGAGCCCCGAAAGAACGTCGCCGCGCTCATCCGGGCCATGGATGACGTCCCCGCCGGGGTGACGTTGGTGATCGCGGGCAAACCGGCGTGGGCCGCCGACGCGATCATGGCCGAGGTCGCCAACTCACCCCGGGTCATCCACCTCGGATTCGTCAGCGACTCCGAGCGCGAACACCTGATGCGTCACTGCCGGCTGTTCGTGTTCCCCAGCCGCTACGAGGGTTTCGGGCTACCGGTCCTCGAGGCGCTGGCACACGGCTGCCCGGTGCTGTGTTCGCGGCGCGGCGCGCTCGCCGAGGTCGCCGGTCCCGCCTTCGAACTCGCCGAGATCGACGAGTCGGCCATCGCCGCGGGCATCACCGACGCACTGGCCGCAGTCGCCGACGACGACACCCGCACGAGGCTCGCCGACGCCGGACGTGACTGGGCCCGACAGTTCAACTGGCAGCGCAGCGCGGAGGCGCACCTGGCTGTCTACGAGGAGTTACTGACATGAAAGTCGTTCTGCTGCACTGCTACAGCTCCGACAACCTCGGCGACGGCATGCTCGTCGACCGGGCCGTGGACCTGATCACCGAGGCACTCGGCCCCGACACCGACATCGACCTCGTCGCGGCATACCCGGAATCCTTTCAGTATCTGGGCCTTCGGTGCGTGTCGAGTAAACCGGGATCACTGGGCGAGGCACGCCGCTACCTGCAGGTACTGCGCAACCTCGACGCCTACGACCTCGTCGTCGGGGTCGGCGGCGGCTACCTGCGATTCGGGTCGAGCGTCGAATCCGCCAAAACCGCCATCGTGCACGGACCACAACTGCTGGCCGCCGGCCGCACCCACACCCCGACGGTGTACCTCCCGCAGAGCATCGGACCCAGCCGCGGCGCCGCACGACGCCTGGTGCGCACCATGATCGGATCACTCGACGCCGTGTGCCTGCGCGACGACCGCAGCATCGAGGAACTCGGCACCGCCCCCAACATCGCGCGCATCCCCGACGTCGCGATCATCAGCGGCTCGGTCGCCGACCGCGGCACCGACGACGCCGCGGCCCCGGGCCGCACGACCATGCCGCGGGTGGTGCTCTCGGTCCGCTCGGTACGCGGCACGCTGCCGCGTCCGGTGACCGAACTCGCCGGGATGCTCGGCAAATTCGACGGCTACGTGCAGAGCGCGGTCGCCGGGAACAACGACACCACCGTGATGGAATCGCTCGGCCCGGCCGAGATCCTCACCCCGCGTGAACTCCTCGACCCGCGCGCCGAACCGCGGGTGGTGGTGGCGATGCGTTTACACGCGGCGTTGATGGCCCTCGAAGCCGGCCACTACGTCATCCACCTCGCCTACGAACGCAAGGGTTTCGGAGCCTTCGCCGACCTCGGGCTCGACGCCTACGTCCACCACTTCCGCAGCTTCACCCCGGCCGTGGTGGAACAACAGGTCGCCCGACTCCTCGACGATCCCGCCGAACGCGCGACCTACGACCGACTGCTCGCCCAGCGCGCCGACGCCCACCGCGCCCGGTGGCGCGAACTGCGAGACCGGTTGCGCACCAGCGTCGGCCTCACCCCCGAGCTACACGCACTGGCGGGGCATCCGGGATGACGGCACCCGACCTCGCCGCACCGCAGGCCGGCCCACCCGGGCGGGCAGAGCAGTCGCGCAGCGCACCGGCCGGGTTGGCGCCGGGCGAACACGGCTTCCGGCTGATGATCCCGTGGTGGTTCCACCCGCTCTGGATCGCCACGATCTTCGTTGCGCTGCTACCCATCTCGGCTGCACTGATCCCGACGAGCGCGTTCACCCTGTGGAAGACCCCGCGCTACATCGACGCCACCATCGGGATGACGGGCTTCCTGTCCGGCCTGAGCCTGCTGGTGGGTCTGGCGGTGTTCACGCTGCGGGTGCGGCCCGGGGTGACGATCGTGCGGGTCAGTGCCTCGGCCGTGGCCCGCCTGCGGGCGATCGCCGTCGGCGCATTCGTGTTGGCGCTCTTCGGATACGGCATCTGGATCGCCTTGTCGTTCCTGCGCGGGACCACCGTCACCGACTTCGTCAACGTGATCACCCTGCAGCAGGGGGCGATCAGCGCGCTGAAGAAGATGAACCCGCCGGTCGCCGGGATCACCACCTTCACCCAGCTCGGGCCGGTCGCCGCCGGGGTGATGATGATGCTGCGCCGCATGGGTGTGCGCGCCTACACCTGGCAGATGGTGGTCCTCGTCGCCCTGGCCGTCTACCGCTCGTTCTTCTACGGCGAACGCCTCGCGATCATCGAGGTCGGTCTGCCGCTGATCTTCCTGTACTTCGCGGTGCAACCGATGCGCACGGGCACGGCGCCGGGCGCACAGATCGCGCGGGGCGGACCCATCGAACGCGTGATGCGAAAGACCGCACCATTCTTCGCGATCCCGGCCATCTGGGGTCTGTTCGCGGTGTTCGAATACTCCCGCAGCTGGCTGTACTACCGCAACATCGTGACGACGAGCTTCACGGAATACATCTCCACCCGACTGGCCGGCTACTACGTCACCACCGCCAACAACAGCGCCATGTACCACGCGGCTGTCGCCGGCAAACCACACGACCCGTACTACTCGTTCGCCGCGGTGTGGGACGGGCCGGGGATGTCGATGATCGCCGGACGACCCGAGATCGCCGGACTCGACCCCCAACAGTGGTGGAAGATGATGCTGGAGAACAGCGCCAACCCCGAGTTCAACAACCAGGGCACCTTCCTGATCACCGACGCCGACCTCGGCACACCGCTGTCGATGCTGTACTGGTTTCTCCTCGGCCTCGCCGTCGGCTACCTGTTCTACCGCGCCACCCAGGGCAGCCTCGTGTCGCTGCTGGCCTACTCGCTGACCATCATGGGTCTGCTCGAGGTGTCCCGGATCATCTACTGGTCCCAGGGCCGGTTCATCCCGATCCTGTTGGCACTGTTGGTGATCGCTGTCCTGCTGCCCGGGCCGAAACGCCGGGAGATCCATGCCTCCGGGTAAGTCGCTGCGGCAGAAGCTGTCCCGGCCGGGCCCACGGGCCCGGGCGATGGTTTTCGGTGCCGGTGACCAGGCCGTGGTCAGTCTGGCCAGCTTCTTGTTCCTGGTGATCGCCGCCCGCTACCTCGACACCGCCGAACTCGGCTTGTTCGCCGGAGCCATGGTGTTCTACCAGGCGCTCACGGCCATGGCGCGTTCGGTCACCGGCGAACCGCTCGTCGTCCTGTGTGGCGACAAGAGCGGCGGTAGCAACGGCAACGGCGACAACGACATCGACGCCGGCGAGCTCCGCCGCGCAGTCGTGTGGGTCTCGTTGATCGTTCCGCTGATCCTGGCCGTGCTCGGTGGGATCGGGTTCGCCGTCATCGACAACCGGCTGGTGCAGATCTGCTGCCTGTGCCTGGTGGTCTCGCCGATCATCCTCGGCTACGACACCCTGCGCTTCGTCTACATCTCCCGGCTCGACACCGCCTCTCTGCTGCTGCTCGACGTCGTCGTCGCGGTCGCCCAACTGTCGCTGCTCGCCGCGACCCTCGCCGGCGGCGGCAGCGCCGATCAGGCGATCCTGGTGATGTTCGCCGCACCCGTTGTGCCCCTGGTGATCCACCTGATCCGCGGCGGACTACCGGTGCACCCGCTGCGCCGGTGGGTGACGACGGCGCGCCCGTACCTGGGTAGCTTCTTCTACGAGTCGGTGTGGGGCGCGCTGCTGCAATGGGCGCTGGTGTTCGTGATCGCCGCGGTATCCGGAGTCGCCGACGTCGCCGCCTTCCGCAGCGTCATCGTCATCTTCGGACTCACCAACGTCGTCACAAACTACCTGCGCAGCGTGGTGTTGTCGCACATCGTCACCCGCGGCCGGCTCACCCGCGCCGACATCGGCACCGACACCGTGGGCATGACCGCGACCATCGCCGTCACCATCGGCACCTCGATGCTGATCCTGCTGATGCTGCCCGACTCGCTGGGCCGTGCGCTGCTCGGCGACACCTGGGCGTACGCCGCACCCTTCATCCTCATCGGTGGCCTGGCCCGGTTCTCCGCGGCGATGGAAGCCGTCCCCGGAGTGCTGGTGCGTGCCGCGCGCCAGACCTGGTCGGTGGTGCGGGTACGCACCATGGTCGGCGCGCTCGCCCTGATCGTCTGCCCCCTCGGCGCCTGGCTGGGCTCGGTGACCGGTGCATTCGTCGCGATGATCGTCATGTCGTGGGTACTGATCGCGGCGCTGTTCGCGCTGCTGTTCTCCCGCGTGCCCGCCGGTGCGCCCGCATCGCCGCCATCCCCACAATCCCTGCAGCCCAACCGCGATGACGCGGTGGGTCGCTCACCCAAGAGCTTCAACAAGAGAGGTAGCAACCATGCGAGTCGAGTCGGTGTCGGTGGACACGAATGACCCAGGACGGGTCGCTCCCGTGCTGGACGCGGTACGCCGCGGCTGGTGGATCGTCCTGGCCTGCGGAATCGTGGTCGCTCTGTGCGGCTTCGGGTACTCCATGCTGCAGAGCCCGGTCTATCGGGCCACCGCTGCGGTGTATGTGACATCCGGATCGGAGGCCTCGGCGCAAACCGCCTATCAGGGATCGCTGGCCTCCCAACAGCGCGTGGCCTCCTACGCCGAACTGGCCTCCTCCGACGAGGTCATCGACCGGGCCATCAGCCAGGGCAACCTCGGGATGACCCGCGACCAGGTGCGTGAGGCATTGCAGACCTCCGCCAAACCCGACACCGTGATGCTCAACATCAGCGCCGACGCCGGCTCGTCGGAGAAGGCCGCGCAGATCGCCAACGCGGTCGCCGACAGCCTGTCGGGATATGTGGCGACGCTGGAGAGTCCGGCGGCCGGCGGTCAACCACTGGCCAAGGTCACCCCGGTCACCCACGCCGAGAGCAAAACCCAGGCCGTCTCACCCAAACCCGTCCGGGATACGTTGCTGGCCTTCCTGATCGGTATCGTGCTCGGACTGGTGGTGCTGTTCGTCAAGAACCGCTTCGACCGCACCGTCAGCTCCACCGCCGACCTCGAGGACATCGGGTCGAGCCTGATCTTCGGGTCGTTGCCGTACTCGACGGACCTGCGCGACACCAGCCTGGTGCCGTTCAACAAGGGGGCCTCCGCACTGGCCGAGGCGTTCCGCATGGTGCGCACCAACCTCGCGTTCGCCAACGTCGACGACCCGGTCCGCGCCATCCTGATCACCAGTGGTGGTGCGGCCGAGGGCAAGACGACCACCGCGGTCAACCTCGCACGCTGCCTCGCCGAGGCCGGCAAGACGGTGATCCTCGTCGACGCCGACCTGCGGCGCCCGGCGGTGGCCACCGCCCTCGAGATCAACCCGCACGTCGGGCTCACCGACTACCTCGGCGGCGAGGGCTCGATCATGGAGTTCGTCCAGCCCAGCGGCACCGAGCGGCTCAGCATTCTCGCCGCCGGATCCGTGCCACCCAACCCGGCCGAACTCGTCGGCTCCCGCCGCGCCGCCGACGGTATCGCCGAACTACGCGAACGCTTCGACTTCGTCATCATCGACTCGCCGCCGGTGCTGCCGGTCACCGACGCCGTCGTGATGTCGCAATGGGTCGATTGCGTGGCGCTGGTGGTGCGTTCGGGAAAGACACTGGCACCCGATCTGCGTGCGGTGACCAGCCAGTTCGAGGTGGCCGGTGTCGCGCTGCTGGGCTTCGTGCTCAACGGTGTCCGACGCGGCACCAGCGCCTACTCCGGTGGCTACACCTACTACAGCAATGATCTGGGCAAGCCCAACTCCACCGCACCCGCCGCGGGCTCGGCGACGCGCGGCCGGCTGGGTGCACGGCGGTGAGATGAGCGCACCCGAGACGAGGGTTCATCGGCTGCGGCCATCGCGGCGGGTCTGGCTCGGCAGCGCGCTCCTGCTGGCCGCACTGGTCGCGGTGGGCTGCTATCTGGGTGTCCGCGCCGAACAGGCGCGGTCGGCCCTCCACGAAGCGCAGGATCACGCGGTGACCGCGAAAGCGTCGCTGCTGTCCGGTGATTCGCGGAAGGCGTCGGGGGAGGCGTCGGCCGTACGTGACTCGGCGGCCGACGCCTACGCCGCCACCAACGACCCCCTCTGGCGGGCCACGGCAGCGGTACCGTGGTTGGGCCGGCCCTTGGCCAGCGTGCGTGAGATGACCGACACCGTCACCCGATTCAGCGACGAGGTGCTCGTCCCGAGCGCTGCACTGGCCGGCACGATCGGACCGTCGACGCTGCGCACCGCCGACAACGGCGTCGACGTCACGGCCCTGCGCAGCGCCGCCCCGCGCATCACCGCGATGGCCGACGACGCCACCCGTCTCGCGCAGCGCGCCCACGGTATCGACGGCAGCTGGCTCGGGCCGGTCGCCAAGGCGCGCACCGACCTCGCAGCGCAACTGGACTCGGCCGCGCGCACCGCGCAGGGCACCTCGGTCGCGGCGCGACTGGCCCCGGCGATGCTCGGCGCCGACGGCCCCCGCAACTACTTCGTGGCCTTGCAAACACCGTCGGAGGCCCGCGGAACCGGCGGACTGGTCGGCGGATTCATCGTCATCCGCGCCGAGGACGGGCACCTGCGCGCCGCCGAGACCGGCCGCAACATCGACATGTTCCGCCCGAGTAGCCCGCAGATCGACCTCGGTGACGGCTTCGACACCCTGTACTCGACGGTCGAGCCCTACACCGACTTCCGCAACAGCAACCTGAGCCCCGACTTCACCGACGCCGCGAAGATCTGGATGGCCAACTGGCAGGCACAGACCGGCATGGCCCTCGACGGGGCAGCGGCACTCGACCCGATCGCCCTGAGCTACGTACTCCGCGTGACGGGGCCGGTGCGGTTGCCGTCGGGCGAACAGATCACCGCCGACAACGTCGTCCCGCTCACCTTGTCGCAGGTCTACACCCGCTTCGCCGATGACAACACCGCACGCAAGGCCTACCTGCAGACCATCTCCCGCACCGTCGTCGCCGACGTCCTCGGCGCCCACGCCGATGCGGGACGGCTCCTGGAAGCACTCGGCCGCGGCGTGGAGGAACGTCGGATCATGCTCTACAGCAGCAGATCCGATGAGCAGGACATCATCGCTTCCACTCCGCTGGCACATCAGTTACCCGACGATTCGGCCCCGCTGATGGACGCGACCATCACCAATGCGGCGGGTAACAAACTCGACTACTACCTGCGCCGCGAACTGAGCTACGCCGCAGGTGACTGCTCTGCCGACATGCGTGATGCGACCGCACGGGTGACGCTGACCAACACCGTCACCGATCTCTCGTTGCCGCAGTACGTGATCGGTTCGATGGGAGCGGTGGGCAGCGGCCTGCCACCGGGCACCAATGCGGCCGGCGTGCAGATCGCGCTGACGCGCGGCGCGCAGGTCCGCAAGGTCACCCTCGACGGACAATCGGTGCTCTACGGCACCAGCGAACTCCACGGTCGTCCGATGGTCCGCACCCGCGTACCACTGGCACCCGGTCAGCGCAGTGTCCTCGAGGTGACACTGACCGAACCCACCTCGGCCCGCGGCGAGGCACAGGTGCCGGTGCAGCCGCTCGTCGACACCCCGCTCGTGCATGTGTCGGTGCCGTCGTGCGGTGCAGCGACCGGGCAGAGGGCACAGGGATCGCCATGACCGAGAAGATCCAGGTGACCGAACTGACCGCGGCGCAACGCTTCTTCTGGTTGCGGCAGCAGGCGATGCCGTCGGTGCCGTTGAACATGGCGCAGGTGACCGACATCGAGGGTCCGCTCGACCGCGAGTACTTCCTCACCGAACTCGCCGAGCAGACCCGCCGGATGCGGATGATGCAGTTGCGCTTCGAGGAAGGGCCCGACGGACCCCGCTGCGTCTACGATCCGGCACTACACGATCACACCGAATACGTCGACGTCGGTGACCAGTCGGACCCGCGCGCCGCCGCGTGCGAGATCATCGACGCCGACTTACACCGCGCGGTGGACGTCACCGCCGACCGGCTCGCAAGGGCCATCCTGTTTCGGCTCGGGCACCATCGCCACCTGCTCTACAACCGCGCCCACCACCTGACCACCGACGGCGTCGCCACCCGCGACAACCTCCTGATCACGTTGCGCCGCTGCCTGACCCGCGACTCGAGCGCACCGCCGGTGCCCGTCGCCGACCTCGCCGCCGCACCCACCGCCGACCACGCCTACCAGAGCTCGTCGCGCCGCGCCCGCGACGCCGACTACTGGCGTGAGGCCCTCGCCGGCCGCGACCCCGCGACCTCGCCCGCGCACCGTTCGGGCGGCCCGGCCTCCCGCAATCACACGGTGGCGGCACCGATCCCGATGGCGACGATGGACACGATCCGCGAGCTTATCACGGCCATTCCCACCAGTCTGCCGACACTGATCGCGACCGCCGCCGCAGGCTATCTGAGCCGCCGCACCGGCGACGCCGACGGGGCGCTGACCCTCGCCGTGGCCGCACGGACGACGGCCGCACTGCGCGCCACACCACTGCCGACCATCAACTTCGTGCCGCTACGCGCCGGCGTCGGCCGACGCACCGAGATCCACGCCGCCGTGCGCACCACCGAGCGGGCGATGCTCGGCGCACTACGTCATCAGCGGTACCGGTTCGAGGACATCGTCACCGAACACGGCGATCACACCGGCGGACCGGTCCTCAACCTGATGCTCTTCGACCGTGAGATGCGATTCGGCGAGACGACCGTCCGATTCTCCTCGGTGACCACCGGGCCGGCAGAAGACCTGGCCATCAACGTGTTCCCGTCTGGAACTCTCGCCCAATCCACCGACACCGGCACCTTCATAGTGGAGATCGAGGCCAACCCGCGCCGCTACGACCCGGCCGAGGTGACGGCGTTCCACGACGGACTGCTCGCGATGCTCGGCGCACTCGCCGACGCACTGACCGCCCCCGGGGCCGCGCGCGTCATCATCGATGACCTGCCACTGCCCGCGCGTACACCCGAGGTGCCCGGCACCGAAAGTCCCACGGACACAATGCCGGACCTCATCGCCGCCACGGTCGCCCGCGCCGGAAACGGCGTGGCCGTCGACGGCAGCCTCCTGGGCGAGCCCGTGGTGACCTTCGCCGATCTCGACGGGCGCACCGCCGACCTCGCGCCCCGGCTCTCGGCGCTCGGGGCCCGGCCCGGCACCCGGGTGGTGGTGCTGATGCGCCGCGGCGTCGATCAGGTCATCGCCTGGTGGGCGGTGGCGCGCAGCGGTGCGACGATCGTGCTGATCGACCCGGCGCAGCCGAGCGCGCGGATCGACCGGATGCTTGCGACGGCCACTCCGGTCCTCATCCTCGCCACCAACACCGAACATGGTGCGCGGACGGGCATTCCGTCGATAACCCTCGACGACCTCGCCCACGTCAACCCACGCGCCGGCCGGCTACCGGCACCGCATCCGGCCGACGCCGCCTACATCGTGTTCACCTCCGGCAGTACCGGCGAACCCAAGGGCGTCGTCGTCCCGCACACCGGGCCGGCCGCCATCGCGCGCGACATGCGAGCCCGATTCGGGACCGGTGACCTCGGGTATCGAGCTGACAAGGATGGGGCGCGCTGGCTTTCGGTGGCATCACCGATGTTCGACATGGCCCACTTCGAGATGCTGGTGTGTGCCGCACTGGGGCACACCCTGATCCCGGCCGCCGGACTCGACGCCGACCTCGGCCGCGCGCTGCTCGATCACCGCATCACCCACCTGATGGCCACCCCGACCTTCCTGAACCGGATTCCCGCGCACACGCTCCCGGAGACGGTCTCGGCGATCGGGGAAGTGCTCTCACCGGCGCTGGCGGCCCGCATCACGGGTGGACAAACGGGCCCGGGTGGTGGGCGCCGGGTGTTCAACACCTACGGTCCCGCCGAGGCGACGCTGTATGCGACGGCCGCGCCGATCACCGCCGACGTCCACCTCGACCGGCCGGTGTCCATCGGACGGCCGGTCCCGGGGATGTCCGCGCTGATCCTCGATCACCGGCTGCGCCCCGCGCCGGACGGAGTGATCGGCGAACTCTATCTGTGCGGACCGCAACTCGCGCAGGGATATCGGAGTCGTCCCGGCCTCACCGCGACGAGATTCCTCGCCTGCCCGTGGCGCGACGGCGTCCGGATGTACCGGACCGGCGATCTCGCCCGCCATGACCCGGCCACCGGCGATCTCGTCTTCGTCGGCCGCGCCGACGGCCAACTCTCGGTCCGCGGGGTCCGCGTCGAACCGGCCGAGATCGAGAACGCCGCCACGGAGGTCGACGGAGTCGGTGCCGCGGTCGTCGTCGCCCACCGCGCACCCGATGGCGACCTGGCTCTCGACATCGCCTGTGTGGGAACCGATGCCGTACCGGGCGACGACGGTCTCGAGCGGTCGGTACGGGCGCATCTCATCGCGACCCTGCCGTCGGTCATGTGGCCGCGGCGGGTGCTGGTGCTCGATCGGCTGCCGACCGGACCGACCGGCAAGATCGATCGCGACGCGGTGGCACGTGTCGTGGCCGGGATCGCGCTGCACGAACCGGAATTCGTGGCCGCCACCTCCGACGTCGAATGCGCGCTCGGTGAGATCGTCTCCGATGTGCTTCGGGTGGAACGGGTGTCGATGGCCGCCGCGGTCATCGACCTGGGTGGCACCTCGCTGACAATGCTGGAGATCATGGCGCGCCTCGGCACACGGGTGGGCCGTCCGCTGCGCATCGGCGAGCTGACCCCGGCGACCACCCTGGCCGAGATCGCCGCACGCGTCGGCGCCGGCGACCTCACCGCCGCCACCGCGCCGGCGACCACGCCGGTCGTGACGCCGGTGCAGCACCAGATCTGGGCGTTGCACCGCACCGACCCGGCCGACCACGTGTACCACCTCGCCGTGCGCGTCGAGTTCGCGCCGGGTACGGCAACCGGGCCGGTGACCGCGGATCCCATGACCGCGGATCCCGTGACCGCGGATCTTGTGACATCGGCGCTGACCGATCTCGCCCTGCATCACGAGGCGCTGCGCCGCGTCTTCCCCGCCCGGCCCGACGGCACCCCGACCATGCGTCTACTACCCACCCAGGCGATGGTCGACGCGATGCCGATCACCCGGGATACGTTGAACCCGAGCACTGTTCGCTCCGTGGTGGCCGCCCCCTTCGACCTCACCGTCGATCCGCCGTGGCGCGCCGTCCTCGACGACAGCCGCGGCGCGGTGTCGATGGTGTTCGTCGTCCATCACATCGCGGTGGACGGGTGGTCGATCCCGATCCTGGTGCGCGACATGCTGATCGCGGTCACCGCACGCACCCGCCGCCGGCTGCCGGAGTTCCCCGGACCGGGCGACTTCGGAAGCGGGCGAGCCGTCACCGATTCCGATGCGGGACACAGCTACTGGCGCGAAGCCCTCGCCGGTGCACCCACGCGACTCGCACTGCCCGAGGCCCGCACGACCCGTGAGGGGCATACCGAGGCGGTTCATCTGGAACGGGTCATCGACGCGAGACTCTCGGTGGCGGCCACCGCCCAAGCCGCCGGCGCCGGCGCCACGCTGCAGGCGTTGGTCCGGGTGGCCGTGGCCGCCGTTCTCGCCGGTGTTGCCGGCGCCGACGACGTCGTCATTTCGGTGCCGACCTCCGGACGTTCCAGCTCGTCCGATCTCGAGCGCGTCGGCATGTTTGTCCGCACGGTCCCGGTACGGGCCCGCGCACTCGGCTCGCAGACCGTCGCCGAGGCGCTCGCGGGATCGGTGGCGGCACTGCAGGCCGGGATGCGCCACGCCGACACCGCGCCCGCACAGCTCGCCGATGTGGTGCTGGCGCAGGCGAATACGATGGACGGCACCGAACTCGGCCGTGACACCGGGCTGTCGCGGCGCGCACTGATCCGCTCGGCCACGCCGATCCGGACCGGGAAAGCCCGCACCGCACTGGAATTCGTCGTCGACGAGAGCGGAGACGCTCTGCGCCTGTCGTTGACGGTGGCACCCGACCGCGTCGACCCCGACGGCGCCGCGACTCTCCTCGACCACGTGGTCGGCACCCTGACCCGGCTGGCACTCGCAGACCCGGACACCCTCGTCGGGTCGTGCACCCCGAGCGGACATCCCGTCGCCCCCGAATGCCCGGTGGCGGGCACCGACCCGATCCACGCACTACTCGCACACGTCGGCGCCACCCCGCACGCCATCGCCGTCACCGACGCCCGAACGTCGATGACCTACGAGCAACTGTCCACGCGCGCATTCGAGATGGCGATGGACCTGCGTCGTATCGGGGTCCGGGCGGGCGACCGGGTGGCCCTGCTACTCGGTCGCAGCGCCGAGACCGTGGTGGCGATGGTCGGGACCCTGATGGCCGACGCCGCCTACGTTCCGCTCGACCCGGAGCATCCGCCCGCGCGCACCGTGGAACTCATCGCGGGAACCTCCCCGGCGGCGATCGTGGGCGACGACCTGCTGATCGAACCCGGCCCGGGCCTCGGGACCGCGCCCCGCCGACCGGGGATCGCCTACGTCATCCACACGTCCGGATCGACCGGACGGCCTAAAGGTGTTGCGGTGTCGCGTACCGCGCTGGCCGCCATGCTCGGTGCCGCCCTCGACGTCGTCGACGCCACCCCCGCCGATGTGTGGAGTGCGACGCACTCGCACACCTTCGACTTCTCGGTGTGGGAGATCTTCGGCGCACTCTGTTCCGGTGGCCGCGTGGTGATCGTCGACCGCCCGGTGAGCCGGGATCCGGTGCTGCTGAGTGCAACCCTGCACGACTGTGGCGTCAGCATTCTCTCGCAGACCCCGACCGCGTTCGCTCGGCTCGCCGCACCGGACGATCCCGGTGCATCGAACGGTAGCGGGTCCCGGTTGCCGGCCTTGCGGTGCGTCGTGTTCGGCGGCGAGGCGCTGCAGGCACCCGCGCTGCACGACTGGGCGCAGGCCAATCCGCATGTGCGCCTGATCAACATGTACGGCATCACCGAGACCACCGTGCACCTCACCGCCGCCGACGTCGACACCGCCGACGCCCGCAGCATCATCGGCACCCCGTTCGCCGGTGTCGGATGGTCGGTACGCGACCGGCACCTGCGTCCGGTGCCGGTGGGCGGACTCGGCGAACTGTACGTCAGCGGTGCGCAACTCGCCGACGGCTACCTGCACGCGCCGGCCCTGACCGCGAGCCGCTTCGTCGCCGACCCCGACGGGTGCGGCACACGGATGTACCGCACGGGCGACGTGGTGCGGCTGATCGCACCGGATCGGCTTGTCTACCTGGGCCGGTCGGACGATCAGATGCAGGTGCGCGGCCATCGCGTCGAGCCCGCCGAGATCGCCGCGGCCCTCGTCGAGGCACCCGGCGTCCGCGACGCACGCGTGGTGATCGCCGGCGGGCCACGACCGGGTGACGAGCAGATCCTCGCCTTCGTCATCGACGGCACCACCGCCGACGACGACACCACCGACGACGGCACCACCGCCGGCGAGGTGTCGGCCGACGAGCGCGAAGCAGTTCTGCAGCGCGCGTGCGCCACTCGGCTGCCCGGGTATCTGATGCCCGCACGCATCGGCGTCGTCGAGCGCTGGCCACTCACCGACAACGGCAAACTCGACAAGCACGCGCTGATCGCGGGACTGCCCACGATCACCGGTACCCCGGTGCCGCTGACCGCGGCACAGCGTCGCATCGCCGAGGTGGTGGCAGAGATCATCGGGGAACCCGGGCCGCAAGCAGGTGGGCAGGCGTCGCTCGAGTGGGGACCTCAGCAGTGGGGACCCGATGTCAACTTCTTCTCCGTCGGCGGAAACTCGTTGTCGGCGGCGCGACTTGCCGCACGCCTGTCGAGCCCGGGCACGCCGGTCACGGTCGCCGACATCCTCGCCGCGCCGACCATCGCCGGACTGGCCGAACTCATCGCCGCCGACGCTCTCACACCACGGAGACGGTCACGTGACGGCCTGTGGCCGGCCCAGCACGCCCTGTGGGATGCCCATCGCGGACAGCCTGATTCGGCCGCCTACCATCTGGCGTTGCGACTCACGGTTCGCGCCGAGGCGCCCGTGGTGCGGGCGGCGCTGCTCGATCTCGCCGACCGGCATCCGATGCTGCGCGCGGTGTTTCCCGATCGCGGGGACGCAACTCCGGAGGTCGTCATCCTTCACGCCGACGCCCTCGCCGGGAATCCGCCGATCAACCAACGCGATACGGTCCCCGACACCAGTCAGGCCGCCGAGATCGTCAATGCCCCCTTCGATCTGACCACCCGCCCGGCATGGCGCGCGGTGCTCGCCGACTCACCCGTGGGCACCGGCATCGTGCTCGTCGCCCACCACATCGCCGTCGACGGCGCCTCGGTACCGATACTCCTCGACGACCTGCACACGGCGCTGACGGCACGCCTGCGCGGTCGCAGCCCACGCTGGGTCGAGCAGCCCGACGAGCTGCAGGTCTCGGTACGCGACGATGACACCGATTATTGGAGAACGGTTCTCGACGGAGCACCCGCACACCTCGCCCTCCCCGAACCGCCCCGACGGCGCCCGGCGGCCGAGAAACCCGCAGTGGTCCACGAGGGCCGTATCGACGCCGACACCGCCGCCGCGGTCAACGAGGTGGTGGCCGGAGCCGGCACCACTCTGTATTCGGCACTGTGGGTGGCACTGGCCGCGACACTCGCCGCCGTCACCGACTCCGACGACGTCGTCGCGGCGATCCCGGTTGCCCTGCCCGGCGGACCCCGCGTCGGTATGCGCGCCACCACTGTTCCGGTGCGGTGGTCGGCAGTTACGGCGGACCGGCGCCCCGTCGTTGCGCTGCCGATCGACGAGGCACTCGCGCACGCACACCGCACGATCGCCGATGCTGCCGCTCACGCCGCGTCGGCGCCGGCGACCCTGCCCGACGTGCTGCTCGACCATGCCGCCGCGCTGCCTGACTCACCGGGACCGCTGATCACCGACATCACACCGATCAATGTGGGAATCACCCGCACCGCACTCGAATTCACGGTGCGTACGGTCGACGACGGAGCGCTGTCGGTGCAGGTGACGGCGTCACCCGCCTGGGTCGACGGCGCAGCGGTGGAACCGATGCTCGAGTATTTCGTCGCCGCCCTCAACGGCTTGGCCGACGGGTCGGTGCGGTGTGTGGCCGAGTGTCTGCCTGCCGGTGTTCTCGCCCAGCCCACTTCTGTTCACCCCAATGTTTCTGCGCAGTCGATCGATCCCGTCGACGCGGTCCGCGCCATGGCGACGCGTCAGCCCGACGCTGTGGCGATTGTCGCCTCCGGCGGCGTGGCGATCGTCGACTCCGAGGATGTGCTCACCTACCGCGATCTGTGGTGTCGTGCCGAGCAGGTGGCCGAGAAGTTGCTTGCGGCCGGGACCCGCCCGGGGACCACGGTCGTGCTGGCATTGCGCCGGGGGAGTGAGGCGGTCGTCGCCGCGCTGGGTGTGCTCGCCGCGGGCGCGGTGTTCGCGCCCGTCGACCCGGACCTGCCACCGGCGCGACAACGGTTGCTGTACCGCCGAATCGGGCCCGGTGCGACGATTCGCGAGGGCCTCGAGATCAGCCCCGCCCACAGCGGGACCGGCCCCGCGGTGCCCGGCGCCGCCTACGTCATCCACACGTCGGGATCGACCGGCGCACCCAAGGGCGTGGTCGTCGACCGGACCGCGATGGCCGCGATGCTCGGCGCCTCACTCTCCCGTCTCGGGTGCACCGGTGAAATGGTGGGTAGCTGGTCGCACGCATTGTCCTTCGACGCCTCCGTGTGGGAGATGTTCGGCCCGCTCGCCGCGGGCGGACGGGTCGTCGTCTTCTCCGACGACGACGTCCGCGACCCGGCGCGCTTCGCCGCCGGCCAGACCCGACATCGCGTGACCCACTGCGCGCAAACCCCGAGTGCGTTTGCGCGACTGACCGATTCCTCGGTGCTCCAAGCGCTCGCCGGCACTGCCGACGTGTCACTGGCGTCGCTGCGAACAGTGATCCTCGCGGGTGAGGCCGTCGACCCGGCGCGGTTGCGCGGATGGGCGTCGGCGTACCCCGAGGTACGGCTGGTCACCATGTATGGGCCCACCGAGACCACCGTGCAGGTGCTCTGCGGGGAGATCGACCTCGACGACGACCGCCCGATCATCGGCACAACACTTGACGGCGTCCACGCCGAGGTCTGCGATCGGCACGGGCGGGCCGTACCGCTCGGTGGACGCGGCGAACTCCAGCTCTCCGGGCCGCAACTCGCGCTTGGCTATCTCGGTGACCCCTCGACGACCGCGACGCGATTCGTGGCCGGCCCCGACGGCATCCGCCGCTACCGCACGGGTGATCAGGTGCGGCTGTTGCCCGATCGGCGGATCGCCTTCCTCGGGCGCGTCGACGACCAACTGAAGATCCGCGGATTCCGCATCGAACCGGCCGAGATTGTTGCCGCGCTCACCGCGGCGCCCGGCGTCCTCGACTGCCGGGTGCTGCAGGACGGAGTCGCGAGTGCAGCGCGTCTCTTGGCGGCCGTCCGCGTGGGCGCCGCAGCGCAGGCGGTACCCTCTGAGTCGGCCCTGATCTCGTGGTGTGCGCAACGACTGCCCGCCTATGCGGTGCCCAGCCGCATCCTCGTCGTCGACGAGTGGCCGCTGATCGCCAACGGCAAGGTCGACCAGACTGAACTCCTCCGAAAGATGCACTCCTCCAGCGGTATCGGCCGGCCGTTGACACCGCGTGAGGAGATGGTGGCCGCCGCGATTCGTGAGTGCCTCGACAGCGGCGACGACCCAGCGGCATCGGCACCGCTCGACCCCGACACCGACCTCGTCACCCTCGGCATCAACTCGTTGACCGCGGCGCGCCTGGCCGCCCGACTGTCTCTGCACGGCAGCAGAATCGGTGTTACCGAGGTGTTCTCCCATCCCACCATCGCCGGGCTGGCGCAGTTGTTGTCGACCTCGCCGATCGTCGACGACGACGCGGTCCCGGACCTGTGGGAGGTCGAGGAGGAGAGCACCGACCCCGATCACCCGGCGCTGACACCGGAGCAACTCGATCTGTGGCTGCGCTGGCACGCCGACCCCGACCAACCCGGCTACGTGCTCGCCGGCATCGTCCCGGTACCCGGCACCGACGCCCGCGAGATCCGGCGTCGGGTGTCCGAACTGGTCCGCCGACACGACGGCCTGCGAACCGGCTTCCCGGAACTCGACGGGGTGCCCTATCAACGACTGTGGACCGACGACGAAGTCGACGCCTACCTCGGTGCGCTCGATCCCCTCACCGACGTCACCGCCGACGAGGTCCTCGCCGAGATCGCTCGCCGCCCCATTGATCTCACCGTGTCCCTGCCCTGGCGGGCGCGGCTCGTCGACACGCCGGGCGGGTATCGGCTGGTGTGCGTGATCCACCACATCAGCGCCGACGGCGAGACCGCACGCATGCTGCGCCGAGAACTCACAACCGGTCCACCGACCGACTCCGCGCGTCGTCTCGACTACCGGCAGTACAGCAGATGGCGACAAGCGATGGTGCGCAGCCACCGCGACCGTCTCACCGGCTACTGGTCGCGGGTGTTCGCCGAACCCATCGTGCCGCTCACCGTGACCGACATGGACCTCGCCGCGACGGGATCGGGAGCCACACATCACGGGCGAGTGGTATTTCCGACGGAGCTGACCACGCGGATCGATCGGTGCGCGGCCGCGGTCGGGAGTACCCCGTTCATCGTGGTGCACACCGCGATCGCCGTGGTCCTGACTCGGCAGGCCGCTGCTGCGGAACGCGTCATGACCGCCGGCGGTGCGTCGGAATGCACCGTGGGCACGGCGGTGTCGGGACGGACCGATCCTCGATGGAGCACGGTCTGCGGGCTCTTCGCGCGGGCAGTCCCGCTGCGCACCCGCATCGAACCGGACGACACCTTCGCCACACTGTTGCGCCGCAACACCCTCGGCGTTCTCGGGGCGATCGACCATTCGGATCTGCCGTTGTCCGAGATCGCCGCGATCGCCGACCCGGAGCGTGAACGTGCGGGCCGATCCCTCGTCGACGTCGTGGTCGGGGAGATACCACCGGACTTGAGCGTGACCGGGCTGGATACGACTGGGCTGGATACGACCGGCAGAACTCAGGCCGCACTGGACATCATGCTCGGCCGTGACGGCGATCGGACGTATCTCGTTGCCGCATGCCGGGACTCGGTCGCCGACTGCGATCGTCTCGATGCGCTCCTGACCGCCATCACCGAGACCCTGGAAAACGGCACCGCCGACCCCGCGCTGCCGGTACGCGCCCTGACACGCGCGCCGGTGCCGCAGCCGAGCGTGGAGACGCCGGTCATCTCTGCCCACTCCCGTGCGCCGCACACTCTTGCCGAGCTCCTCGATCGTCAGCCCGTGCCGGACGCCACGCGGCCGGCGATCATCGATGTGACACATAGCTTTCCCGGATACGGCGAGGTCCTGTACCACGCGGACGTCGAGCGGCTGGTGCGGATTCTCGCGTGGGCGTTGCGGGATCGCGGCCTCGGCCCCGGGGACGTCGTCGCGAAGCATCTGCCGCGATCGTGTTTCGATGTGATCGCGACGATGGCGCTGGCCCGTGTCGGCGCCGCATTCGTCAATCTGGACCCCGCGGACCCACCCCGACGCCGGGAGCGACTGATCCAGCGGTCCGGGGCGCGGACGATCCTGACGCTGCGCGCCGATCGTCCGCCCCGACTGCCCGTCAGGATCGCGGTTGTGGCACTCGACGACCCCGACCTCTACCGCTCCCGCCGCGTCACCGAGTTCGAACCCCGACATCGCACCCGCACACTGCAACTCGACGACGTCGCCTACCTCGCGTTCACCTCCGGGACGACCGGGACACCCAAGGGTGTGGAGATCACCCATCGCGGGCTGGCCGCGTGGGCGCTGACCACCGCCGAACGACTCGGACTCGACGCCACCGACCGGGTGATGCACACCCACACCACGGCATTCGACGCCCACCTGATGGGTGTGGTGCCGGCGCGCGCGGTGGGCGCATGCATCGTCATCTGCCCACCCGAGGTGATGGCCGGAACCGAACTCGCCACCGAGATCATACGGTTGGCGGTGACGGTGCTGATGACCACACCATCGGTGCTGAGCACCCTCGACCCGGCCCAGGTGGCGCGGCTGCGGCATGTGGTGGTGGGTGGAGAAGCGTTGCCGCGCACGCTCCTGAGCCGGTGGACGTCGTCGGTGTCGGTGACCAACGAGTACGGGCCCACCGAGACGACCGTCGCGATCAGCAGCGCCACCTACCGTCAGAACACCACCGGTGCCGTGAGCATCGGCACACCCGTCCCGAATATCGAAGCGCTGGTGTTGGATTCGTCGCTGCAGTCGGTTCCCGACTACACCGTCGGCGAGTTGTACGTCGCCGGAGCCGCATTGGCGCGCGGGTATCTCGCCGACACCTCCACCACCGCTTCGCGATTCGTCGCGCGCCCCTTCGGCGACGGTGACCGCATGTATCGCACCGGCGATCTGGTCCACCGGCGCGGCGACGGCTCGTTGGTGATCCACGGTCGCGCCGACGACCAACTCAAGATCCGTGGTGTGCGGATGGAGGCCGAGGAGATCAACGCCGTGCTCGCCGGATTGCCTGGGGTGGCGGCCGCCGCCAGTGCGGTGCGCACCAACCGGGCCGGTGAGCCACTGCTGGTCTCGTGGGTCATCCCGGCGCCCGGCGACCGGCCGCGTCCCGAGCGGTTGCGTGAACAAGCGCGCGCGGTGTTGCCGCGCACCATGGTTCCGTCCGCGATCGCGGTGGTCGACCGCTTCCCGACCCGACCGAGCGGCAAGATCGATCACCACCGGCTGCCGAATCCGGTTGCCGCGCAGGAGCCGGCGCCGGGAGCGGAGCGAATGATGCCTGCGAATTCGGTGGAAACCCGGAACGAGCTTCTGGTTGCCGAGGTGCTCGCCGAGGTTCTCGAGTGCGAGGTCGCCGAGGTCGGCTCGGACACCGACTTCTTCGCGCTCGGCGGAACCTCGCTGTCGGCGGCCCGGGTCCGGTCCCGACTCATCGCGCGGACCTCTCGTGACCTCGACGCCGACGTCGTGTTCCGCGCGCGTACCGTCGGCGAGCTGGCCCGACGGATCGACTGCGCGGCAGACCTCACCGGCCCGATACCGCACCACGCGCCGCGTCCCGAGCATCTTCCGCTGGCATATCCGCAGCGGCGCATGTGGATTCACCACCGCTTCGATCCCGAGGACACCACCTACCACATCCCGCTCGTCCTTCGGATTCGCGGATCCTACGATCCCGCGCGGATCGTCCGGGCGTATCGCGCGGTCGTGGGTGCGCACGAGTCGCTGCGCACCGTCTTTCCCGATACCGGTCGCGGACCGGAACAACGTCTCACCATCGACGTTCCCGACCTCGTCGTGCAGTCGGTCAGCACTGCGGCGGTCCGCGCCGCCATCGCGGCGGAAGTCGCACGTCCCTTCGACCTCGAACGCGAGACCGCCATCAGGGCACGGCTGTTCGTCAGCGGCGACGACAGTGACGAGGGGGAGACCGGCCTCGGCGGCGGCTACCTGGTGCTGACCCTGCACCACATCGCCGTCGACGGATGGTCGATGCGCATCCTGCTCGACGACCTGATGACGGCCTACCGGACGGAACTACCCGCCGAGGCGGCACCCGACTATGCCGACTACACCCGGTGGCAGCGCGACATCCTCGGCGACCCGGACGATCCCACCAGTCGCTTCACCCGCGACATCGCCTTCTGGACCACCGAACTCGGTGATGCGAGCGCACCCGTCGTGCTGGGCCCGCCCGGCCACACCGGGGGCCGGGTGGTGCGGGACATCGACGCGCAGGTGATCCTCGCGCTCCGGGAACGGACGTCGGCGTTGGGCACGAGCGTCTTTCACGCCGTCCACGGCGCACTGATCGCGACGCTGGGGCGACTGACCGGGGAGTGGGATGTCGTGGTCGGTGTCCCCGTGCACGGGCGCTCGGCGCCGCAGTGGGAGCGCGTCGTCGGTATGTTCGTCAACACCGTCGCGGTGCGCACCCGGCTGCAGCCGGGTGCGACTGTCGCCGACGCGGTGGCGTGTGCGCGGGAGGCGCATCTGCGGGTCGCCGGCCATCAGGAAGTGCCGTACGAGTCGGTGGTGCGTGCGGTGTGCCCGAATGCCCGGTCCACTCACGATCCCTTGACGTCGATCTTGTTGGTGGGGCAAGACGTGGTGCCGGAGCCCGACGCGGCTATGGCCGGCGCCGGGAGCGAAGCGAGCGGGCCGAGTGTGGCCGGCGCCGGGAGCGAAGCGAGCGGGCCGAGTGTGGCCGGCGCCGGGAGCGAAGTGGTGCGCGCCGAGCCGGTGCAGGTGGTACCCGAGCGCGAGGCCGCCGGCCATGATCTCGAGGTGATTGTCGGCGACCGTGACGGGGCGCTGGTGCTCACGGTGGTGTATTCGGCCCGGGTGAGTGCCCGGACGGCGAACGAGGTGGCCGACCAACTCGTCGACGGACTGGTCGGCTTCGCGGGCGCGGGTGGTGAGCTCGTCGGCGAGGAGACCGTCGGCGGCACGGACACCTCGGAGTCGGTGGCCGCGGCGTTCGCGGAGATCATGGCCGTCGATCGCGCGTCGGTGCGTGCGGATACCGACTTCTTCGATCTCGGCGGTACCTCGCTGTCGGCGGCGCGGGTGGCCTCGCTGCTCACCCGGGAGCTCGGGTGGACGGTGTCGGCGAAGTGGTTGTTCGATCATCCGACCGTCGGCGAGTTCGCCGCGCGCCTGGATCGCCGGATCGCCGAGACGGCGAACGACGGCGAGGTGCGTGTTGCGCCCGACACTGAACAGAGTGCGACCGAGGGCGGCGACGTCCCGTTGACCGGGCCGCAACGACGGATGTGGATGGCCGCGGAACTCGGCAAACCCGGTTATCACGTGCCGGTGCTCTTGCCGATCCCCGGTGGGGCCGGCGCCGGGAGCAAAGCGAGTGGGCCGAATTTTCCCGGCACCGGGAGCGAAGCGAGTGGGCCGAATTTTCCCTGCGTGCTGGACGTGCGAACTGCGGTGCGTACGTTGATCGGTCGGCATGGCGCGCTGCGCACCGTGTATCCGATGTTCGACGACGGGCCGCGCCAGCGGGTGCTCGACACCTGGGAGCCGACGATCGATCTGCTCGACGCCGGTGCGGTCGGCGAGATGCTCGCGACTCCGTTCGACTCGCTCGCCACATCTCCACCGGTTCGGGTGGGCCTGATCGCCTCCGATGAGCAGACGGTGTCTGCGGTGCTGGTGGTGGCGCATCACATCGCGCTCGACGGTGAGTCCGCGGTGGTGTTGCAGCGGGAACTGGCCGCGCTGCTCAGCGGGCCGAATCATCCCGGCGCCGGGAGCGAAGCGAGCGGGCCGAATCATCCCGGCGCCGGGAGCGAAGCGAGCGGGCCGAATCATCCCGGCGCCGGGAGCGCAGCGAGCGGGCCGAATTGCACCGGCAGAACGCTTGCGGCGGCTCCGTCGTCCGCGTGGGTGAGCCGCCGGTTGCTGGCCGCCGAGTCCGCTGCGCGTGACCGCGAACTGGCGTATTGGCAACGTGTGCTGGCCGATCCGCCCGCGCCCCTCGTCCTCGATCACCTGCCTCACGCCGAGGGCGGGATCGTCCACACTCGGCGCGCGCTCCCGGCGAAGCTGTGGCCGCAGCTTGACGTGGCCGCACAGAGCCTGCGGGTCAGCCGATTCCACCTTGTCCACGCAGCCTTGGCGTGGGCGCTGGCCGTGCAGTCGGGCACCGACGACGTCGTCGTCGCGACCACCACGTCCCTGCGACGGGACCCCGATCTGTCCGAGGTGGTGGGGATGCTGGTCGCGACCGTCGTGCTGCGGACACGTCTCGACCCGCGAATGACGTTTGCAGAGTGGGCGAATCGGGTTCGAGACGACGACATCGCGGCGCTTGAGCATTCGTGGGTTCCGTTCGATGAGGTGATGCGAGAGATCGGGGTCACCGCCGGGTCGGCCGCTCCTTCGTTGGCGGAGGTGGCGTTGACGGTGGGTGCCGACGCGTCCGATCAGACGCTCCTCGATCCTGCCGCGATGGGTGACGTCGACGAGTCCCTCACGCCGATGGGGGATTTCGCGCTGCGCGTGATCGTCGATGACGGAATGCTCCTCTGCGCGCATCGGGCGCAGTGGGCGGCTCGTGCGACCGTCGAGACCCTGATGGCGCGCATGGAGAAGGCGCTGCAGGTCCTCGTCGATGAGGCCGAAACACGCATGGCCTCGGTCGATCTGCTGTTGCCCGACGAGCAGTCGCTGATCGAGGCGAGTGCGCACGGAGCGCCGTACACCGATCCCGCGACACTCGGTGACATGTTCGCCGAACCCGCTACACATCAGCAGGAGCGCATCGCCCTCGACGACGGCACGACGCAGCTGAGCTATCGGCACCTCGACGACTGGGTGGCGGTGACCGCACACGCGTTGCGCGCGCGAGGTATCCGCAGTGGTGAGCGGGTGGCGATTCTCATCGAACGGTCCGTACGCCAGCAGGTCGCCTTCCGTGCCGTCACCCGGATCGGCGCGGTGCCCGTCCCCGTCGACGTGGCACATCCGCCGGCGCGGATCGGCGCAGTTCTCGAGCGAACCGGCGCATATCCGTTGTACGACAACGATGTTCCGCCGCGCCCCTCCACGTCGGGAGCGTCGGTGACCGAGGTGCCGGTCGCGCGGGTGTCGCCGGCATCCGCGGCGTATGTGATCACCACGTCGGGTACCACCGGCACACCGAATGCGGTGGTCGTCGGGCACCGCGGGTTACGGCGGCTCGCGACCATCGCCCCGATCCGATCCGACGACCGGGTGGCGGCGATGGTCAGCGTCGGCTTCGACCCGTCGATCATGGAAATGGTACTGCCGCTGGCGGCCGCTGCGCGGTTGGTGGTCGCACCCGCCGGGATCACCGCCGGGACGGAGTTGACCGAGTGGCTTGTCACGCAACGGATCACGGTGTTCATCGCAACGCCGTCGGTACTCGCGACGGTCGACGTCGAGCGCCTCACATCGGTACGGCTGGTCTTCGTCGGGGGTGAGGCGCTGTCGCCGTCGATCGCGCGTACGTGGGCTGCGCGCTGCGACCTCGTCAACGTGTACGGCCCGACCGAGGCCACGGTCGCGGCAACCTTCGCACCCGTGCGTCCGGACGGGGCGGTACGGATCGGCAGGCCTGTCGACGGCACCACCGTCGTTGTCCTCGACCGTTGGCTGCGACCGGTACCACCCGGCGTCGACGGCGAGCTGTATCTCGCGGGAGATACCCTGGCACAGGGCTATCTGGGTGACACCGCGTTGACGTCGGTGCGCTTTGTGGCCTGCCCCGGCGGCGGCCGCATGTATCGCACCGGCGACCGGGTGCGTCTCGAGGGCGACGGTGCGCTGACGTATGTGGGCCGGACGGACCGGCAGGTGAAGCTTCGGGGCCAGCGGGTGGAGCCGTCGGAGATCGAGGCCGTCCTGATGGGTGCGGGCGCCACCCAGGCGGCGGCCGTCATGCGGCCGGGACCCGCGGGGCCGATGCTCGTCGCCTATGTGGCGGGCGTGGGCGGTGCCGAGGCGGGCCGAGCCTGCCGGCAGCGACTACCGCGACATATGGTGCCCGCCCAGGTGATCGCAGTCGACGAGATCGCACGCACCGTGACCGGGAAGATCGACACCTCCCGGCTGCCTGACCCCGCCGGGCCTTCATCGCGTGGCATCGATGTCGAAAGCTGCAGTGCCGCGACTGATCTGGAGCGTCAGGTGATCGCCGCGTTCGATGCGGTGTTGGGCTGCGAACCCGGCGTCGACGACGACTTCTTCGCCCTCGGCGGGCATTCGCTCCTGCTGCTGCGGCTGCATGCCGAGATTGTCGATCACACCGGACTGTGTCCGGATCTGGCCGATCTCGTGGCCCATCCGACCCCACGCGGGGTGGCCGCCGCACTCGCGCGCGTCGGCACCGACCAGGAGCGCGTCGTCGACTTCGACTGTGCCGGCCACGATCCCGGACGGCCGCTCCTGTGGGCGGTGCACGGCGTGAGCGGCATGCCGACACCGTTCCGCCCGTTGGCTGCGACGTCGGGACATCGGGTCGTGGGACTTCAGCTCCCCGAACTGCTTTCCGGTGAGATGCCCGGCAGTATGGCCGACATCGCGCGGCGTCACGTCGACGCGATCCGCAGTCGGCAGCCGTCGGGACCCTACCGGCTGATCGGGTGGTCGATCGGCGGGAACCTGGCCCATGAGATCGCCCGCCAACTCACCCACCTCGGTGAGCGGGTCGAGCTGCTGGTGTTGATGGACGCACGGACTCCCGACGAGTTGGCACTGGCTCCGGCGCAGGAGGGCACGACGACCGATGTGGTTGTCGCCGAACGGTTGCGAGCTCTCATCGCTGCGGTGCGTGCGCATCGGACCGGTCGCGTCGACGTCGACGAGGTGCTCTACGTCGCGTCGGCACAGACCGGTGACATCTCCGGGTGGGAGTCGTTGGTGAGTACGACGCCGCGGGTGGCGCGGCTCGACGTCTCCCACGCCGAGTTGGGGGAGCCGGATGTGATGGCGCGGGTCGCGCAGTTGGTCGCGGACCGTGCCGCCGACCGAGGGCGCTGAGTCCCGACCCACCGCTCGCGTCTTTGCCGACGCGACCAGGAGCATCGGTACAGCAAAGTCGACGTTTGTGCTGCGTAGAGGGTGTGCTGTCCGTATTGTTTTCTGCGATGACGAGCAGATCGTTGTCGTCGATCCGGGTCGGGGGAGATCTCGGAAGGCTCAGTCATGCGTGGTGGGGGATTCGGTGTGCGGCGTCGTGTGGTCACCGCACTGGTGGTGGTGACCTCGACGGCCGGAGCGCTGATCGGGGTGGCGGGACAGGCGCGTGCGGTCGACCCGGACACCCTTCGTCCGGGATGCGAGTGGCGGACCCCGGACGAGGAGGCCCAACACATCCAGACCTGCACCCTCTACTCGGAGGCGTTGGGTCGCAACGTCGTCGTGCAGGTGCGGGCATCGGATCAGGCACCGGGCCAGACCGAGCAGGCCGTGTATTTCCTCGACGGCCTGGGGTCGAACGACGAGTACAACAACTGGGCGACGCCGACCTCGGGTGCGCTGGCCGCCTACAGCACCAGCTACAACCTGGTGATGCCCGCCGGTGGCAAGGGCGAGTGGGACACCAACTGGCAGTCGGCGCCGACCGGCAGTACCACTGCACCGCAATGGGATACCTTCCTCGGCGAGGAATTGCCCGCCTACCTGAACGAGAACTTCGACATCGGGACGTCGGACAACGCGATCGTCGGTGTCTCGATGTCCGGGGCGCCGGCGGTCATCGTCGCGCTGAACCACCCCGAGGTGTTCGCCGTGGCGCGCTCGTACTCGGGTTTCTACGAGACCAACAACCCGCTGGGGTGGGTGCTCATCCCGATCATCCAGACCGCGCGCGCCGACATCGACAACGGTCTGTCGGCGATGTGGGGACTCCCGTTGAGCGCGGGCAACACCTGGGCCGACAACGACGTCCTGAGCCGCATCGCCGAGGCGAAGGCCCACGGGCAGACCATCATCATCTCCACCGGCAACGGCATCCCGTCAGTCGGTGAACTCCAACTCGCCTGGCAAACGCTGCAACAACAACCACTTGTGTTGTGGCCGATCCTCATTCCCGGCGCCCTCGTCACCGAGCTACTCGGCGTCGGACTGGAGGTCGGTGCGCTCACCTCGACGGTGATCCTCAACGCCGCCGCCCAGCGGATGGACTTGCCGGTCGAGTTCACCTACTCCAACGGCGGGCACAACTGGTTCTCCTGGGCGTCGACCCAGCCATCGGACACCGCCCAGATCGAAGCGGATCTGGCGGCGGCTGCGGAGAAGTCGGCAGCGCAGAAGTCGGCAGCGCAGAAGTCGGCAGCGCAGAAATCTACTGCGGAGGTGCAACAGGATGCGGCGGCCACCGAGGTGACCACGTCCCAGCCAACCCCGGCTCTCGCTCAGGCCCCCGCTGTCGAGGTGGCGACGTCGCAGCCCACCACAGCGGCCACCGAGACCCCGGCTGCCCAGCCCACCCCGATAGCGCCGACCACCACCCAGCCGACCACCCCAGCCGAGGCCCCGAGTGCGGAGCCAACCACAGCTGGAGACGTAGTAGAAGGTTCGCCCTACGCGATACCTTCTACTACGTCTGCGGCGGCCAACGCCCGCTGAATCCGCTCGACGACGTAGTCGGGCCGAAACAGGAGGTCGTTGTAGGTGAAGTGCAGAACATTCCAGCCGGCGGCGCTGAGGTCGTTGCCGCGTCGTCGGTCTCGCTGAAAGGCCTCCGCGTCGCTGTGGTGGGCCATCCCGTCGATCTCGACGGCGACGCGATGCACGGGGAAGGCGAAGTCGATCTCGTAGGGAGGTGCTGGATGACCCGCAACCCAGCCGGTGATGCCATGTGCGGTGAAGATGTCGATCGCCATGCGTTCGGCGTATGAACGGCCGCCGGCGCCGATCAAGGTGACGATGGTTCCCATCGTCGCCGCGTTCCGACGACCGCGCCGCCGTCGATATGCGTCGACCAACTGTTGCTCACTCATCCGACGTCGGAGCAACGCGCGGTCGACGATCTCGATGCCCTGCTCGACCCCTGCCTCGAGGACCGTCAGCGGGAGCGCGGTGATCGACAGACCGGAGTGCACGGTCACGTCGTCGGTGTCGAGCTCACGGTAGCGAATCCGCTTCCCGGGCACCCGCTTTCGCCGAGTCCCGGACGGCATCGTCAGTGTGATGACCGGCGGATGCCGATCCACGAGTCCCCACCACCATGCCGCGCAGACCCCCAATAGGACGGGCTGCATACCCACGCGTAGCACCGTCGTCCGCAGACGTGTGCGGGCGGTGAGCGGATGAGCGGCCAGCCGGTGCACACCGCGGGCAACACCGATCAGCTGGCCGGCAGCCACCATGCGGTGGACCGCAGCGCGGTTGAGCCCGAAGGCCCGGAAGTCGGCAGCGGTGAGTACTCCGTCATGGCGCATCGCGACGGAAAGGAGCCCGGGAGGCAATTTCATGCGTCATTGGACGCACGCGAGCACCGTCACGTTCCCCATCCCCTCGGCAAACGTGGTAGACGGTTCGCTGTGGGCGAGACCATCTCCTACGTCGTCGTCGTGACGATCCGGCGAGGAACCTGCTCGACACGAACCACGACCTCGGGGAGGTCGAGCGCATCGAGACACGCCGCCTTCGTGGCCTGCTGGACGTCGGCGTGATAGGCGACGTGATCTCCGGAGGACGTCACGTACAGCGGTACCTTCCAGCCGCGTTTCGCGAACCCCGCAGGGCCGCCCCACTTGTCGAACGTGCGGTAATCCTCCGGGCCGAGAACGATCCGGACACCCGTGCCCTGATGGCGAAGCGAACCGACCAGCGCGTCGGGGTTGCGTGCCATCACCGTTCGGCTCAGATAGGTGTAGAGCGACTTAGGCAGGGCGCCGACGACGAGGCGGGTGATCTTCTTGTCGAGTTTGCCGAGGCGCCTCGCGGACGACGCTGCTGGTTCCGCGGATGCTGCGTCGTCGGGGCCGGCGCTGAAGAAGCCAGTCCGGTGTCGGCGTTCAACCACCCCGGTGAATCTGGCGGGACGCAGCCGCCATCGCAGCGTATTCACCAGAACTGCCTGCGACCGAATTGAATCTGGTCTCCTACGGTGCGTCTCGAGAGCAGCGTGTGACGCCATCCACCCGCCCAGGCAGATACCGACGTGGGCGATCGTTGCGCCGGCAGGCGGGTCGATCGCGTCGATGATCCTGTTGCCCTCGCGGACGTAGTCGCGCTTGTAGAGCTGGATATAGGTGTCATCGGTGCTGACGATGCCGGATTCGCCGACACCTGCACGGTCGAATCGGATCACGCGACCGCCTCGTTCGGCGATGTCGAGTGCGAGCTCGTAGAAGAGTCGCCCGGGTCCGGTCCGGATGTCGTGGCCGATCGAGTGCGTGACCAGGATTTCGCGGGCCTGCCCGTGCCGACCGGCCATTGCCGTATCCCACACGAGGCGGTCGCCGGCCAGCACGCGAACTCGCGTGACGATCTCGCGGCCATCGGCCGAGGTCGAGACCGCTGCCTGAGGCGAGAGATCGACGTTCACGGGAACCGCTGGGCCCGTGAGATGTTCGCCGAGCCAGGAGACGATGGTGTCGACCTCGTCGGGAAGGGTGATGACCCAGGGATTCGCCGCTTCCAGGAAATCGGTCTGATCTCCAAGGGATTCGACCCGGACCGACGGCGCCTCGGTCAACATACGACCGAGATCGGATTCCCGTTCGGAGTCGCGCAGCAGCGCCAGGGCGGCCGTGCCGGCGAGCGCGCCCGCCGTGTCGGCGTTGAGCGCCATCGCAGAGAGGGACTTGGCCGCGGCGTCGTGCAGCGTCAGACCGACGAGGTGCACGTGCTGCTCGGCAGGCCGAGCCGTCACGTTCGCGGGGACCTCATCGTGGGTCGCCGTCATGACCGAATACAGCGCCTTCTGCGCGCGAACGAAGTGGCGACCACGAATCACCGGGTCCCACAACACCATTGCGTCGGCCCCGCCGATCACGGACGAGTCCTGCAGTGCCAGGAGAGCGCCCGCCCGGTGCCCGACCAGTGCGACCCGTTCGACACCGAGGTCACCGACGAAGCCGATGACGGACCGAATGCTGTCCAGCCATGTATCGGTTGCCCCCGGGTGCCGCTGGTCTCCCGCCGACTCGCCGGTGCACGCGTAGTCGATGCGGACGGCGAGGAGACCTCGAGATGCAAGCCGCTCGGCGAGCTGCTTCAGGGCGCGGGCGGTGTGCCCGGCTTCCTTAGCCAGAGAGGGGAGGATGATGACCGCCCCGGTGACCGACGACGACTTCGGCATGGACGCGACGACGAACAGCGGTCCGTGGGCGCCATCGATGTAGCCGGGGGTGTTGACGATGTCCATCGGATCACAGATCGAGTTCGTGGCGGACGTCCGAGGGCCAATTCGCCACGGTGGTCCCATGATTGGCCAGTAGTGCCAGGGCGATTCGCTCCATGCCGAATCCGACGCACGCGCTGTGTGCGACGTCGCCGGAGGCCGTCCGGATGTCGAAATTCTCGCCGAAGTGTTCGCGATGGCAGTTGCATGACACCACAGCAGTGCCGTCGTCGAGATCGTCATAGAGACGCACGATGAGTTCGGTCTTCAGGTTCTCCTCGATCTGGTTGGTGGCCAGCAGACGTCCGGCACGACCGAAGAACGGGTCGTTGGCGGGCACCGCCTCCGGTTTGAGACCGAGCCGCGCCAGTACGTCGAGTCCACGTGGAATCCACGAATCACGGTGCGCGGCAGCTGTTTCAGCGTCGCCGACGTAAACGTACTCGTGCATCCGGAAGGCCTGCATACGCGCGGGGTCGATGGCGGGCTCGTGTCGGAAGCAGTAGCCGTAGACGTCGAAGAGTGCACCGCCGTCGGGGAGTTCGCCGGAGATGGTGTTGTAGAGCGGATGGCACGCCGCCGACACCAACATCGTTCCGGCGGATGCCAGGTGTCCGTCCCAGGGCCGACCCTCGTCACGGTCGGCCAACAGCGCCCGATGCTCCTTGTTGTCGCCGAGGAACGTAGAGATCGCGCCCGTCAATTGGGGGAATGACGCGATGTAATCGGTCTTCTCGAACGACGTCCGCGGAAACACCGGGGGAAATCGCAGTCGCTTCGCGCCGTCGGTGCCGTATACGGACCGGCCGGTGCGCCGGACCACGCCGTCGATACCGTCGATGATGTCTTCGAACGTTCCGCTACGGCCGTAGAGTCCGTCGACACCGGTCGGGATGAGTAACCCCTCTGCGATCAGTCGATCGCGAAACTCGGTCCGCGCATTGTCGAGGTCATTCACCTGTCGTGCTCCATTTTTTTCAGTACTGGGGGGACATGTGCGTTCTGCCCGTTTGGATCAAAACACATCATGGGCGTTGCACCGCTATTTGCGCAATGCCAGAACGAGCTGCGAGTTATTGGCTCGAATACGCTCATTTGACACCATCAGTGCCGGACCGTAAGCGTCACGCAGCAGCCGACCCATCGACGCCGGGTGGTCTTCGCGGTAGCCGTTGATCCCGCAGATCGCCAGCGCGCCGGCCACCACATCGACGACGCGGGTGGAGGCCATGATCTTGAGATTGTTCATCGCGAGCGCGAAACCGATCGTCGTCTCGTCTTCGTCGCTGTCGAGAAATGCCTGGTAGCGACGGACTTCGGTGCTCACCGCGCTTTCGAACGACTGATGCTCGACGAGGAGATCGGCAAAGCGCAGCGCCTGGGGCGGCGGGGAGCCCGCGCTCTTGCGGGCTGCCGCGCGCACCTGGTCGCGTGTCTTGGCGATCGCGGCGTCGGCGATACCCAGCCAGACCGACGACCAGAGGGTGTGTGAACCGGGGAGCATGGTGTGCGCGGATATTGTGGCGTAATCAACCGGAACAATATTCGTTACAGATGTCTCGGTTTTCAGGATAAAGCCCGGACTGCATGTGCCTCGGAATCCCAAAGTGTCCCAAGAAGATGTGGGTTCGAGGACGGTCGTGTCCTTCGGACAGACCACAAGAACCTGGTCACTCGGCGGACTGTCAGGGGACCGGCGTGCGGTGGTGCAGATAAAATCGGCGTATTCCCCGTACGAAATGACCGGAGCATTCTTCTCCAAACGGACACGCTCGCCATCGACCTCGACAGCGCACGTCGACGACCGCACATCGCCGCCGGTGGTGATCTCGGTGGTCGCCGAAGCCAGCAACGATTCGTCGGTGGCGACCTGCCTCGTCAGCTCGGCGATGTCGCCTTGAGCACCGTGAAAGCGCAGCGTAAGGGCCTGAGTGTGGTGCATTGCGAAGATCATTGCCGCAGAGCTGCAGGCGGCCCCGATCGCGCGTGCGACGGCCGCGAGCTCGGTGATCGACGCCGACCGACCGCCGAGTTCGGTGGGCAGCGAACACGACAGGAGCCCCGCGTCGCGCATGGCCTCGACGGCCTCGTGGGGGAATCGGGCGTTCCGGTCGACGTCGGCCGCTGCCGGAGCAGCGGCTTTGACGACGGCGGATGCGTCGAGAAGGGCGGATGGGCGCGCGGGCATAGCTGTACTCCAGAGAAAATGGTTATGGATGAGAAACGGTCCGGCAATCCCCACGTCGCGGACGTCGTCACGGCGCGAGTAGAACCACGCAGCGAGGGTTAGTGTATCTTCTACCTGCGACATCGGCAACGATTGCCAAGGTGACGAAGGGTTTTGGGGACTTTCGGCACTGTGTTTTGGTTGGAATTGTTTTCTGCTGCGGCGCAGAAAGTAACGTAATCGTCCGCCGAATCGACAGATGAAGCGCAGCCTCGCTCCCTACCCTGAGGACCAAATCAATGGAAGAAAAGATCCGCGAAATCGTTGCGGCACACGGAAAACTTGCCGTGGCCGCGGATTCATTCGGAACCGCCGACGACCTGTTCACACTCGGCTTCACCTCACACGCCAGTGTGAACGTGATGCTCGCGCTCGAGGACGAGTTCGATGTGGAGTTCCCCGACGAAGCGCTGAAGAAGGCCACCTTCACGTCGATCGACTCGATGGCAGCGGTCGTCCGCAAGTTGGTGGCCGAGGCGGCATGACCGCCGAGGCACCCGCTCTTCTCGAGATCATCGAGGATCGCGGTTCGCACCCCAGTCACTCCGGTGACCGGATTTGGCCGGAGACCAACTGCTATCTCGATCTGTGGATCGAACTCCTGCACACGCTCGGGCACGATCCGGTGCCGATGTACGCGTGTGCGCTGTCGGCCGATCATGACGGCGAGCAGTGGACCTTCGTCAAGCCCGACCCCGCCGACCTTCGAGACCTCTACGGCCTGCAGGTCGCCGAGGAGACCCTGTGGCGCCCGGTCCTCGACACCGTTGAGAGCGGCCGTGCGCGGGGGCTTTTGCACACCGTCGAGGTCGACAGCTGGTGGTTGCCGGACACCGCGGGCACCGACTATCGGTCGGGCCACGTCAAGACGACGATCGTTCCGTTGCGCGTCGACCGTGCCGCGGCGCAGATGACCTACGTCCACAACGGTGGGGTGCACCGGCTCGAGGGCGACGACTTCGCCGGGGTGTTCAATCTCGGTCCGACCTCGGAGTGGGTGCTGTTGCCCTACGTCGAGCAGGTGCGCCGGATGGTCCCCGCCGGTGCCGTGGTCGACCCGTTGACGATCGTCCGCGCACATCTGAACCGTCGCCCGTCGGTCAATCCCGTCGAGGCACTCGGCCGGAGTGTGGCGGCAGCGGTGGAGTGGCTTCCCGAGGCAGGTGTCGAGGTGTTCCACGTCTGGGCGTTCGCGACCTTGCGTCAATGCGGCGCGACCGCCGAGATCGCCGCGGACCTCGCCGAACGGCTGCCGGGTTTCGGCGCCGATGGCGGTGAGTCCGCCGCCCCGCTGTTGCGTGAGGTGGCGACCAGTGCGAAGGCGGTGCAGTTCAAGATGGCGCGTGCCGCTCGCGGCCGTACGGTCGACGTGGCCGCGACAATGACCGCGATGGCCGAGAACTGGCAGGCCGCACTCGATATCATCGACACCAGCGTGCGCCGCTGATGGTCGAGGCGCGGTGGCGGCTGGTTCGGTGTGCACCGACCGCCGACCCGAACCCGGGAGTTCTCGACGACGAGATGTCGTCGTCGATCGAGGTGACCGCGCCCGGCCCGGTCGCCCACATGGTGGCCGGCACCTTTCTCGAGCCGACCGGGCCCGACACTGTCGACGACCTCGACTGGTGGCTGGTCGCCGACGTCGTTGTCGAAGCGCCGGTCGTCCTCGACTGTGCGGGATTGACGCCCCCGGGCGCGGTATTCGTCGACAGGGAGCACGCCGCCGACGTCGAGTCGATGTTCCTGCCGGTACGCGTCACCGTGCCGGTCGGCGTGCATGAGATCGCGATCTGGTCCGGATCGCTGCGAAAGTGGTTGTCGCGCCGACGTCCTCGCGGACGCTGGCGCTCGACGCTGGTGGCGGCCCAGGGCATGCGATGGGCGCGGACCTCGTTGCTCGGGCGTGCTCCGGTCTACGGCGGTGTCCCGCCGGTGGTGGGAGCGTGGAGGCCGCTCACCTTTGCTCCCGCAGGGCGATTCGATCAGATCTCGCTGTCGGTCGATGCGGACTCGGGAGCGGTGGCGATACGCGGCCGCCTACTGACCACGGACGCGGTACCCGAGATGGCCGGAGCCATCGTGGAAATCCTCGACGACTCGGGGACCGTGCTGGCCGCGTCGGGACTGTCGGTTGACCTCTTCGACGGCTCCGGGTACGACCTCACGGGACAGGTCACCGTTGGTGGGCACCGCCGGTGGTATCCGCACGGTCATGGCGCACCCATCACCTACCGCGTGCGGATCACCGCCGGGGGAGTGAGCAGCGAACGAATCATCGGCTTCCGAACAATCACGGCGGATCAGCACGACGGGGCTTTCGCCTTGTCGGTCAACGGTATCGACGTCTTCTGCCGCGGAGCGGTCTGGGTGCCGCCGGAACCGTGCACGATGACGGCGTCGAGGCAGCACATCGAGGATCAACTGCTCGTGCTGCGCGACGCCGGCGCGAACATGGTCCGCGTCATGGGCGGCTTCGTTCCCGAACAGCCCGAGTTCTACGATCTGTGCGCCGAACTCGGGATTCTCGTGTGGCAGGACGCCATGCTGACCACCTTTGACCCGCCGGCAGAACTCGACGACGTGGTCTGCGCCGAAATGGAGCACTTGCTCACGGGGATCTCCGGGAATCCCGCGTTGGCGGTCGTCAGCGGCGGCAGCGAGAGCCTGCAGCAACCGGAAATGATGGGACTCGACGCGGGTTCGCTGTCGATACCGTTGATAGACACCATGCTGCGCGACGTCGCCGGCCGGCTCGCGGGTGTGCCCTATGTCGTGGCGAGTCCATCGTCATGGGGTGAGAACACCGACGACACAACGCCGCTCGCGATCAGATCGGATACCGGAATCGCTCACTGGTTCGGTGTCGGCGGATACCTGAACCCACTCGACGCGGTCCGTACCGCCGGGGTGCGGTTTGCCGCCGAATCGTTGGCGTTCGCCATTCCACCGTCCGACGACGCCATCGAGGCGGATTTCGGGTCGCTGGCCGTCGCGGGGCACCACCCCGACTGGAAGCGTCGGGTACCCCGAGATCGCACTGCCACATGGGATTTCGAGGACGTCCGCGACTTCTACGTCCGCGAGGTCTTCGGCGTGGACCCGCTGCAGGTCCGTCGGACCGACCCGGCCCGCTATCTGCAACTCGGCCGCTTGGCCGTTGCCGAGGCGATGGCGGCCTGCTATCGCTTTTGGCGCCGTCGCGACTCCGGCTGCGCCGGTGCACTGGTCCTGAACGCCAAGGACCTGCGCCCCGGGGCGGGATGGGGTCTGCTCGACCACCGGGGAACCGCAAAACTGCCGCTCGCCGCTCTCACCCGCGTCTGGGCGCCGGTCGCTCTGCTGCTCGATGACGCTGGGCAGCAGGGGATCCGGATCGACCTGTACAACGACACGGGGGCCGAACTCAGTGGTGCCCTGCAACTGCGCGCTGTCGACGACGCGGGCACTGTCGTTGCGCAGGGCGAGGCTGCGATCGTCATCAAGCCCCACGCCTCGGTCACACGAGTCGATACCGATCTCATCGGACACTTCACCGATCTGTCCCACGCCTATCGTTTCGGGCCACCGGTCGCCACGGCTCTGCTCGCCGAGTTCGTCGTCGACGAGCAGTTGATCTGCAATGACGTGCTGGTCCTCCACCCATCCGATTCCCCGATACGATCTGGCCTGACGGCGGTTCGGCGCAGATTGTATGGTTCGGATACCTGGCAGATCGAGGTGCGTGCCGAGGCGAGTGTGCGTTACGTGTGTGTCGATGCGCCGGGCTGGGTGTTGTCGGACAACTGTTTTCATCTCGCCGCCGGGCAACCTCATCTCATCGAGGCCATGCCGGCCGCGCCGTCGCGTGGTACGGGCGATCGAGCCGAGGATGGTTCGGGGCGCGTGCCGAACGGGAAGGTCACCTCCGTGGACGCCCGCGAGACGGCTGTGCTCATCGATGCGGTGGAGTCATGAGGATCTCGGTCGGCTGTGACCTCATCGACGTCGCCGATGTCGCGGAGTCCGTCGACACGTTTGGGGACCGCTATCTCCACCGTGTCTACACCGAGCAGGAAGTCGCTGCTTGTGAGGGTCCGGCGTTCGCCGAGCGGCTCGCTGCGAGGTTCGCGGCGAAAGAAGCCGTGATCAAGGCGCTGCGTATGGTCGACGTCCCGACGCCGCTTCGAGAGATCGAAGTGGTGTCGCGCGCCGGCGTGCCCTCGGTCGTGCTCTCCGGTGGCGTCGCGCGGTGGGCCGACGCATGTGGTTGGAGTGGCTCGTCGGTGTCGTTGTCGCACACGGGCTCACAGGCGATGGCGGTCGTGATGGGCTTCGTTCGGGAGTGATCCACCGATCCCAGTCCGCGGTTACGTGCGTGGGTTCGTCGATGTCGTCGACGCCGGACAGCCGAGCGCGAAAGCCTTTGCGATACCGGTGAATTGGTAGGCGTAGTTGTACATCACGTCGGACGGCCCGGCCGGATACTCCCTGGGCACCGAGCGCATGGTGACGGCGCCGTTGAAGCATTGTCCGAAGATGTAGCGCGCCCGCACCAGATGATAGCGCCAGGTCACGACGATCACCCGGGTCCAGCCGTGTTGGTCGGCCAGATGTTGGGTGAACATCGCCTCGCCGCGCGTGGTCGACGGTGACGGCCGAAAGCAGATGATGTCGATGTCGGGTTGCGGGCGACAGGCGGTGCGCATGACCGGATCGTTCGCGGGATAGGGATCGGACAGTACGACGGTCTTCGCGTAGCCCTCGCGAGCGAGGGACAGACCATATTCCTCGCGACCGTCGTGTTCGCCACCGAGGACGATGACCGCGTCCGCCCGGGTCAGGGAATCGCTGTGGTCGACGTCGAAGAGACGGTGACCTACCCCCAGATAGCCGACCACAAGCGCCACCACCAGGGCCAATGCCGACAATGCCGCGACTCGTCGGCGTCTCGGACGCGATCCGTCGTTGGTTCGCTGTGGCATGGAGTGCTCTCGTGGGTGAATGGTCGGAGAACGAGGCCTACTCGAATCGGTGCCGCAGCGTCCTGCGATCAACCTTACCCGGGCCGCGGGTGGGCAACTCTGCCACGACGATCACCTCGCGCGGTGCGGCGTAGCGATCGAGCCGCTCGGTGACCGCGTCCTGAAGGCGTTGTGCGTCCACCGAACCCGAATCGGACTCCACGACGACGGCGACCACCTTCTCGCCGAGACGAGCGTCGGGCAGCCCGATCACAGCGCATTCGGCGACCGCGGGGTCCTCGACGATGACTGCCTCGACGACCTGCGGGAGGATCGTGAGCCCGCCGGAGGAGATGGCTTCGTCGGCGCGGCCGATGATCCGTAGGACGCCGTCGTCGACACGTCCGAGGTCGTCGGTACGGAAGGTGCCTGGCGTGGCGAAGGCCGGATGGTCGGGGAGCAGGCGATAGCCGTGCGCGACCATCGGTCCGGTGAGTTCGACGCGCCCGATGCCGTCGGCGCTCGCCCCGTCCAGGGTGATCTGCATGCCGTGCAACGGAATGCCGTCGTAGACGCAACCGCCCGCTGTCTCACTCATCCCATAGGTGCGCACGATCGGGATATCTGCCTCGATCGCCCTGTGCAGCAACGGTTGTGGAGTGGCCGCGCCGCCGACGAGCAGGGCGTCGACGGCGGCGAGCGCGGCAGCGGCGCGCGGCGAGTCGAGGACCTTGACGAGTTGGGTGGGCACCAGCGAGGTGTAGCGGCGCGGACCCTCGAAACGATCGAGGGCGTCGGCGAAGGCGTCCGGATCAAAACCCGCCGACAGGTCGAGGACGGCGGGGATGTGCCCGGCGGCCAACGCGCGCAACAACACCTGCAGTCCGGCAATGTGGTGCGGCGGCAGCGCGAGCAGCCAATTGCCCTCGCCGCCGAGATGGTCGGCGGTCGCGTGGGCCGAGGCGGCGAGGGTGGCGGGCGTGTGCTGCGAGCCCTTGGGGGTGCCGGTGCTGCCGGAGGTGGCGATGATCAGCGAGACGTCGTCGGCGACGTCGGCCCCGATTCCGAAGGCGTCGTGCAGGATTCGCGACTCATGATCTGAGGCCGGGACCGGAGCGAAGGCCGCCGAACCGTCGAGGATGGCGCGGAGGTCGTCGAGATGGTCGAGGACCCGCGGGCCGGGCGGTAGGGGGAGGGGACGCAGGGGTTTCAGGGCTGGTCCTCATCGGGGGTGGGTGGGTCTCGAGGCTCGTCGCTGGCGCTCCTCGCACCTCGACCATCGGGGAACGGCTCGTCGCTGGCGCTCCTCGCACCTCGACCATCGGGGAACGGCTCGTCGCTGGAACGGGGAGCATCGGAGTCGGTCGGGGAGGGTGGATTCAGCGGGGAGTCGTCGAAGGGGAAGCCGTGCTCTTCGAGGTACTGCTGCACGCGGGCGAGGTCGGCCTCGTGCGGAAGTTCCTGGGTGACCGCGGAGATCTTCACCCCGGCGTCGATCTTCGAGATGGGTTCCGGCGGTGGGGCCGCCTCGCTGATCAGTTCACCCGACACGTGCTCGACCTCGTCCTCGGACAGTTGGCGTCGGAGGATGGCCAGGAGCGGTACGTAGTCGTGGTCGGGCACGCCCTGCGGGTATCCGGCGCGCAACCACGCGATGATCCTGGCGACCAGCGGTCGATCGGACATCACACACCCCCTTCTCGTCTGCGGGCCCAACCCTTCGCCGATTGTAGGACGCAAGGCGCGTGGGCCGATTGATGGATATGCAGCGAACAACCCGGCGCCTGGCGAGCAGGTCGTCCGGGTTGTTCGGCGCCGCGTGGGCGCTGGATGGAACTCAGGCCGTTGCCGGTGAGGCGGCCAGTGGCCAACCGACGGCGGCCAGTCGAGAGGCCACCTGATTGATCTCCGCATCGGTCGGCTGGGTCTCGGTGACCTCGAGGATCGCCTGCTTGATGCGCTCGGGCGTCACCGGGGAGTCGGCGGCGCGATCCTTGGCCAGGACGAGCGCCACGTTGGTGACCTCTTCCTCGGTGAGAGTCCGCATCAGCAGGGCGAGCAGGGGCGGGAAATCGGTGGGCGGAACGCCATCTGGATAACCCTTGCGAATCCAGTTGACGGCAGAGTCGAACAGTGAGGACATGATCGCCTTTCGCGATGTGGACGAGATGTCGGGAGGATCAGCTGTAGGCCCAGTCGGGGAAGATCTGCCAGTCGAAGTAATAGGACAGCGTCTGGCGGGTCACCCACAGCAGACCGACGACGATCGCGGCGATGACGATGGCGAAGAACAGATAGCCCAGGGCCTTCAGCGCCGGATTGGGTGCGATGATCGTGCCGTCGGCATTGGCGTCACCGGCGCCGGCCGAGTGCAACCGCATGCCGACGGCGAAGAGGGCGGGCAGTCCGGCACCGAAGATCATGCCGATGACGAGAACCTTGAGGATGGCTTCGAGGATGTCCATGAGAGTGAGGTCCTTCCCGGCCGTCAGGCGAGGGTGGCGGGCTTGTCGGCGGAAGTGTCGTCAGCCGGGATGATCGAGTTGGTGGACTCGTCCCATTCGGCGTTGACGTTGTTGGAGTCGACCTTGTTCTGCTGTGCGCGCCAGTACATGTAGCTCGACGCGGCCACCAGCAGCAGGAAGATGACGATCGCGCCGGTGACGTCACCGAGCAGATGTCCCAGTCCATAGCAGACGGCGCCGACGATGCCGGCGGCCGGCAGCGTGGTGACCCAGGCGACGACCATGCGGGCCGCGACCGACCAGCGGACCTGCGCGCCCTTCTTGCCGACACCGGAACCGAGGATCGAGCCGGTGGCGACCTGGGTGGTCGACAGGGCCATGCCGGCGGCGCTCGAGGTCAGGATGATCGCGGCCGAGGAGGCTTCGGCGGCCATGCCCTGCGGGGAGGTGATCTCGACGAGTCCCTTGCCCAGCGTGCGGATGATGCGCCAGCCGCCCAGGTAGGTGCCCAGGGCGATCGCCGCGGCGCAGCTGAACACGACCCAGATGGGCAGGCCGTGCTTGACCGAGGAGGCGTCGAGGTGGTTGGTGGAGATCAGGGCGAGGGCGATGACACCCATCGTCTTCTGTGCGTCACCGGTGCCGTGGGCCAGTGAGACCAGCGAGGCGGTGACGATCTGGCCGGAGCGGAAACCGCTTTCCTGGCGTGAGACAAGCACTTTCGCGGTGATCTTGAAGACCAGCCAGGTGCCGACCGCGGCCACCGCGCAAGCGATGAACGGCGATGCCAGCGCCGGGATGATGATCTTGGAGAGCACGCCGTGCCAGTCGATGCCGCTGGTGCCCATGGCTGCGATACCGGAGCCGATGAGTCCGCCGAACAGGGCGTGGCTGGAGCTCGACGGCAGGCCGAACAGCCAGGTGAAGAGGTTCCACAGGATGCCGCCGATGAGGCCGGCGAAGATGATCAGCAGGGCTTCGTTGGCGCTGATGCCGCCGACGAGTCCGCCCGATTTGCTCTGCAGGTGCAGGACGTTCTTGGTGATGGTGGCAGCGACCTCGACAGAGAGGAACGCACCCACCAGGTTCAGTATCGCCGACAACCCGACGGCGACCTTGGGCTTGAGTGCGCCGGTGGCGATGGAGGTCGCCATGGCGTTGCCGGTGTCGTGGAATCCGTTGGTGAAGTCGAAGCCCAGTGCTGTGATGATCAACAGCACGAGAATCAGCATCTCTCCGCTCATGGGCAATATCATGCGTCCGAGGGTGCCGATCCGCATAAATTCCGCTCTGCCAACCATTGTGCAGATCGGCATCATGACCTGCATGTTTGCCGTCTTCGTCGGGTTATTCATCTACTGTTCATCCAACTGCACCCGCCGGTACATCTAAACCGATGCGAACGAACGATCGGACGGGGCTCTGGGTGCGCGTCGCGATGTGGAAGAATTCGCCGTCATGACGTCGATGAAACTGGGCATGCCGATCAACTACGCCGGTGACTTCCGCGAGACGATGGACAATCTCGCCGACTTCGAGAAGGCCGGCGTCGCCCGGGTCACCGTCCCCGAGGCGTACAGCTTCGACGCGGTCAGTCAGCTCGGCTACATCGCCGCCAAGACCGAGAAGATGGAACTGCAGACCGGCATCCTGCCGATGTTCTCGCGTACCCCATCGAATCTCGCGATGACCGCCGCGGGAATGGATTACATCAGCGGCGGACGATTCATCCTGGGCATCGGGGCGTCGGGGCCGCAGGTGATCGAGGGCTTCCACGGTGTCAAGTACGACTACCCCGTTGGCCGGGCCCGCGAGAACGCCGAGATCTGCCGGAAGATCTGGCGCCGGGAGAAAACCGACTACCAGGGCCGCCACTACACCCTGCCGCTGACGAAAGAAGACGGCGGCACCGGATTGGGCAAGGCGCTCAAGATCATCAATCACCCTGTGCGCGATCGCATTCCGATGCTCCTTGCCGCGATCGGCCCGAAGAACACCGAGTTGGCGGCCGAGCTGTTCGAGGAGTTCCAGCCGTTCCTGTTCCACCCCGAGTACGTCGAGGCAGCCTTCGGTGAGCCGCTTGCGGCCGGCAAGGCCAAGCGCGATCCGTCGCTGGGCGAACTGGGGATCGTGGTACAGGCGAGCGCACTGATCTCCGAGGACACCGAGCAGATCGAGGTGGCGATGCAGCATGTGCGCAACCACGCCGCTCTCTACATCGGCGGCATGGGTGCGCGTGGCAAGAACTTCTACAACACCCTGGCGGTGCGCTACGGCTACGCCGACGAGGCCAAGCTGATCCAGGATCTCTACCTCGACGGCAAGAAGGCCGAGGCCGCGGCCGCTGTGCCCGACGACCTGGTGCGGGCGATGAGCCTGATCGGTCCGCGCTCGCTGGTGGCCGAACGCGTCGAGGCGTTCGCCCAGTCGGGTGTCACCGTCGTCCTCGCGGGGCCGCTGGCGCCCACGCACGCGGAGCGGGTGGCGACCATGGAAGGATTGTCGGAGATCCTCGCCGGCTGACCTCGAGCCCGAGCTCGAAGAAGGCCCGAGCGCATATTCGTCCTGCCCCTTTTCCGCACCAGCGGGAAAGGGGCAGCTCTGTCTGGATCACCTGATCGGACTATTCGCACCGAACATCGGAACTGTGATGTATAACACATCAGCGGTCCGGTTGTGGGCGCTGGATACCGTGCATCGCGCTCCGCAGTCCACTCGGCGCGCCATTCTGCAATGCGATCAGCTATGAATTTGCTCTCTTGGGTTGCCGATTCTGCACTGAAAATGCGAGAGTCTACGAGGACTCATCAATTAGATGTAGGCAAAGACGGCAATAGAACAATGGAATCTTGAGGGATGGACGGGGGTCTCATCTCTGGATTCGATCCGGAATGGACCCCGATGGCACACACCCCCCACCCTGTGGCCGCTTCATCACGCGATGCGGCGACCACCGAGAGCGTGGCGACCCCGAACTCGGCCGTCGCGCCGGTCCGGGTTCACATGACCGGCGCGGAGTGGTTCGCAACGACCAGGGGTGGGCTCAACCGCTACTTCACGGACCTCTTCGACGCGATGAAGCGTCATCCCGGCGTGGACGTCAGCGGCAGTGCCTTCGGTGCCCCGAGCGACGGCGGCAATTCTCTCGGACCTGCTACCGGGTCCACCTTCCGGCGGGTCCGCACCGCCTTCGGTGATCGGATCGGGGCGTCGGAGAACGCGGTTCTGGACCGGCATTTCGCGCTCTACGGTCCGCCGCGTCGCGGATTCGGCGGAAAACGACCACTGGTGGTGCACTTCCATGGTCCCTGGGCCGACGAGAGTCGAATGTCGGGGGAGAGTGAGCGGGCTGTTCGGGCCAAGTATCTTCTCGAGCGGCTTCGTTATTCCGGTGCCGATCGGTATGTCGTTCTCTCCGAGCATTTCCGAGCCCTTCTCGCCGATCGTTACCACGTACGTCCCGAGCGCATTCGGGTCGTGCCGCCGGGGGTCGATCTCACCCGGTTTGTTCCTGCCCCGTCGTCGCGGCGGCCGATGTTTCTGTGCGTGCGTCGGCTGGAGAAGCGCATGGGTATCGATGTGCTCATCGATGCCTGGCGGCAAGTGGTCGCCGGATACCCCGACGCCCAGCTCGTCATCGTGGGAACCGGAAGTGAGGAATCGTCGCTTCGTGGCCAGGTACACGATCACGGGCTCACCGGGTCGGTCACCTTCGAGGGCAATGCGAGTGATCAGCGGCTTGCAGAGCTGTACCGCGAGGCCCTGGCGACAGTGGTCCCGACGGTTTCGCTGGAGGGCTTCGGGTTGATCGCCCTGGAATCGATGGCCGCCGGGCGGGCGCCGATCGTCACCGATTGTGGCGGGTTGCCCGACTCGGTCCGCGACTTCGATCCGTCGCTGATCGTTGCACCCGGTGATGCCGATGCCCTCGCCGACCGGCTGTGTAGAGCGCTGACCGGTGATCTGCCGGACCCCGCACGATGCCGTGCGCAGGCAGAGAAGTTCACCTGGGATGTGGCGGTCGACCGGCACATCGCGATGTATCGGGAGTTGTGCTGAATGACCCGCGCACTGTTCGTCCTCCATACCGCCGAGTCCTCCGGGGCCGAGCTGGCCGCGCTGCGCCTGGCCGTGGCGATGCACGAGATGTCCGCGGCCCCCGCGTCCTCGGCCGCCGGCACCGTCGAGGTCGCTGCGGCTTTCGCCGCCGACGGAGACGTGGCCGACCGTATGCGGGCCAAGGGGATTCGTACGCACCTGCTCGCTACAGAGCACAACAGTGGCGCCATGACGATCGCGGGCCGGTCGATCCGCCGGCTGGTGGTCGGTGCCCTCGGCCTGGCACGCGTCGGATGGGAACTCGGTGCATTGGCGCGCGAAGAGCGCGCCTCGGTCCTCGTGGCCGAGACGACCAAGGCGCTGATCATGTCCGCGATCGCGTCTCGTCGCGCCGGGATTCCGGTGGTCTGGCACGTGCACGACCGAGTGACGGCTGAGTATTTCGGGGCGCCGCTCGCCGTGGTCGTCCGGTTGTTCGGATGGCTGGTGAGTTCGGCCTACATCGCCAACAGCGAAGGCACCGCGAACACCCTCGCGCGGTGGCGCCGGCCGACGGCGGTCGCCTACCCGGGTGTCACCCTGCGCGACGATCTCGAGCGTTCACCGCAGCGGCCGGCCGACGACGTGGTGGTTGCCATGGTGGGCCGGCTGACGCGATGGAAGGGCCAGGATCTGCTCTTGCGGGCGATCCGTGACCAGCCGATCGAACCTCGGCGGGTGCTGCTGGTCGGTGGGACGTTCTTCGAGGAGCCCGAGTACCGGCACGAACTCGAGCAGTACGTCGCGTCGACAGGGATACCCGTGGAGTTCACCGGACATGTCGACGATCCGGAGAAGTACATGAGCGAAGCCGACATCCTGGTCCATTGCTCGGTGATGGTCGAGCCCTTCGGCCAAGTCGTCGTCGAGGGCATGAACGCGGGATGCGCGGTCATCGCGTCGAGGCCGGGAGGCACCACCGAGATCGTCGAGGACGGTGTGAACGGACTCCTCGTCGACTCGGGTGACCGTTCGCAGCTGGCCGACGCCCTGGCGAGGCTCATCGCAGACGTCGGTCTGCGTACGACGCTGAGTACCAACGGCCGCCGGCGGGCCGAGCGTTTCGACGTTCGCCGATCGGCCGTCGAGGTCACCGAATTCCTTGCCTGGATCGCGACGCCGAAGGTGGCCCGATGACCGGAGAGAAGCGCGTCCGCGCTCGATTCAGCGTGTTCGCGATCGCCCGCGACATCATCTTCGTGATGCTCGGCAAGTACGGGCAGTACGTGGTCACCCTGGTCACGCTGCCCCTGACGGCCCGGATTCTCGGCACCACCGGAGTCGGCCACCTCGCGATCGGCATGTCGGGATACTTCATCGGTTCACTCGTCGTCGACCTGGGCATCACCTCGTTCCTGGCCGCGCGCGTCGGCGACGACGACATCAACCAGATCCGGGGCAACTACTTCGCGATTCGCGCCACTGTGCTGTCCGCGGTGGGCATCAGCCTGTTGGTGGGCCTGATGATGCACGCGGGGACACACGTCTGGATGATCCTGCTGGGCTTGTTCGTCGGAGGCTTCTCGGCGATCTCCGAGGATTGGTTGCTGATCGGTGCGGGACGTTTCGGATCGTCGATCCTGTATCAGGCGTCGGGACGCATCGTGTATCTGGTCCTGCTGTTCACCCTCCTCCCGCAGTTCCCCACGGCGACCACCGCCCTGATGTGCCTCTTTTACTCATCGATCCTGTCGGTCTCGCTGACCTGGTGGGATTCTTTGCGCCACTTCGGTCTTCCCCCGCGACCGCGCGACGTCGGGTGGATCCTGCGGATCGGCGGACCGGTGTTCGCCTCCCGATTGCTGGTGTCGACCTATGGGCAGGGAGCACCCGCGGTGTATTCATCGGTGCTCGACGCGGCGTCGCTGGGACTGTACTCGGCGTCGGACCGGGTGGTGCGTGCCATCCAGGCGATGCTCGATCCGATCGGGCTGGCGTTGTTGCCGCGAATGGCGCAGACCGGCGAGGAGCGTTTCTGGGGCCGATCGATGCGCGCGCTGGCGGCAATCGTCGGCGTGGCCACGGCCGCGACGGTATGCGTCTGGGTGGCGGCGCCGCTGATCGTCAACGTGGTGTTCGGTGCCAAGTTCGCCGGCGCGATACCCATCATGCGATTCGAATCGCTGATTCTCCCGGCCACCGCGATCACCTCGTTCTCCACGACCGCGGTGCTCTCGGTGCTCGAGGATTCCATCGGCGTTCTCATCGGTGCTGTCATCGGCACGGTGATCACGATCTGTTCGGTGTTGATGACGATCCAGACGCGGTCGGTGTGGACACTCGTCTACGGAACCATCACCGCGGAATGCTGTGTCGCGGCGTGGTTTGCCTTCCGACTGTGGCGTCATGCCGCGAACAACCGAACTCCGCGGCAGGTGGTCACAGAGCCCGTGGAGCCCGCCGGAGTGGCACCGGGCGAAATGAGGAATGCATGAAAATCCTCTTCGTCGGTGACGACTGGATCGGGAGCAACGCACGTTCGCTCGCCGATGGCTTCCGTGCCGCAGGCCACGACGTGGTCGTCATCGACAGCACACGCGTCACCCTGCCCGCCCGCCTCTCCGCGTCCTGGACCTACTCGAAGGCGGCCCGACGCCGAGCGCCGTGGGTGGTCGACCGTCTCCATGACGAGATCGATTCGGTGGCGCACGATTTCCGGCCTGACATGCTGTTCTGCTACAAGACTGTCCACCTCGACCAGGATCGGCTGCTCAATATCCCGGCGGCGCTTCGTGTTCATTACAGCGCAGACGACGTCGCCAACCCGTACAACATCACCGACGCCTATCTGAAGTCCGAACACCTGTGGGACCTGATCGTCACCACCAAGCGCTACAACGTACCCGAAGTGCTCGGTCGAGGTGGCAAGGCCGCCCTCTTCGTCTGGAGCGCATACGATCCGGCGTGGCACTTTCCGGCCGCCCGAAGGGGCCGAGACCACCACCGCATCGGCTTCATCGGCGCGTGTCGAGATGACCGGCGGGACCTGATGATTCGTCTCGGGCGCCGCTACGGAGACGACCTGCTGGTGCAGGGTCCGGGGTGGCGAAGGGTGGCCGCCCTGCAGGCAACCCAAGCCGTGGTCACCGGTCCCGCCTACGGGCAGGAGTTCTCCGTCGCCGTCGCCAAGGTCGAGGCCAACCTCGTCCTCCTGAACTCCGACAACCGGGATAGACACACGTGCCGCACCTTCGAGATCCCCGCGGCGGGTGGACTTTTCGTGGGCGAGCGGACCGACGAACACGCCGAGTTGCTCGATGACGGCACAGAGTGTCTGCTCTTCTCCGACGAGGACGAGTTGCACTCGCAGCTGGCCTTGGTCAGGGAACACCCGGAGCGCGCGAGCGGTATCGCCCGCGCAGGGCATCGGCGGATCACCGAGGGCGGCCATCGGTACCTCGACCGCGCACGGCGTATCGTCGAGGAGGTCACATGATGACGTGGCTTCCCGGGGGTGTGGCAGAGGTCTGGATCGTGGCGTCCGCACTTGCCGTCCTGGCCGGTGCTGCGTTCGCCATTCCGGGTATCACTCGGGTCTTTCTCCTGGCGCAGGTCCTGTACTGGAGCATGTCCTACATCGCCAGGCCGGTCCTGTTGCTGGTCGTGGCGCCCCAGCCGCAATTCGGCGACAACGTCGCCGATCCGCGTCTCTATTCGATCGGATACGACCTCGGGATCGCGCACGCGTTGCGGCCCGTGGCATTCGGGATGTGGTTCTACGCTTTGCTCGTCGCTGCATTCGCCCTCTGGGTGCGCCTGCGGCCGAATATGTGGGCGTTTCTGACCCGACCGCTGACCGGCAACCGGAATCTGATCCTCACCATGTGGGTCTGTTACGGCATAGGCTCGGCCGCACGACTCTCGGCGTGGGCGAGCGGCGTAGCGGGCAGCGCCGGTGAAACACAGTCCAGCAACCCGGTTCTCGATCTCGTCGGCTTCTTCGCTGCAGTCGGGGCGCTCGGTTTGATCGTGTACGTCGACTCACCGCGGCGGTGGGTTACGGTGACGGTCATCTGCGGGCTCTCCGCGGGCGAACTGTTGTGGTCGGTGCTTTCCGAATCGAAGACCCCGGTACTCGGTGCGGCGCTGGCCATTGCGGTGCGATTCGCTGCTCAGGGCTGGAACTGGCGTAAGACCGTGGGAATCCTCGTCATCGCGGTGCTCGGTATCGGTGGATTCGGTTGGCTGCAGTCGTTCAAGGCCACGCCGGAGGACCGCCTGGCCGCCACGATGGTCGATGCCGCCTACCCGGCCTCGGTCCGACCGTATCTCAGCATCTTTCGGAGATTCGATCTCCTCGAGGCGGCGACCGATACCTACTATCTCGCCGGAGAACATTGGTTGACGCCGGGTCTGTATCTGAGCACCGGACTGAAGAGTCTGATCCCCAGTCAGTTGCTCGGTGCAGAAAAACTGCAGTCCGGCACGGCGTGGGCGCAGCAGGTGCGCGGGGTGTCGGTGGACATGACCGATATCTCGGTCTCCCTGGCCGAGGGCAATGTGAACGAGGGATACGCGGTCGCAGGTTATCCGGGCATCGTCTTCGTGATGACGGCGACCTTCGCCCTGCTCGTATTCGGGGTGTACAGCCTCGGTTCGGGTCGGATTGTGCTCATCGTCGCCGTGGGGATGGCGATGGTCGAGTATCCGATCCTGTTCGAGCGCGGTTACCTCGGGATCATGGAGAACCTGGGCAAGACGTTGCAGGCCGGCATCGCGGTCTGGATCATCGGCATCGGGGTCCGGCTGCTGACCCGACCGGCATCGGTGCCACACATCGACGGACTCCTCGGTCCGAATGACCTTGACGACGGACACCATCCCACCGACGACGTCGGGAGTGGGTTCGTCTCCGATTGCGATGCGCTGACCGAAAGGGTCGGCGAAGGAGTAAAGCTGTGAGTGGAGTGGAAATCTGGCGTATCGTGCGGCGCCGCTGGTGGATTGTGGCAGCGACGACCCTGGTGGGCTTGGTCGCCGGCTACGGCTACGCGCATACGACACCGAAGAGTTACCAGGCCACCAGTCAGGTCTATGTGACGATGGCGACCGGAACGTCGGTGAACGACGCATACCAAGGTGCACTCGCGGCGCAACAGCGCGTCGTCGGCTACACACAACTGGTCACCAGCACCTCCGTCGCCGAAGCGGTCATCAACGAACTGTCCCTCCCGGAGACGCCGGCGGAATTGCAGGGCCACCTCAGTGCATCGTTCACGCCGGGTACGGCGTTGATCACCATCAACGTCACCGAAGACAGCGCGGCAGAGGCGAAGGCGGTCAATGACGCCGTGGTCACGCAGTTCCGCGCCCTCGTCGGGCAATTGGAGCGCACGGTGGCGGGGGCGGCGCCTGCGGCGCAGATCAAGGTCGTCAATCCGGCGCTGGAGCCGTCCGGACCGAGCGCCTCCGGCCTGGGGCCTGCGCTCGGTGCTGGTGGTCTCGTCGGGCTGCTCCTCGGCGCTCTGCTGGCGCTGCTCGCGTATCGATTCGACAACCGCATACGGACGGCATCCGCGGCCGAGCAGGCTCTTTCCGCGCCGATCGCGCTGACGATGACGCCGTCCTCCGACGATGCGGAGCGGACCCAATCGCGTCGTCTCCGCGATCTGATCTCCCGGGGTGGCACCGGCGCCACGTCCTGCGTGGGGATCGTCGGTCTCGCCGACGCCGATGTGATGTGGGTGGCGCGCGACACCGCGGAGGCCTTCGCCCGATCCGGCAAGGCGGTGGTGGTGATCGACGCCGACCGGGGCGTCGCCGACCACGCTGCCGACGATGATCATCGGGACGCCGTGACGTGGGCGCCCGACGCAGGAGCGGCACTGCCGGAACGGATTCCCGAGTCCGAGGTGACCATCGTCCGACTCGATGTCGACCGCGGTGAGGTCGCGGACGTCATCGTTGGACGGGCGTTCGCCGATGCCGTCGCCGGGTTGGCCGAGCGTGCCGACATCGTGCTGATGGTGACGCCGCGGGTACGTGACGGAGTCATCGAGCTACCGCCGGCCTCGTTGTGCGACTTCGTGATCGGGGTGGTACCCGCCACGGCTGCGCGGCGTGGCCCACTCCGTCGCGCCTATACGCAACTCGTCGAGTCCGGGGTGTCGTTGCGTGCCCTGGTGGTGGCCGCCGCCGCGCCGAAGCGTTCCGCCGGCCCGCAGCGGGCGACGGCGCCTGCGGCCGACGACCCCGACGCGGTGACGTCGCCCGTGGAGGATCACGTCGAACCACAGAATGCCGCAGCAGAAGCGGTCCAGGACGACGCCGCAGCAAAGATCGTCCCGGACGAAGACTCCGTCGATCGGGAGTCGCCGGTTGAGGAGGAGTTCGAAAACTCCGCCGAGGTATGTGAAGAGAGCACTCGGTGATCAACGCTGATCAAGAACAGCACCGCGGTCTCGGACGCCGACGTGTACTCGGTGCCGTGATCGCCGGCGCTGTGGCGACCGGCCTCGCCGGGTGTGCCGACGGTGACACCGGGGTGAGCAGCGCCGAGCCCGCCGATCTTCCGGTCGTGGGGGCGTTGCGTAATGTCAAGAGTTTCGGTGCCGTCGGCGACGGAAAGGCCGATGACACCGCGGCGATCGGCAAGGCCGTGGCGTCGGGCGAACCCGGCGCCGTGTATCTCCCGGCCGGGACCTACCGGGTGACGTCCTGGCCCGAGATGCCGGACCATCTCTCGATCGTCGGGGACGGCGGGGACCTCAGTCTCGTTCTCTACGAGGGATCTTCGACATTGATCTCCATGTCCGGCAAGCAGCGGATCCGGTTTGACCGGATGGGGATCTGGGTGACCCACCCCAAGGCGACGGCGTTACAACTCGACGGGTGTTTCCGTTGCACTTTCACCGGGGTGGTCGTTCGCGGCGGCCATACCGGCGACACCTATCCGGATTATCTCGGACAGCGAGGAATTGTGTTGAGCGGCAACACTGGCGGCACCGCTCTCATCGACTGCGACATCAACAACTTCGGGGTGGGCATCGAGACCTCGTGCATTCAGAACTACCTCACGTCGTCCAAACTGGCCACCAATCACACCGGAATCCTGGGTACGGGTAACGACGACAACGCCGGGATGGCGGTCACCAACTCCGAGTTCGTCTCGGATACCGGCGCGAACACGACCCAATACCATGTGCGCGTCGACGGGGCGGCCAACGACTGGTGGTTCACCAACGTGTGGTTCGAGGGCGCCGACATCGCCCTCTCGATCGGTCGATCGGGGGTGGGTGGCCCGAGCCAGTTCGGGATGGTCAATTGCAAGGTGGCAGCTCGGACCCGCTGCATCGAGCTCGATCATTGTCGTCAGCCCTATCTCGCGAATGTCATCTTCGACAGCGACGACCGCACCGCACCCGAAGAATTGCGCATCGACGCCGGTGACTGCCCTGAGGGAACCGCGGTGAATCTGATCTCGTCGTCGTCGGACACCATTGCGGGATCGGTGTTTCCCAGTGGGTGGAATGTGCTGGGACGCAGGTCTTTTTCGCCTGCACCGGTGAGTGGGACCCTGGTGACGCAGGGTGGTCGAGTGGGTCAGGACGCAGTCCAGGTGCGGGGTACGGACGGCGGTGTGCAAGCTGCGGTCCTGTCCAATGGCACGTGGCTGTCCGATGATCCGAGCGCCGGCATCGTCCTCAAGGATGCCAAGGGTGGCTACTGGCGCCTTGTCGTGACGCCGGATGGACGGATGACCACCGACTCCCTGGGATCGGTGAGGCCACGATGAGCGCCGGAACGGGCACGCCACGTGTCGCGCTGGTGCACGAGCGGTTCACCGAGATCGCGGGTTCCGAGCACGTCGTCGAGCAATTGGCGCTGCAATGGCCCGATGCCCCGGTGTTCGCATCGTTGTCAAGACCGGGCGGCGTACCCGAACCGATCCGTGACCGACTCACGACGACCGCGCTCGAGCGGGCCTACCGAGCACTGGGTGAGCGGTCATATGCGCCGTGTATGCCCTTGATGGGCAAGGCATTTCGAACTCTGCCACTGGAGGGCTTCGACGCGGTCGTGGTCAGCCATCACGCTTTCGCCGTCCAGGCGGCACTGGCCACCTCCGCGCCGGTCGTCGCCTATGTCCATAGCCCCGCGCGTTGGGCCTGGGACGTCGAGTTCCGCAAGCAGGAGGCCGGTGGGCGCGTCGCGGATGCCGTCCTGGCGGGTTTGGCGGCTGCGGCGCGCAAGGGGGAATTGTCCGCACGGGATCGCGCGACGGTGCTGGTGGCCAATTCCCATGAGGTACAACAACGGATCTCGCGCTGGTGGGGCCGGGAGTCCGAGGTGGTTCACCCGCCCGTCGATACCGAGGGCTACACTCCCGATCCCGGTGTCGACCGCGAGGATTTCTTCCTTCTCGCAGGCCGGCTGGTGCCCTACAAGCGACCCGACATCGCGATCACCGCTGCGCGGCGTGCCGGGGTGCGACTCGTGGTTGCCGGAGACGGACGGGCCGCCGAACAATGTCGGCGGCTCGCCGGCGACGACACCACGTTCCTGGGACGGGTCAGCCATGAGCAACTCCTCCGTCTTCATCGCTCGGCTCGTGCCCTGCTCATGCCGGGGATCGAGGACTTCGGGATCGTGCCGGTCGAGGCGATGGCCACCGGCACACCGGTCATCGCACTCGGCGCAGGTGGCGCCCTCGACTCGGTCATCCCGGAGCTCAGCGGTCAACTCGTCGCTCCGGGTACCGATGACGAAGTGATCGAGTCGTTCGCTGACGCACTCACCACTTTTCGTCCGTCGGACTACGACCCGAGCCGCGTGCGCGGATGGGCCGAGGGCTTCTCGCGGCGCAATTTCCGAAACAAGATGCGTGCCATAGTCGATCGGTCGGCGAGGTTCTGATGTCACTCTCGGTGTGTATACCCGCTCACAACGCTGCCCGTACCCTGCAGGCCACGCTCGACTCCGTCCTGCAAAATGATGCGGAGTTCGAGTTGGTGGTCGTCAACAACGCCAGCAGTGACGCCACCGAGGAGATCGCCAGGTCGGTGTCGGATCGGCGGGTCGTCGTCCACTCCACCGACGAGTTCCTGAGCATCGGCCATTCATGGAACAGAACGGTGTCGCTCTCGACGGGCAGCCTCGTGAAGGTCGTCTGCGCAGACGACCTGATCGAGCCCGATGCCCTCGACCGGCAGTCGTCGGTCATGGCCGACGATTCGGTCACCTTGGCCGCGTCGCGTTACGACGTCATCGATGAGTTCGGGAACCTCGAGGAATCGGGACTCGGACTGCAAGGGCTCGAAGGGCATCGCGACGCACGTGCGGTGTTCCGCACCGTCGTCCGTGAGGGACCGGCCGGTTTCGGCCCGACGGCGAGCGCCATCTTCCGGCGAGAACTGTTCGATCGGGTTGGCGGATTCCGTGGTGACCTCGTGTTCCCGATGGATGTCGATCTCTTCGCACGGATCGCAGCGTTCGGCCGGTTCTACGGTGATCCGGGCGCGCTCGCCTCGTGGCGCAACTCGAGGTTCAATCTCTGCGCGCAGACGACGTCGCAGTCGAAGGTGGCCGAGATGTTCCACGGCAATCGTCGTCTGCGCGCGGAGCATCCCGATCTGGTGTCCGCGGCGGACGTGTTACTCGGGGATCTTCGATTGTTCAACGCTGGGTTGACGCGTGTGGGGGCGCGCGTGGCAAGGATGGTGAATCATGGCGCACAATGACTTTCGAGATTTTGTAAACGTACGGATCGGTCCGCGAGTGCTCGCCGGACACGAGATCACCCTGCGGTCGGCTCGGTTCGACGATTTCGATGACTGGCGGTGTATCCGGCTCCGGGACCAGTCACGGATCGAGCCATTCTGGATCACCGACCCGGCACCCTGGAGTGAGCGCCACACCCGGCGTCGCTGGGTGCGGGAGTGCCTCGAATCACGCACCGCGGCAAAACAACAGAACGCACTGTCGCTCGTCATCGATGTGGACGGGCGGCTTCGTGGGCAATGCGGCCTGAGCGAGGTCGACTTCCATCAGTCCAGCGCAGAACTCGGTGCGTGGGTGGATGCCGAACTGCCGGGTGCCGGTGCGCTCGCGGTGGCCATGCTCATCGATCACGCTACGCGGGAGTGCGGTCTTACTCGGGTCATCGCCATCAATCGCGGTGCGGAGTCCCCCGCGGGACGCCAATGTAGACGGCTCGGTGCTCGGGTCGAGGCGGTGATGGCCGAGGCCCTTCACGTGGGCGGCGAACGCAGCGACCACACTGTGTGGTCGCTGCGTTCAGACGACCTACCGCCGAACGGCTTGGCGAACACGGTGCTCGGCATGTACGAGAATGCGCCCACTCGCAGCAGCTCAGAGCACCCTGCGCCCAGTCCTCGCCGCGCGCATCTCGGAGTCGGCATGCTGATTGCGCGGGAACGACTTCGGTACCTCGCCGGACAACTGCGGCGCGAGTGGCGCGACCGAAGGCAACCCACCGCGCCCGACCTCGGACGTCCCGGCGTGGACCCGATCATCTTGCGTGCGCAGCGCCGGACCAGCGGGGGGAACGCGACGGGGACCGACTACGACGTGCTCGTCGACGGCCGATTCGTCGGTCGGTGCGGTCTACGCACGACCGATTGGGTGCGGTCGACCGCCGAACTCTGGTTGTCGATCTCGTCCGGGGCCCGAAACGCGGACATCGAAGCGGCAGAGCGTGATGCGGTGGGAAGTGATGAGACGGCGCGTAATGAGAAGGCTGCGCAGCCCCTCCACGCACGTGTCCTCGGTATCCTCCTGCGTCACGTGTTCGACGATCTCGGCATGCACCGTGCTGCCCTCCTGCTCCTGCCGTCCGATACCGCGGAACTCGTAGCCGTCGACGACGTCGGGATGACTCGCGAGGGATCGGCCCACGCAAGCATCGATCTGCGAGGACGACACGGAGACCATGAACTCTGGGCGATCATCGAGCCCACCTGGCGCCGACAGGCATCGGACCGATCAACGGGTAAAGGCTATGCACGAACATCTGAATAACCCACATCTGTCTGCCCCGGTTCAGCCGGGAGAATTGATTTCCCGCATGTCCCGAAACACCGCAGGCGCGGGCCGTCGTGGGATCTCGGCGCTGGCTCCCCACCGCCATGATCCGGTCCTCGCCGCCCTGGATGCATTTGTGCTGATCGCGCTGGCGGTACTCGCCGGCCTCCATTCGGGTGGAACGGAATTGGGTCTGGGGATTGCCGCTGCGGCGGCCGTTGTCGCGGCTCTGGACATGGCCGGACTGTACCGGCCACGCCTGACCCTCTCGGCCCTCGACGACCTGCCGCGATTGGCCGGTTGGTCGATCGTCGCGTGTGCACTGATCGTCACGGTGATCCGACCGGGAGTCGAGATCGGGCGCGCGATGCTCTACACCGCCGCGATCTGTTTCGTCCTGTTCGCCCTGCGGGTGTTCTATTACGCCGCCGTCCGCACGCGGCGCAGCCGCAGTGGCTCGCGTCGCATGCGTTCCGCCGTGATCGGGGACGGCATGATCGCAGTCGAACTGATCGAGGCGACTCGCGAGCAACCCGGTCTCGGGGTCGATCTGGTGTTGGCGGTCAGTGTCGACCCGATGGATGAGCTCGCGGCGACCGGCGTTGCTATCGAGCAGTCGGGCACCGGGATACGGAAACTCGTCGACGAGTACGACATCGACGCGTTGTTCGTGTCGTTCAGTTCGGTACCGGATTCGTCCCTCGTGTCGCCGCTGCGTGAGTGTGACGAACTCGACTGTGAAATCTTCGTGGTACCGCGACTTTTCGAGTTCACCGCGTTGAACAAGGATATGGACCGCATCCACACGATCCCGTTGATCCGACTGCGCCGCGACGCCGTCCGAACGTGGTATTGGAAGCTCAAGAGGGTCTTCGACCTGACTTTGGTGAGCGTCGCACTGATTGTCGCGAGTCCGTTCCTCGCCGGTATCGCCTGTGCGGTCAAGATCTCCGACCCGAAGGCGCCGATCCTGTTTCGTCAGCACCGGATCGGTCGCAACGGATGTTCCTTCGACGTCCTCAAGTTCCGGTCCATGCGGCCGGTCCCCGCCGCGGCATCCGATTCGGAGTGGCAGCCCGCCGATGCCGACCGGATCGGCACTCTCGGACGATTCATGCGCAAGACATCTCTCGACGAGCTCCCGCAGCTGTGGAATGTCTTTCGCGGTGACATGTCGATCGTCGGTCCTCGTCCGGAACGGCCGCACTTCGTCGAACAGTTCGAAGGCGCCGTACCGAGCTACGCCGACCGGCACCGAGTGCCCGTCGGTCTGACCGGTTGGGCTGCCGTTCACGGGCTTCGGGGTGATACCTCGATCGCCGACCGGGCGCTCTACGACAACTTCTACATCGAGAACTGGAGCATCTGGCTGGACATCAAGATCATCGTCCGCACGGTCGGATCGGTGTTGAAGGGAACCGGTGGCTGATGCATGAGCTCACCGATGGTCCCATGATCTGTCGGCTGTGCGGCAGTTCCCGCCTGCGGAGCATCCTCGATCTGGGGGCGTCTCCGCCCTGCGAACGGTTCTTGACCGCAAGTGGTCTCGACCAGATGGAACCGACCTACCCGCTGCACCTGCGCCTGTGTGAGGAGTGCCTGCTGCTGCAGATACCCGCTCTGATCACCCCGGAGGATACCTTCACCGAGTACGCGTACTTCTCGTCGTACTCGGATTCCTGGGTGGCACATGCTCGTTCATTCGTCGATGCGGCGACGACGCGCGTCGGACTCGACCGCGATTCGTTCGTCATCGAGGTCGCGAGTAACGATGGCTATCTGCTACGTCACGTGGTCGACGACGGAATCGCCTGTCTCGGAATCGAACCGTCGGCAAATGTCGGGGAGGCGGCGCGCGCGAAGGGGGTGCCGACCGAGACGGCGTTCCTCGATGAGGGACTCGCCGAGCGTCTCCGGGTCGAGCGCCGGCCCGCCGATCTCGTGGTCGCCAACAACGTCTACGCGCACGTCCCGGACCTGCTGGGATTCACCCGCTCGCTACGTGCCCTGGTTGCCGATGACGGGTGGGTGAGCATCGAGGTCCATCACGCGCTGAACCTGGTGTCGCTGGGGCAGTTCGACACCATTTACCACGAGCATTTCCAGTACTACACGGTGCTCAGCGCCTCGCGGGCACTGGCGACCGCCGGATTGGTCGTCGTCGACGTGGAGATGCTGAGCACCCATGGTGGCTCGATCCGGTTGTGGGCGAGACCCGATGCCGTCGGCGCGGTGCCGCAGACCAGCGTGGCGATCGCGCTCGAGATCGAGCGGTCCGCAGGCCTGCACGAGGTGGCGGGATACCTCGGACTGCGAAACAAGGCGGAGTCGATTCGCCAGGAACTGGTGCGGTTCCTTCTGGATCAGCGCGCGCTGGGCAAACGGGTCGTCGGGTACGGGGCGCCGGGCAAGGGCAACACCCTTCTCAACTACTGCGGCATCCGTCCCGACCTGTTGGAGTACACGGTCGACCGAAACCCCTACAAACACGGCAGATTCACACCGGGCACCCGGATTCCGATTCATCCGCCTGGCCGCATCGACGAGGATAAACCGGATGTGGTGGTGGTCCTGCCGTGGAACCTCGAGACCGAGATCACCGCACAACTGCGCCACGTCGCCGACTGGGGCGCCGAGTTGGTGTACCCGCTACCGCAGCTTCGAAGAGTTTCCCACGATGCCGAGTCCGCCGGAGGTCGTTGCTCATGAAGGTCGTGTTGTTCTGTGGTGGTCATGGAATGCGCATGCGCAACAGCGTCGACGATTTCGTCCCCAAGCCGATGCAGATGGTGGGTCCGAGGCCACTGATCTGGCACGTCATGCGGTACTACGCGCATTTCGGGCACACCGAGTTCATCCTGTGCCTGGGATACGGAGCCACCCACATCAAGGAGTACTTCCTCGAGTACCGGGAGACCGCCTCCAACGATTTCGTCATGCGCGATGGTGAGGTCGAACTACTCGACGCCGACATCAGTGACTGGTCGATCACCTTCGTCGACACCGGGATCGACTCGGCTATCGGTGAGCGATTGCGTCGGGTACGCCGTTTTCTCGGTGATGACGAGTACTTCCTGGCCAACTATGCCGACGTGCTCACCGATGCGCCGCTCAACGACATGATCGACGAGGTGAAACGCCGTGGTGCGGCGGCATCGATGATGCTTGTCCCGCCGCAGTCGTCCTTCCACTGCGTGGAGGCGACCGAGGACGGCGTCGTCACGGCGATCACGCCCGTGTCGGAGTTCCCGATCTGGGAGAACGGCGGATTCTTCGTACTCACGCCGGAGATCTTCGATCACCTTCCCGAGGGGGGCGACCTGGTCGCCGACGTGTGTGGTGCGCTGACCCGGCAAGCCCGTCTGTTCGCATACCGCCACACCGGATTCTGGAAGCCCGCCGACACGTTCAAGGAGCGAGCCGAACTCGATGCCCGCTACCACCGCGGCGACTGCCCGTGGATGCTCTGGGAGGGTCGGGAGTCCGATCAGGATCTCCCCGAGGACATTTCGGCGGCGCAATGATCGACGTGCGTACCGGAATCATTGCTGAGGTCGCGCTGCTGGCCGCGCACTGCGACGACATCCCGATCGGGATGGGCGCAACGCTGCTGACCATGGCGCGCGCCCACCCGGGTCTGCGTGTCCGCGCATTGGTCCTCACCGGTGCGGGTACTGCGCGGGAAGTCGAGGAACGTGCGGCGCTCGCGGCGTTCTGCCCGGGCGCAGACATCGATCTGACGATCCTCGATTTCCCCGACGGTCGCACGCCGGCACAGTGGAACGAGGTGAAAGATGCTCTCGGAGCGTTCCGGCGCGATACCGATCCGAGCTTGGTATTCGCGCCGCAACGCCGCGACGCGCACCAGGATCACCGACTACTCGCCGAACTCGTGCCGACCGAGTTCCGTGATCATCTGACACTGGGATACGAGATCCTCAAATGGGAGACCGACACCCCGACCCCGACCGTGTTCGTTCCGATCGCCGAAGATGTTGCCCGCGAGAAGGTTCGGCTGCTGCACGAACACTATCGATCGCAGTTGCCGCACGACTGGTTCGACGAGGCGTCCTTCCTGGGTTTGTCACGGCTGCGTGGGGTCCAGTGTCGCAACGATCATGCCGAGGCCTTCGTCCTCGACAAAGCGATCCTGCGAATAGGAGAATGACATGCGTGTTCTGGTGACCGGACACCAGGGATACCTGGGTACCGTGATGGTCCCGATGCTGATCGCGGCCGGACACGAGGTGGCGGGCCTGGACAACGGCTACTTCGCCGACTGTATCCTGGGGCCAGTGCCCGCCGACCCGCCGCTGGTGGGTGCCGACCTGCGCGACGTGACGCCCGATCAGCTCATCGGATTCGATGCGGTGGTCCACCTTGCGGCACTATCGAATGATCCGCTCGGCGCGCTCGAACCGGACGTCACTCATGAGATCAACCATCACGCATCGGTGCGACTGGCACGCGCGGCCAAGGATGCCGGTGTCGGACGATTTCTTTATGCGTCAACGTGTTCGGTGTACGGCGCGGCCGGTGCGGGACTCGTCGGTGAGGACGCTGCGTTGCACCCATTAACGCCGTACGCCGAGAGCAAGGTGCGTGTCGAGGCCGATGTCGCCGCTCTTACCGACTCGAGCTTTGTTCCGGTTTTCCTGCGCAACGCAACGGCTTTCGGTTTCTCCCCGCGCTTGCGCGCGGACATCGTGCTGAACAATCTGGTCGGCCACGCGGTCCTCACCGGTGACGTGCGCGTGCTGTCGGACGGGACGCCCTGGCGTCCGCTGGTGCATGCACAGGACATCGCGCGGGCATTCATCGTCTGTCTGACCGCGCCGGCCGAGGTGGTCGGTGCCCGCGCCTACAACGTCGGCACTGAGGCGAACAACCTGACCGTCGCCGAGATCGCCGAGGGGGTGGCACAGACGGTGCCCGGTTCGACCCTGCTGATCACCGGTGAAAGCGGGCCGGATCCGCGGTCGTATCGCGTCGATTTCTCGCGTGCCCGTGACGAACTCGGCTTCGAGGCGCAGTGGACGATCCCGGCGGGCGCGAAAGAATTGTTCGAGGCATACACCGCTTACGGACTGACCGCCGACGCGTTCACCCGACGGTTCACCAGGCTGGCCCGCCTGCAGTCGCTGCGCGACGGCGGCCATCTCGATCCCACGATGCGCCGGATCACCGCAGGTGCGTGAGCAAGTCATGCCAGCTGCCCGCCGACCGATCGCGCGGGGAGATCATGGTGACCGGTGCCGGCCAGGCGATCACGAGATCGGGATCATCGTAGGCAACGCCGATGTCCTCGGCGGGATCGTGCGGGCGGTCAATGCGATAACACACGTCGGCGGTCACCAGAGCCTGGAATCCGTGGAGGAATCCCGCTGGGATGTAGAGGTGAGCGAACTCCTCATCGTCGAGACGGAAGGACTGATGATGGCCGAATGTCGGGGAGCCAGGCCGGATGTCGATCACCACGTCGTGAACGACTCCGTGAGCGCAGCGGACGAGTTTGGCCTCGCCGCGGCCGGAACGCCCGTGCATTCCTCGGATCACCCCGGCCGCCGAGCGCGACTGCGAGTCCTGGATGAAAGTCGCTGCAGCACCGGGACGGTCGAGGTACGCGTCGAAGATCTCGGCGTCGAAGGTGCGAGTGAACAGTCCTCGATCGTCGCGATGCACATCGGGCGTCATCACAAGCACATCTGCCAACTCGGTGGTATCGATTCGCACGAGGTCATCGTCGCATGAGCGGCTGCCGGGCGTGTGCCAGAACCGAACTCACGCGAGTACTCGAACTGGGGTCGGTGCCCGCCGCCGACCACTTTCCGCCTGCCGCGCAACCGGTGTCGCCCGCGGAGGCCGCTCATCCGGCGGCGATGGCGCTGTGCGGCCGATGCGGTCTGGCGCAGTTGGTGGACGATGACACCGTGGTCCAGGAGGCGCGCGGCATCGAACCGCAGGCCCTGATCGATCAAGCGGCTGCAGCGGTGGCCGACGCTGCGGCCGCAGGATTCCTCCGTGGTCGGACGGTCACCGAATTCGGCAGCCCGCACGGCGGGACCTGGATACCCCATCTGACCGATCGGGGTTTCGCCCAGGTGCCCCACGATCATCCGGGCGGGGCGGACGTGGTGATCGATTCGCTCGGCATCATGCACGACGCTGACCAAGCGGCGGCGTTCGTTCGTCGCGCCGCGGTCACTGCTCCAGACGGGGTTTTGCTGCTGCAATTCCATTCGCTGCACACGATCGTCACGCAAGGACAGTGGAATGCTCTACGGCACGGGCACTTCGCCTACTACTCGCTGCCGTCCTTGCAGCGCCTCCTCGGAGCAGTCGGGATGAGTGTGGCCACCGCGTGGACCTACGACCTCTACGGCGGCACCATCATGGTTGCCGCAGTGCCCGGCGATGTGAAGCCGGACGGCAAGGCCGCCGAGATCCTCGAACGTGAAGCCGACATGACCGAACCCGCGATTGTGCGAACCCTGCAGTCGGCGATCAACGGTCATGTCGATGGTCTTGTTGCATGGCTTCGGGCGCAACGCACCGCGGGGGTGCGCGTATATGGGTACGGTGCGTCGTCGCGAGTGGTGGCTCTGCTGAGCCTGGCCGGGGTCGATTCGTCATTGCTGAGCGCGATCGCTGACGCCTCGCCTGACAAGCAGGGCCGGCGCATGCCCGGCTGCAACATTCCGATCATCTCGCCCGATGATCTTGTGGCCGCCGCTCCGGACCAGGTGCTGCTCACCGTGCCCGACCTGTTGGGTGAGGTGTCGGGCCGGTATCCGGCACTGGCGGGCCGATGGGTCGTCGATGGGCCGGATGCATACGACATACCGCCTGGAGTTGGTGAGAGGACGTCCACATGATCGAGCGCCGAGTCTTCACCGAATCGAATCGTCTGCAGGCACAGCTGCATCACATGGTCCCCGGCGGTGCACACACCTATGCCCGGGGAGCCGATCAATATCCCGACGGCATGGCTCCGATTCTGGTGCGCGGCTCCGGCGCGCGGGTATGGGACGCCGACGGTAACGGTTACGTGGAGTACGGTATCGGGCTGCGTTCGGTCTCCTTGGGTCACGGCTATCGGCCAGTGGTCGACGCGGCGTACGCCGCGAGCCTGAACGGTATGAATTTCAGCCGCCCGACAACGCTGGAAGCTTCTGCCGCCGAGGACTTTCTGGCGCTCGTCCCGGGTGCTGACATGGTCAAGTTCGCCAAGAACGGTTCCGATGTCACCACCGCGGCGGTCCGGCTGGCGCGGGCGGCGACCGGTCGTGATCGCGTGGCGATCTGCTCGCACCCCTTTTTCTCGGTGGACGTCTGGTTCATCGGGACCACCGAGATGTCCGCGGGTGTCCCGGACAACGCCTATGCCAACAACCCGCGATTCACCTACAACGATCTCGAGTCGTTGCGCAAGGTGTTCGACAAGCACCCCGATGAGATCGCGGCGGTCATCCTTGAGGCGGCCACGGCCACCGCAGAACCGAAGCCGGGCTTTCTCGAGGGCGTTCGTCAGCTGTGCGACCGACACGGCGCGGTCCTTGTGTTCGACGAGATGATCACCGGATTCCGCTGGTCGGAGCACGGTGCGCAGTCGGTGTACGGCGTTACACCGGATCTGTCGTGCTGGGGCAAGGCGATGGGCAATGGGTTCCCGATCTCTGCGCTTGCGGGCTCGCGTGAACTGATGGAGCTCGGCGGGTTGAACACCGACGCCGATCGCGTGTTCCTGTTGTCGACGACGCACGGTCCCGAGACCGCGTCGCTCGCCGCCTTCCGGGCCGTGGTGGCCGCCTATCGTGATACAGATCCTGTGGCGGCAATGGAGTCGGCGGGCCGTCGACTTGCCGACGGGGTCAATGCGGCCGCCGCCGAATACTCCGTAGCAGAGGCAGTGTCGGTGATTGGCAGGCCGTCGTGCCTGGTGTTCGTCACCCGGGGTCCAGACGGTCTGCCGTCGCAGGAGTACCGCACCTTGTTCTTGCAGGAGATAATTGCACGCGGAGTGCTCGGCCAGTCGTTCGTGACCTCTGCCGCACATACCGACGCCGACGTGGATGCGACGATCGAGGCGGTGTGCGGGGCATTGCCCATATATTCGCGGGCGTTGGAAGCGGGCTCAGTGGACAGATTTCTCCGCGGCCGCCCGGTCGCCCCCGCGATGCGGCGTAGTGCGGCGCCGCGCCGTCTGTGCAGTTGAGCGGACATATCTCGGGTGGGTCCGGCATCGTCCGGCCCGTCAGATTTCACACCACCTTGACACTGTGGCGGTCCGGAATGCTTTCTGGAGATCACCCCGGCCCGTAGGCTGGGTCCATGATGGCTGACCGGTCTGGGGGTGGACCAGGGGGTCGCGGTGATGACGCGTGACCCGGACCGTCCTGGTAGTGGCGATTTCGGCCGACCCGTATCACCGGGTCGCTGTGGCTTACGGCCGGGAGCGCTCGGTGGACATCGCCGAGGCGTTCATAAGTGACATTTCGATTCGGATAGGGGCCGCCGTCGAGTATGTTCGCCGTGCCGATCTTGAGTGGCTCGCCTACTTGGACGACACCGACGACGCCGCCTCACAATTGCTGAACCAGCCGTGGAGTTACGGTTCGCACGCTGTGGATGTCGATGGCTCGGCGCATTTCCTGGAGGTCGCCATGGGGATCGTGCGCGCCGCGGACTTCCCCGCGGCCGCTACCGAGGAGGAGATCGTCTCCGCCGCGGACGCGGCACTGTCCCGGGCGCTCGTCGAGGGTCTCAGTGCAGTGATCGCCAGTCCTTCTCTGGCCCAATCACTTAGGCGTGAGATCTCCGTGGCGAACGCACTCATTGCGTCCGGTGACGACGATTTCCCGGTGTATTACCAGCCGATCGTCCGCTTGTCCGATAACGTCACCGTGGGCTGGGAGTCGTTGCTGCGCTGGACGACTGCGGGTACTGTCCGCAGTCCGGATGTCTTCATGCCGGTCGCCGAGGCGACCTCACTGATCATTCCAATCGGTCGCCGTGCCATCCGGGCGGTCTTTGCCGACCTCGGCAGTCGGATCGGTGGCGCGCACAGCGATGAGGCATTCGTCTCGATCAACCTATCCGCCAAGCAATTGTGGGACGAGACGCTACCCACGTACTTCGCCGAACTCGTCGACGACTATGGAGTGGATCCTCGCAGGGTGTGGATCGAGGTCAGCGAGATCGATGTCATTCGGCCCGCCGGGGCTGCTGCGCGCACGCTCTTTGCGTTGCATGATCTTGGATGCACGATTTGCGTGGACGATCTCGGTTCGGGATTTTCGGCGTTGCGGTATGTCCGGGATTTGCCGATTGAGATCCTCAAAGTCGATCGCACCCTGGTGACCCCGTTGGCCGATAGCACCGCCGACCGTGCTGTGGTGGATGCGATCTGCACGATGGCGAAAGCCACCGGATTGCGCGTCGTCGCTGAGGGAATCGAGACCGAGGCCGAACTCGCCGAGGTGAACGACCTCGGTTTCGACCTTGGTCAGGGCTATCTGCTCGGCCGTCCCGCGGCAGCCGCCGATCTCTTCGGTCGCAGGACTGAGGTTCCTACCGACCCTGACGGGCATCTTTAGCTCAGCTTAAAGTTCTCCGAACGCGGCTGTACCCGTATTCTGACCGAATGGCGCCACAACAGACGCCTCCTGTGAAGCGCGGGGAATTCACCGGATGCATTAAAAGATCTGTGATGGTCCATTTTCCGTTCGACGTCCCCCGAACGGGAATTGTATTCACCATAATCAAGACCGCGTCGTGCAGAGACAGCGCCGTGGTCGACCTTCTCAGAAAGAAGCACGCCTCATGGACGCATCTCTGCGCACCATCACTCCCCGTCACGACTCCGCGATCCGCGGCATGGTGACACCGAACTACACCCTGCGGGCGGCCACCCCGGCCATGCATCCGGCGCTCTGGCGGGAGTACCTGCGGGGTGCGGAGAACGCCTACACGCGGTACGGCTGTGCGGCCGCTCTGGACTACGAGCGGGTGGTGGGGGGAGAGGAGACGGTGATGTTCTTCGTCGTCCTCGACAACGCGCATCAGGTGGTCGGCGGGTTGCGTGTGCAGCCCCGCTTCGCCGCCGCGGCACAGACGCACGCGCTCGAGGAGTGGGCAGGTCAACCGGGGCAGGTCCACCTGGTCAACGCCATCGAGGAACGTCTCGACGGCGGCATCGTCGAGGTCAAGACGGCCTGGACCGATGAGCGGTCACCCATCGCCAAGGAGGTCGTCGGACAGCTCTCCCGGCTGGGGCTGCCGATCATGGAGATGTGTGGCGTCGAGCACATGATGGCCACGGCCGCCGACCACGTTCTCAAGCGCTGGACCTCTGGTGGTGGCCGGGTCGACCCGAGCGTGCCCGCCACCCCGTTCCCCGACGAGCGCTATCGCACCCAGCTGATGTGGTGGGAGCGGGCCACGTTGGAGTCGGCGACGACGCCGGAGGTCTGGGACCGGATGCGCGACGAGGCCGACCGGCTGGCCGCGATTTACCCGAACTCGCAGGCGTGGGGCGCCCGCCCGCCGGTGCGTCACCACGACCGTTCGGCGTCAGCTCGTTCCGGTGCCCTCGCCCATGGCCTGCGCCGCTGAGGCGAACTCGGCCCGGCCGAGCTCGTTCCATCCTTCGCTCGCCCCCGCATCGGAACCGAGAAGAATCTCCTCGATGCCGAACCGATAGCGGCCGGAGCGGACGGGCCGACCGCAGACGATGTTGCGTGCAGCGGTCGCCACGAGTGCCCCGGCCATCGCGGCGGTCGACCCGAGTTGCGGCCACGAGGCGACGCTGCGTCCGAGCTGGCTTGCGGAGAACGCCATCCGAGGCGTGACCTCGTCACCGACGATGGCCAGTGCCATCCGGAGTCGTTGAGCGGGGTCGGCGGTGTCGCCGGCCGAGAAGCCCTCACCGCGGCCGTGGAAGATCGGATAGTCCGGGTCGAGGTCATAGCGCTCGATGTCGAGGACGACGTCCTCGCCCATATCCGTGGCACTGAGTACCGGCACCCCGGCCGCACGGGCGCGTCGCCGCATGTCGATCTTCATCGCGACGTCGTCGATCTCCTCGATGATCACCGAGGCCGGTAGCTCCTCGGTGGAACCCGCGAAGGCCGCCGAGCCCAGGAACGCCTCGGCCAGGTCGGGACGATAACCGTCGGGAAACGTCGTGACCTGGGCATACGGGTCGCCCTCGAGGATGCGCCTGCGCGCGAGCTCGACCTTGCTGACACCGAGATCGGTCACCGACCCGACGATGCGATTGAGGTTGGTGGGCGCGAGCTCGTCGGAGTCGGCGATGCGGAATCGGCGTGCCCCGGTCAGCGCGGCGGCGGTCAGGGCCGACGAGCCGACGCTGAGGCCGGCAACAGCGATCACTGCGCTGCCCCAGAGCTGCTGTTCGCGGCCGGTCAACAGATGTCGGTTGCGGGCGGTCTTGAGCCGGTGGTAGATGTCGGCGTCGGGGAGCCGTACCAACGTCGCGCGCCAGGGGAACAGGATGTAGCGACTGAGGCGTTCGCGAGAGTGCTCGTCGGAGAGGTTCACCGGCTCGGGTGCCGCCACCTCAGGATCGACGTGATCGAGTCGATCGAGTACCGAGAGTTCGGGACCCGCGTGTGTCCATCCATCGACGAACGAGATGGTCGGCGATTCGTGCAACTCGGTGATTCGAAGCCGGTCGTCGGTCGGATCGAGAATTTCTACCACGGGCACCTCCGGGATCGGCCGGGTTTGATCCCCGGACAGGGTCATGCTGGGTACGGACAGCAGGTCGGCTGTTCGAGGGTCAGCGGCCGTCATCAGGCTCGTCTGGCGACGAATGCAGATGTCGCCAATAAGACGGGGCCACGTACGCGGTCTCGGCGCGGTTGCGGCCCAAACCCTTCGCGGCGTAGAGCAGTTGGTCGGCCTGGGCCGAAAGACGGTCCATCAGCTCGGACAGCGTCGGATGGTCGGAGTCGTGGGTCGCTTCGATGATCGTCGCGCAGACCCCGCCCACGCTCACCGTGGCATCGGTGGTGGAAGCCACCATCAGTCGAACCTCTTCGGCCAGCCGTGACAATCCAACGGCGTCGTCGGTGGTGGTCAGAATCGCGAATTCCTCGCCGCCGGAGCGGGCGACCAGAGAAATCGGCGGGACTGCGTTCTGGATGGCGTTGGTGATCTCGACCAGTATGGCGTCACCCGCCGAATGTCCGTGTGTGTCGTTGTACTTCTTGAAGTAGTCGACGGCGACCACCAAGAACGCGACGTGCTTGCCGGCGGTGGCCGCGCTACGGAATAGATGGATCGCACCATCGAGCAGTCCGCGGCGGTTGAGTGCGAGGGTCAGCGGGTCGGTCACGCTCAGTTGTGCCTGCTGGTGTAGCAGCGCAGTCAGTCGCCGGCGCAGGCTGGTGACCAGATAGGTCGGCACCGCGATGGCCATCAGTGCGGCTCCGCCACCCACGATCAATGCGGTCGTCGAGGTTGCCCGGACGGAGACGACCACACACACCAGGACCGCTGCGGTGAGCACGAACCCCAGGACCACGGGTAACGAGGAATCCATCGCCGACAGCGCGGGGATCGCCGCGAGCAGGACGAGCACCGCCAATGCTGCCCCGTTGTCGGCGATCACGAGTGCGGATCCCGCCACACCGAGCATGCCGCCGAAACTCAGAAGGGCGAATCCGCGGTCGGACAGGCGTCGGGCGTAGACGGTAATCGCAACCGAAAGCAGGGTGTAGATGCCGATGACCACGAGCACCCATTGGCAATGGGGTTTGAGAAACGTCGAGGAGAGCAGTCCGAGGAGGATCAATGGGATCGCTCCGGTCTCGCTGACCAGCACGCCGATGGTGCGCTGGTCGAAGCTTCGGGCGAACGAGGGGCCGTCGACACCCTTGGTGGCCGGGACCAGCTCGGACGAGCGGAATCCGGTGTTCGAATTGTCGGGAGGCTGAAGTCTCATCGGGGAGTGGGGTCGACCAGTCGTTGTGGAGGGCGCAGACGGGGTTACGCGGATCGCAATGTGACCGGACGGTGATGAGGGGTTAACGCACCGACGAGCCGCAAAGTCACTCCACTCCACTTGGTCTGGTCGAGATTGATCGAGATCCGCCGCAGTGGATTCGATCTTTCGCCAGGCGAACTCTCGACGCTGTGTGCAACCCCCGTAGGAGGAAGATACCAGATGGCGGATTGGGCGAATCTGAGAAATCGGTCTGAACGGAACAGTCGGAATTCGGGCCAGGCGAAACAATTCGGCGTTGGCATTGACCTATTGGAATAGTCGTATTCGTGAACCCGGCTCGGCAACCGCATATTTCCTATTTTATGGTGCGGTGAGGCTGGTCACGGCCGGTAATGTTGTGAGGTGTCGTGGAGGTAACGTGCGCAGCCAAAGCGACTCCCGGCTATGTCCAGCGTCTATGATCCGATCATCCGGAACTCCGGGTCGAACGCAAACCGAAGCAAGGGTGGTCTGGGCGTGCCGGGACACGGACATATCGTTGTCCAAGCGGATCCATTCCGCCGACTGACCGGGGCATTCGGCCGAGAGCTGGCCGGAGCGGTGGCCGCTCGGTTCATCGAGGGTTTGATGGCGCGTGTCGGGCCCGCGATCGCGATGCTGCGGGTGGCCGACCTCGACTATGAATTGGTTCCTACCGCATCCGGCGACGAGAAACTCGACATCCTCATCGGTGAACTCCGCGGCGGCGCCCACATTGTCGAACTGGGCGGTGAACGGTATTTCCTGGACACGCGAACCGGGGTGGCCTCCCCCCGTTATCTGTCCCGCGACCTCAACAACGGCGTGGGCAAATGGTGCGCGGAATGCGCGTTCACGGCGGCGATCGATCGGCAGACACCACTGGAGGTGTGCGACGACGAGATGCTCGCCACCGTCGACCGGTTGCGCACCACCGTGCTGCGGCTCTCGCGGGCCAAGGTTGCCGACTTCGCGCCGCACTATCAGCCGATCGTGCATCTACCGTCGCACGAAGTCGCCGGGTACGAGTCGCTGATGCGCTGGCGGGACGGCAACGAGGCCGGCCCGAGTGAGTTCCTCCCGATCCTGGAGGGCACCGCGTTGCTGGGGCCGATCAGCACCTCGACGATCGCGACGGCCGTCGCCGAACTCCCACGCGGGATCACCACGGCGGCCGGATCGGACTCCTTCGTGTCGATCAACTTCTCCCAGCGCCAACTCCTCAACCCGGCGATCGTCGAGTCGACCATCGAGCAGGTCCGCGCCAGCGGAGCCGATCCGGCGCGGTTCTGGATCGAGTTGCGGGAGGACGAGGTGATCCGCATCGCCAGCGACGCCGCCCACGCCGTCACCGCGCTGAGCGAGGCCGGGTGCACCATCGTCGTCGACGATCTCGGGTCGGGGTACTCCGCGCTGAGCTACCTGCTCGATCTGCCGGTCGACGTCCTCAAGGTCGACGGAGACCTGGTGAACTCCCTCGACAGCGACTGTCAGGAGGAGAGCGAGACCACGGTGGCGGTGGTCCGCGCGATCTGTGACGTCGCCCGTGCGACGGGATCGAAGACGGTTGCCGAAGGTGTCGAGGACGCGGCTGTCGTACCGTTGCTCGTCGACCTGGGATTCGACTATGCGCAGGGATACCACTTCGGGCGGCCCGCGTCGTCGTCGGCGCTGTTCGGTTGAGCGTCGTCTCCCGGACTACTTGTCACAGCCGAGGACGGCGGCCTTGGCGAGACCACCGAACTGGTAGGCGAACTGGAAGCTCCAGTACCGCAGCGACGACGGATATGACCGCGGCACCGGGCGCATGACGACGTCGCCGTCGAAGCACTGGCCGAAGATGTAGCGGGCGCGAACCAGGTGGAACCGCCAGCTGATGACGATCACGCTGTGCCAGTGGCGTTGGCGGGCCAGTCGCTGGGTCTCCATCGCCTCGCCCCGCGTCGTCGACGGATCGGGGTCGAAACAGATCACCTCGATCGATGCGGTGCTCGACGAACACACCCGCTGCATCAATTCGGCGCCGGTGCGGTGATAGTGGTCGTTCATGTACGGGTCGGAGATGAGGACCGTGGAGGCGTATCCCTCGCGGGCGAGCTGTAGACCGTAATCCTCACGGCCGTCGTGCTCCCCACCGAGCACGACGATGGCGTCGACCTTGCGCAGCGGGTCGGAATGGTCGCGGTAGAACAGCTGATAGCCCAACCCGTAGAACGCCGCTCCCGCGAGCACGGCGACGATCACCACGGCGATCACCACACGGCGCAGCAGTCGGCGTCGACGGACCGGCCGGTCCGGCGAGTCGGAGTGCCGGGTGGCCGTGGGATCGGGATCGGTCGCCGACGAGGACACGGTGGGCTCGGGTGTCCTCGGGTTCACCCGACCCATTGTGGCCGCGGATCGGTGATCGCGCACCGTACCGACGTAGTGATCTGTGCCGCTGTCATCTGTGGTGATCAGCCGGTGGGATCGGCGGTGCTTCAGTAGTAATACGGAAAAGCGTCCCATTCCGGAGAGCGCTTCTGCAGGAACGCATCCCGGCCCTCGACGGCCTCATCGGTCATGTATGCCAGGCGGGTGGCCTCACCGGCGAACACCTGCTGGCCCATGAGCCCGTCGTCGGTGAGATTGAAGGCGAACTTCAGCATGCGTTGCGCGGTGGGCGATTTGCCGTTGATGGTGCGCCCCCACTCGATGGCGGTGCGTTCGAGGTCGGCGTGATCGGCCACCCGGTTCACCGCACCCATCCGATGCATCGTCTTCGCGTCGTACGCCTCGCCGAGGAAGAAGATCTCGCGCGCGAACTTCTGGCCGACCTGCTTGGCGAGGTATGCGCTGCCGTAGCCGGCGTCGAAGGAACCGACGTCGGCGTCGGTCTGCTTGAAGCGGGCGTGCTCGCGTGAGGCGAGGGTGAGGTCGCACACCACGTGCAGGGAGTGACCGCCACCGGCGGCCCAACCGTTGACGACGGCGATCACGACCTTGGGCATCGTGCGGATGAGGCGCTGGACCTCCAGGATGTGCAGGCGGCCGCCCTCCGCCTTCACGCGCGCCTCGTCGACGCCCTCGGCACCGGCCGCCGCGACGTCGGTGTCGTGGCTGGTCGCGTACTGATAGCCGGACCGACCGCGGATGCGTTGATCACCGCCGCTGCAGAACGCCCACCCCCCGTCCTTGGGGCTCGGTCCGTTGCCGGTGAGCAGCACCGTGCCGATGTCGGGGGTGCGCCGTGCGTGGTCGAGGGCCCGATAGAGCTCGTCGACGGTGTGCGGCCGGAACGCATTGCGGACCTCGGGTCGGTCGAAGGCGATGCGCACGATGCCGTCGGCGCGGGCGGTACCGACGTGGCGGTGATAGGTGATGTCGGTGAGTTCGCCGAGGTCGGTCACTGGACGCCACTGGCTCGGATCGAAGGGAGTCGGCGTGGCGGAAGCGGCATCGGTGCTCATGGAGTTCAGGTTAGGACACCGATCTCGGGCCGCCCGCGAACACCTCGGCGGCGGCCGTTCGGGGCGCCCGAACGCCGGTTTCTTAGAATTTGGCGGGTTTCTTCTCGGATGAGTGGCCACCCACCAGCGCTTTTTGGCATATTGGCGACGTGGGTGTGTGGGAGATCGTGCTGATCGTCGTCGCCGTGTGGGTGGCGCTGTCGGTCGTGCTCGCCCTGCTCATCGGCGCGATCATCAAACTCCGGGACCGTCGCGAGGCGCCGACCGCGACCGCGCACGTGGATCTGCACGCCGTCGGCAGCACCCGTCACCACCACCGTTAGGCCGCGCCGACTGCGACGCCGATGACCGGCGCCGATACGGTGTCTGGCATGACTTCTTCGCCAGAATCGGGCTGGGCCGTGCCCGCCGACGCGGACTCGCCGCACGAGGGCGGATTCCGCGCCCGCATCGACATCACCACCGACCGCGGCGGCCCGCGCTACGGCGAATTCAGCGAGGAGATCCGGCGGCTGATGGACCTGGCGCGCTACGCGTGCCCGACGCCGGAGATCACCGACGAACTCATCGACCAGGTGCGGGCGCTCAACAAGCGCCTCGAGGACGTGCAGATCGACGAATGGCGCTCGCCCGCGGGCACCCGCATCGATCTGCCCGCGCGAGGCAACATCACGCTGCCGCCGTACGAGATCAGCGAGGGCGGCCCCGACGGCGTGGTTGCCTCGGTGACCTTCCGTCCGTTCCACCTCGGCGGCAACGACGCCGCGCACGGCGGTCACGTCGCGGTGGCCTTCGACGACCTCGGCGGTATGGCGTCGGCACTGGCCGTGCAGGGCATCACCCGCACCGCCTATCTCACCGTCAGCTACCGGTCGTTGACGCCGCTGCGGACCCCGCTGCGCATGCACACCTGGGTCGAGAACCTGGACGGCCGAAAGGCTTTCGTCAAGGGCACACTGCACGACGGAGACCGGCTGTGTGCCGACCTCGACGCGCTGTTCATCGCGCTGAAGCCGGGGCAGCCGTAGGCGTCTCGGTTACGTCAACTCGTGGACGTCGAAGCTCGCTCCCGCGGCCCGCAGACGGTCGGCGAGCGCATCGCCCATCGCGGCGGCGGGGGTGAGGACGCCGCTGCGGGCGGGGAGCTGACCCCGGTCGAGGGCCAGGGTCAGCGCACTCTCGCCGAGCATCACCGCGGTGGCCTTGTATCCCGGGTCGCCCGACAGCCTCATCTGCGAGCGGTACCGACGGCCGGTGCTGGTGCGGGTGTAGGTTTCGGTGACGAAAAAGCCTTTCTCCCTGGTCTTTTCGCTCGGACCGCTACCCGGCTTGGGCAGCACGCGATCGAGGAGCCGGCGCGTCGGGCCGAAGCTCATCGCGCCCAGGAACGCTCCGGTGCCGACGCTGACGCTGCCGGCGATCAACGCCGACAGAACCGGGATGCCGCCGACGTTCATGGTTTCCGCATAGTGGAAATTAGGGCCATAGGCGTTGTTCAGCAACGCGTTCGAGCGTCGCACGACGCGCGTGTTGTAGGACGACATGAAGAATGGCGCGAGGGTCCCCGACAACGACGGGTCGACGGTGCGGGCGCGTACCACCGCGATGTCACTGGGCTCCGAGGACATGCTGACCTTCGGGGTGTCGCCCGGATCCCCGGACAGTGCTTGCGGATTGAGCAGCAGTCGTCGCTTCTGCGGGTCCTTGGCCTCCTCGGCGATCACCCGCATCGAATCGATGGTGCCGCCGGAGACGCCGCCGCGCATCGACTTGACCACCATCGTGGTGTCGGTGAGCGTGCCCGCGTGGTCGTCGGCGACCTTGCGATAGAGCAGATAGGTGCCGAGATCGGAAGGGACCGAATCGAATCCGCAGGAGTGGACGATGCGCGCACCGGTGGCCTGCGCGGTCTCGTGGGCCTTGTCGATGGAGAAGTGGACGAAGGGTACCTCGCCGGTGAGGTCAACGTAGTCGGTGCCCGCGGTGGCGGCCGCGACGACGAGCGACTCGCCGTAGCGCAGGTAGGGGCCGACCGTCGTGCAGACCACCCGCGTGCGGGCGACCATCGCGTCGAGCGAACTCGGCGACGAGGCGTCGGCGACGATCAGCGGCCAGCTCGAAGCCGTGGCGGGAAGGCGTCGGCGGACCTCGGCGAGTTTGGTCTCGGTGCGGCCGGCCAGCGCGATCCTGGTGCCGGCGGGCGCGTGCTCGGCGAGATAGCGGGCGGTCAGCTCGCCGACGAAGCCGGTGGCGCCGAAGACGACGACGTCGAACTCGCGGGCGGGCGTGGTGGTTGTCGGTTCAGGTGTGCCGGACTCGGACGAATTCTCCCCACTCATGGCGTCGAGGGTAATCGTCGTGCGAGATCGGTCACAGCGCGGCTGGTCCGGGGCGCCGTCGGGCGGCCCAGCGCGCGGCGAACGGTGCCACGAACAGCATCAACAGCACTCGCAGGATCTGCGCGGCCACCACGAAGGCGACATTGCCGCCGGCCGCGGTGGCCGCGGCGAGCACCGCGTAGATGCCGCCCGGGGTGGTCGCCAGATAGCAGTCGAACATCGATTCGCCGGTCCACCACGACAACAGCACGCCGAGCAGTCCGCAGCCGACCCCGATCGCGAGGATCAGACCGATCGCCGGCGGCAGGATGCGCCCGATCGCCTTGAGCCGCTCTATCGTGAACCCCAGCCCGGCCTGCCAGCCGATCAACGCGTAGGCGATCGCGAGCAGGATCGGTGAGATCGCGGCGTCGCCGGCCAGTCCGGTCAGTTCGGCTGTCGTCGACAACGCCATCGGACCGAGCAGGCCGGCCGCTGGGAGGTGGATGAGCCGGCCGACGGGCACGCCGATGCCCGCGCACACCGCCAGCAGCACCAGCCCCCAGCCCTGATCGGACCAGCTCGGCGACGCTTGCGCCACGCCGTTCGCCGACGCACCGAACACCACCGATGCAACCAGCGGGATGGTGAGGGTCACCAACGCCACGCGCACGTACTGGACGACGGCGACGACCCGCTCGTCGCCGCCGAGTTCACGGGTCAGTGACACCAGTCCGGACGCGCCGCCGGCGACCAGAGCCAGTGCGCCGGTGAGGGTATCGACTTGTCGGTGCAGTCCGAGCAGGGCTCCGCCGGCCACCGACAGGGCCAAGGTGCCGAGCCCGATGACGAGTACCGGTAACCACGCCGATCCCAGTCCCGACAGTGTGCTCGGGTCGGCCATGGTGCCGATGTAGACACCGAGCACCCCCTGCGCTGCCAGGAACAGGGGTCGGGGGACGACGGGGGCGTCGGGGTCATCGGTACGAGCGCGCGGGGCGAGTCCGCCGATGGCGAGGACGGCGGCGACCACCAGGCCGGCGAACAGGGCGGCGGCGTCGACGTCGAGGAGTTCGAGAAGATATGCGGCGATCGCGGTGACGAGGGCCAATCCGATCCAACGACGCACTGGCCCCAGCGTAGGCGGGCCCGGGTCAGCGGGCGCGGGCGCCTCCCAGGCTCATCGCGCCGAAGGTCTTGGGGGTGCCGCGTTGGTAGAAGCGGTCGAGGTCGGTGATCTCGAATCCGGCGTCGGTGAGGGCGGCGGGGATGTCGCGGGTGAGGTGACAGCCACCGGCGACCCGACGCTGGACGGGCTCGAGGCGGCGCTGCCACCGCTGGACCCGGGCGTCGGGCGCGTCACCGTGTTCCAGGAATCGCAGGGAGGCAGCAGGTTTGAGGACCCGGCGCAATTCAGCGAGGGCGGCGGGCAGGTCGGCGATGGTGCACATCGTGAACGTCGACAAGGCGCCGTCGAAGGTGTTGTCGGGGAAGGGCAGTGACTGTCCGTCGAGCCCTGCGCGATCGATCGGGACCGTCGACGCCGCGATGCGGTTGGCACCGAGGAGCCAGCCGTCGTCGGCGGGTTCGATGGCGCTGACCCGGGTCACCGTGTGCGGATACGCCTCGATGTTGTGGCCCGAGCCGAACCCGACCTCGACGATGTGGCCGGTCAGCGGTGCGCAGACGCGTCTGCGCAGCGGGACCATCAGCGACGACCCGCAGGTCAGGTTGATCAGTCGCGGAAGGAGGTGGCGGTCGTAGAAACCGGAGCCCATGAGCCGAGGATAGGTCCGCCGGCCCGGGTGCTCGCCTGTTTTCAGTCATCTGCCGGATACACAAGGTGCGCTGACCTGGGCTTTTGGTGAATCTCTACTTTGGAAATGACTGAAAACAGGCGATAGGGAGCCAGAACGGGTCCCGCTGCGTCCAATTCCCGTGGACAGGATCATCGAGCTGGGTGTGAAGAGCCGCACGGAGCTGATCGCGGGCGGGCTGACCGACAACGACCTGCGGCGGATGGTGCGCCGAGGAGAACTCTTCGTCGAACGTCGAGGCTGGTACTCGACACCTGGCGCCGACTCCGACGCACTGCTGGCCGCACGGGGTTACGGCGCGTTGTCGGGTCCGACCGCGCTGGACAAACACGGGATCTGGGTTCCGCCGGGCTACGAGGCGGTGCACATCCGGACGGGCAAGGATGCGATGAGGCGAGGCGGTGCCTGTTGTCGACCGCCGGGTCCGCCGCTGCCGGTGCACTCGATCCTCGACCCGGTTCCGCTGGCCCTGTGCAGTGCAGTCGGGTGCATGAGTCCCGATGACTGGATCGTCGTCGCCGATTCGGTGTTGAACAGTCAGGGTCTCGATGTGGAGTTGCTGCTGGCGATGTTGCCGCGACCCAACGCCACCATCGAGATGCTCCTGACCGAGTGCGATCCCCGATCCCAGTCGGGCACGGAGACCATGGTGCGGACCCGATTACGACGACGGGGCGACGACGTCGTGGTCCAACCGAATCTCATCGGGTTGGGCTGGTTCGACCTGCGAGTGGGCCGACTCCTGATCGAGTGCGACAGCAAGCTTCATCACACCAGCCTGGAGAACTACCGCAAGGATCGTCGCCGCGACCGCAAATCGCTGGCCAGGGGCTACTCGACGATGCGCCTGACTTACGACGACGTTCTCTACGGCTGGGACGACACACTGGCCGACATCACCCGCACCCTCGACGACGATCGGCACCGGTTGCCGCCTCCCGACGACGAATGATGGTGCCGTTCGCCTGTTTTCAGTCATTCGCCGAGTACACCGCATCCTCCGACCTGGGCTTTTGTCGAATCTCTACTCCCGGAATGACTGAAAACAGGCGAGCCGGGGTGCCACGGCGCATCCATCGGTGGAGATCGGTGCGGAAAAGCGGCATCGTAGTGTGGAAACCATGAGTTGTTCCCCGGAATCCGCGCCGCCGAACCCGTCCACCCTGCAGGCGCGGGTCATCGTCGACGAGTTCGTCCGCGGCGGCGTCCGTGACGCGGTGCTGTGCCCGGGATCACGCAATGCGCCACTGGCATTCGCGCTCCATGCCGCCGACGCCGCGGGTGCGCTGCGGCTGCACGTCCGGATCGACGAGCGGTCGGCGGGATTCCTGGCCCTGGGGTTGGCGGCGTCGTCGGGGCGGCCGGTGCCGATCGTGATGACCAGCGGTACCGCCGTGGCCAACATGAGCCCGGCGGTCTTCGAGGCCAACTATGCCCGGGTGCCGCTGGTGGTGGTCAGCGCGAATCGGCCGTACGAGTTGCTCGGGTCGGGGGCCAATCAGACCGTCGAACAGTTCGGGATCTTCGGTACGCAGGTGCGTGCGGCGATCAGTCTGGGCCTGGCCGAGGCCGACGTCGACACCAACAGTCAGTGGCGCTCGGCGGTCGGTCGCGTGCTGGCGGCGGCGCGGGGTGCGCGGACCGGCAACGCCGGACCGGTGCAGTTCGACATCCCGTTGCGCGAGCCGCTCGTCCCCGGTCCGCAGACCGGCCCCGAGTCCGACCTCGGGGTCTTCGCCGGACGCCCAGGTGGGCTGCCGTGGACGCAGGCCCCGGTCGGCAAACTCGACATCCCACTGCCCATCGACCTGTCCGTCGACACCGTCGTCGTCGCAGGTCATGGGGCCGGTCGCTATCCGGAACTGGACGGGATCCCGACGGTGGCCGAGCCGACCGCACCGCATGCGGCGACCCCGCTGCATCCGCTGGCACTCGATGCGCTCGCCCCGAAACAGGCCATCATCTGCGGTCGGCCCACCCTGCACCGCGGGGTGGCGCGGCTGCTTGCCGACCCCGAGGTCCGCGTCTACGCGGTGACCACCGGACCGCGGTGGCCGGACGTGTCGGGCAATGTGTTCGCGACCGGCACCCGGGTGGAGGCGACCGGCGAGGCGGCCGAGGACTGGCTCAAGAGGTGTGCCGAGGTTCATCAACGCGTCCTCGGTGCGGTCGATGCCGAACTCGATGCGGGCGGCCCGGCGACCGGCCTGCACGTCGCGCGGACGGTCAGCGCGGCCATGGTGCCCGGCGAGCAACTGGTCGTCGGCGCGAGCAACCCGATCCGCGACGTCGCGCTGGCCGGGCGCGTCTCGCCGGGCGTGCGGGTGCTCTCCAACCGTGGCGTGGCCGGTATCGACGGGACGAATTCGACCGCGATCGGCGCGGCACTGGCCCACGACGTCGACCATCCGGGTTCGCGGACCGTCGCCTTGATGGGGGACCTCACCTTCATTCACGACGCCACCGGATTGATCCTCGGACCGTCGGAGCCACGGCCGCGGCAACTGCGGATCGTCGTTGCCAATGACGACGGCGGCGGGATCTTCGGGCTGCTCGAGCAGGGCGATCCGCGATTCAACTCCGGCCCGTATGCCGGCGCCTACGAGCGGGTGTTCGGCACGCCGCATCGCACCGACCTGGCCTCGCTGTGTGCGGGATTCCATCTGCCGCACCGCCGCGTCGAGCTGGCCGACCTGGCCGCGGTGCTGGCCGAGCCCGGCACCGACGGGGTGGAGGTCGTCGAGGTGATCACCGACCGCGAGCGCCTGCGATCGGTGCACGCGGGGATCGTGGGCCGACTGCGGTAGCGGGCACGTATTCTGAGGTGCATGAATCCGGTCATCCTGCGGCGCGTGCAGAAGACGCTGCTGGTGATCGGGCTGATCGTCACCGTGATGGCCGGCGCGATGGTCGTGGCGGCCTTCCGCAACGACGCGGCGATCAACCGCGACAAGGGCACCGTGATGGCCGACATCGTCTCGGCCGACCGCCTGCACGCCGTAGCCTACTTCCAGACGCCGGACGGGCAGATCTACAGCCCGCGGCTTGGGCTGCTGTATCCGACCGAACTCGGTACTGGACAACGCATCAGCGTCGAATACGACCAGAGCAACCCCGACCTGGCTAAGCCAGCCGGGCGAGGGGCGACGCTGGCGATCATCCCGGCGTTGTCGGTGGCCGCGCTGACGTGGCTGATCGTTCTCGCCGTGATGGTGCTGATTGCCGAGGCCAATCGCCGCTTGCTGCGCCGGGCCGCGCGTCGCGCCGACGAGGACGACTCCGGCCCCGACGACGGTGACGGCGGCGATCACCCCGACGACGACCCGTCACCGCGTCCCGCCGACGACCGGGCAACCGTCGATGCGTGAGGACGCTGCGGCGACCAGAGGTTCGCGCGGAGTTCGCGCGTAGGTCACATGCGGTCGTCGCCGAGGTCATCGAAGACAACGACCATTGGCGCCATGCGCGTGGCTATCGTCGCCGAGAGTTTTCTTCCGCAGGTCAACGGGGTGGTCAACTCGGTTCTACGAGTCGTCGAGCATCTCGAGGACGCCGGGCATGATGCCGTGGTGATCGCACCGGATTCCGAGCGGGACGGTCTGCGGGCACCCCGGCTGGTGGGGCGGCACACCCCCGTGCACACGGTGCCCTCGATGCGATTCCCCGGCGTCACGTCGCTGCCCGTCGGGGTGCCGATGCCCAGCATGTATCGCGCCCTGCGCGACGTGCGCCCCGACGTGGTGCACCTCGCCTCGCCCTTCGTGGTCGGCGGGGCTGGTGCGTTGGCGGCCAAGCGGTTACGGGTGCCGACGGTGGCCGTGTTCCAGACCGACGTCGCCGGATTCGCCGAGGCGTATCGGCTCCAGGTGGCCGGTCGCGCGGCGTGGCGATACACCCGGATGGTGCACCTGGCCTGCGACCGCACCCTCGCGCCGTCCACGGCGACGATGGAAGCACTTGCCGCCCGCGGGATTCCGCGACTGCATCGATGGGCGCGCGGCGTCGACACCGCCCAGTTCTCGCCCGCCAGACGCGACGACGACCTGCGCGCGCGTTGGGGTGCGGACCGGTTGATCGTCGGATTCGTGGGCCGGCTGGCGCCGGAGAAGCATGTCGAGCGACTCGCCCCACTGGACGGCGACCCGTCGGTGCGGTTGGTGATCGTCGGTGACGGCCCGGAACGTGCACGCCTGCAACGACTCTGCCCGAATGCGGTGTTCACCGGCGAACTCCGCGGCGAAGAGCTGGCGCGCGCCTATGCCAGCCTCGACGTGTTCGCCCATCCCGGCGAGCACGAGACCTTCTGCCAGGCGATCCAGGAGGCGATGGCCAGCGGGGTTCCGGTGATCGGCCCGGATGCGGGTGGACCACGGGACCTGGTGACCCCGCTGTCGACGGGATTCCTCCTCGATCCGGCGACCTACACCGATCGCATCGCCGACACCGTCGCCGCGCTGCGGGAGCCCGCGCGACGAGCGGCGATGGGCCGGGCCGGGTTGGCCGCGGTGCGCGCGCGGACCTGGCCGGCGCTGTGTGAGGAATTACTGGGCCACTATGGCGAGGTCATTGCCGAGCGTGGAGGCGACGCGCGGATCGCGTTGGGGAGGCAACGGCTCGCCGGGTGAGTCGATCGGCTGCTGCCGGCCGGGGCCGGGACGGTGGTTTGACCTGGGCATGATCGGGGAATGCTGCGTGAGCACGTGTTTCGCCCGCTCATCGGCCCCGGAAGGCGCACATGACCCTCAGCTTCGAGCAGATCAGTCCCGAACCGTCGTACGCCGGTGGTGTGTATCAGCCACAAGAGGATTCGCTGCTGTTGGCCGACTGTCTGCGCCGGGTTCCGCAGGTCGTCGGTGGCCGGGTACTGGATCTGTGCACCGGCAGCGGCGTGTTGGCGCTGGCGGCGGCCCATGCGGGAGCTGCGTCGGTCACCGCCGTCGATGCCTCCGACCTGGCGGTGCATCACGCGCGACGTCTCTGCGCCGACGCCCCGTGTCCGGTTCGGGTGCACCACGGGCGGTTTGAGGACCTCGTCGGCCGCGGCAGGTTCGATGTGGTGACCTGTAATCCGCCGTACGTGCCGGCTCCCGGCATCGACGACGGCGTGGCGATCAGTCCCGGCCCCCGACATGCATGGGACGCCGGTCCGACCGGGCGCGACGTCCTGGATCCGTTGTGCGCATACGCATCTGATTTCCTCGAGCCCGGCGGGACCCTGTTGGCGGTGCAGTCGGAGTTCGCCGACGTCGACGCCACGGTGAATGCGTTGCGCGCCAACGGCCTCGACGCGCACCTGATGGCGGCGCGGTGGGTGCCGTTCGGGCCCGTGATGACCGCGCGCGCCGAGTGGCTCGAAGGTCTCGGACTGCTCGAAAAGGGTCGGCGGACAGAGGAACTCGCCGTGGTACGAGCGACCAGGAAAGGTGCGGCATGAGTGACGCGACCCCCATCCGGGTGACACGCGGTGGACCGGTGATGGTGCCCGGGCCCGTCGACATCGAACTCCCCGACGGCACCCACGTGCGCTCGGATCGGTTCATGGTGGCGGTGTGTGCCTGTGGACGCAGCCGCACATATCCGTTGTGCGACACCAGTCATCGGCGTCGTCGGCGGGAATAGTGCGCTCTGGGTGAGAGTGCGTCGGGCCGGTCAGACCGGCACAGATGCGACTCCGGCCAGTACCGGCCCGGTCCCCCATGCGGCGGTCAGCCCCGCCTCGAATGCGTCCTCGACGAACAGGAATCCTCGGATGCCCAGGATCACATCGTCTTCGAGTTCGGGCTCCTCGGCGAGAAGTGAGCCCACCACGTCGCGGCGCAGGACCTGCTCATGGACGGCGTCGGCTTCGACGTGTTCGCGATAGAACAGCCGGCACGGCTCGGGGGCGTCGAGCCGTTCGAGCCCGCTGAGCAGCCGGGACGATCCCGGCGACGACGTGATCTCGGTGGCGGCCAGGTGTCCGACGGTCGCACCGCGCAGCGATCGGTGTAAACCGAAGCAGGACATCAGATTCACCGGGGCGAGCGCCCACGCCGGAGCGCGGTCGAGATAGGCCAGGTAAGCGGGGTCGAGGTCGGCAGCCGCCAGGAGGTCGGCGAACAGCTCCTGATGAACGGATTCGCCACGGCCGCCACCGAATTCGTCGAATTCCACCGCGACGAACGCCGCCTTGGCGGTGCGCCGCAGGCGCGGGATGGCCCAGGCGTGCGGATCGGCCTCTTTGAGGTGATACAGCGACCGCAGAGCGAACAGGTCGCGGTACTGCTGCCAGGTTCCGTTGTCGCGCAACCGGAACGAGAGGCCGTCGCCGTGGACGGGCTCGACGCTCAACTCGTCCATCAACGCTTCGGCCGTCGTTGATGCGGTATCGAGGCCGGCGCGCACCGCGTCGAGGAAGAGCCGTTCGAGTGCGGTGCGCAGGGCGATGATGCCGGGATCCCACTCGCGGTCGCCGACGACGTCGGTGAAGCCCGCGTAGTGCAACTCGTAGGCGACGTAGAGGGCGAGTTGGAGGTCGTCGCCAAAGGGGTCGACGTCGGCGACGAGGTCGGGAGCGACGTCGGTGCCGTCACGCAGCGCGGTGAGGAGACGTTCCGAGAGCAGACCTCGGGATGAGGGCAGCGCGCGGCTGACGGTCGCGGTGGGAATGCGCGTATGCATAGGTCCGGTGTACCCGTTCGGTGAGCTGGGTAAACCGCTAATCGGCGGGCTCGGCGTCGCCGGCGGCGGGGGAGTCGGGGTCGCCGGTGCCGGGCTGTTCGGTCGCCGACTCCGGGTCGACGACGGTGTCGTCGTCCTCGGCGGGGTTGTGGGTGATCTTGCGTTCGAGGTCGTCGACGGTCTCGCGGGCAGCACGCGACTCGTCGGTGTGCGGGGTGTTGTCTCCGGTCATGTGTCCTCGCCGTCGTCGGTCGTGTCGGGGGTGCTGTCGGTGTGGTCGTCACCGACGAGTTCGGGCGTCACCTCGCGGGTGGCCATGCCGCCGGACCCGTGGTTGTCGGTGGGTCCGGGATGCAGCTTGTCGTCGTCGGTGGTGGAGTTCTTGTCTCGGTCGGCCATGGTTGTCTCCTGTCGTCGGAGGTCGTGTTCCCGCGTGGGGCGTCACTGAAACCCTGCGGAGAGACGACGCCGTCCGCCCCCGGGGTGGTGGGGCGAACGGCGCTGTGGTGCCGGCGGCGAGGGTTACTCGACGCCGACCACATCCTTGGCGATCTCGGCGATGCGCGCCTCGGCGACATTGACGACGCGCTGCCGGTTCTTGTGGGCTTCCTCGAAGTGCAACGTCACGCGGATGTCGGCGGGCTCGTCGAGCTCCTTGATGGCGGCGACGGCGTCGGTGATGTTCAGGTCGGCGTAGTCGGGGATGGGCAGGTCGTCGGGGTCGACGGTGCCGGTGGCCTCGCGGACCGAGGCCACGGTGTCGGCGACACCGGTGGCGCCGTTGATCCGGGCGTTGTCCTCGATGGCCTCGAGTGCGGCGTCACGGGCGGCGGTCGCTGTGCGCAGGGTTGCCGTTCCTGCCTCAACGAGGCTCTGCCCGGCCTGTTCTGCGGCTTCGGTGGCGTCGTCGACGGTGTTGCCGATGCGGCTGCGCAGACCGGAGACGGCGTCGGGGACCTGACGCAGTGCGTGTGCGACACGGTCGGCGCCGCGCGATGCGGCGATTGCCGGCAGCGTCACCGCGCGGGCGGCGAGGCCGCTGGCCCACTGGGTGGGACTGCGGCGCAGTGCGGCCGGCCCGCCGAGGGCTTCTTCGGCCAGCACCGTGCTGATCCAGTCGACGGTCTCGGTGTGGGCGTCGATGAGGCGCTCGGCCAGAGCGAGGAGGTCGGTGTCGTCGGCACCGGTGGCCAGGGCCTTGAGATATGTTGCGCGGCCGAGCAATTGCTGCTCGAGTGCGAGGTCGCCGAGGAGTGCCTCATCGAGTGGCTGGGCTTGCTCGGCGAGGGTCTTGACCGACGCGGCCACGCGGCCAAGCGCCGGCCGAAGGACATCGGCGAAGCCGTCGCGCTCGCGCAGCGCCTTCTCGATGGCTGCAGCGCGGTCGCGGCCCTTGCGCGCATTGCCGGCCAGTTCGGCACGAACCGCCTCGGTGCGGGCCTGTGCCTGCCGGGTTTCGGCGATCTGGATCTCGGTGTGGGTGAGCGCGAGGATCGCGCGCAGTTGCTGGTGGATGGTGGTGGTGGAGACGGTCATGTTCCCTCCAGATGTTGGGGACGAGCTCTCGTGTCCACGGTGTTCCCCGGTTGGTGAGGAAGAAACCCCGTCGTGGCGAACGGTCGGTGAATGTGCCGCGATGACCGGGTGTCACCTGCGGTTTCGCGCAGATGTGAGTTGGGCCACCGGGCCCGCCGGACGCTTGGTCGGGCGGCGTTGGCGGGCAGGTAGCGTTATCGCCATGGCTACCCCCGATCGTGCGAGTCTGGACAAGGACCCGGCCGAGGTCGCGGCGATGTTCGACGGCGTCGCCAAGCGCTACGACATCACCAACACCGTGCTGTCGTTTGCGCAGGACCGGCGGTGGCGTAAGGCGACCCGCAAAGCGCTCGCGCTCACTCGCAACGACGTGGTGCTCGATCTGGCCGCCGGCACCGCCGTATCCACCGTCGAGCTGGCGACGTCGGGGGCGATGTGCGTGGCCGCCGACTTCTCCCTCGGCATGCTCAAGGCCGGCACCGAGCGAGACGTACCGAAGGTCGCCGCCGACGCCATGGCCCTGCCCTTCGCCGATGGATCATTCGACGCGGCGACCATCTCGTTCGGTCTGCGCAACGTCCACGACGTACCGACCACCCTGGCCGAGCTGCATCGCGTGCTCAAACCCGGTGGCCGCCTGGTCATTTGCGAGTTCTCCACACCGACGCTGCGACCATTTCGCACCGTCTACATGGAGTACTTGATGAAAGCGCTGCCCGCGGTGGCGACCAAGGTGTCGAGCAACCCAGCCGCGTACGTGTATCTCGCCGAATCGATTCGAGCCTGGCCCGACCAGTTCGGCCTCGGCGACCTCATTCGCAACGCCGGATTCACCGACGTCCGCTGGCAGAACCTCACCGGCGGCATCGCGGCAATACACTCCGGTATTCGCGTCTGACTTCACACCTACGTGGGCCGAGGTTCCGAGGAGCGACATCGCATCGGTTTTGACGTGGCCCGCCAGATCGGTGGTCGAGGTGCCGAGGAGCGATAGCGACGAGCCTCGAGACCGGCCGCTGTGGTGCTGGGTCAGGGTGGCATTTTGTCGATCGTAGCTTTGGTGAAGGCGATGGCTTTGGCGCACTTTTCGGATAGCGGAGCGCCGACAACGGCCACCGATGTCGTTACGATCGCGGTTCCTGACTGTACGTTGGTGACGCAGCTCTTCTGTCCGAGCCATATTCCGATTGCCACCATTCGTCCGTCGATGGTGAGATCCGGCTGCCACTCAATCGTGCTGTCATACTCTTCTTTGTAGCGTGCCAGCGACGAGTAGTTTCCGACGGCCTGGCTGAGGTTCGAGGTCGGGGAGTTTGAGAATCGCCACAGGCAGCCCCTTGCGGTTTGATGGTTCGCGAGCGCGACATCATCGACGGAATCTGGGGCGAGGCCCATTGAAAGCAGCTCTTGCCCGGTTAGCGCGGTGCACGGCTCATATGGTGACCCATCATTCAAGTCACTCCATCGGTCCTCAAATTTTGTCGCGAAAGGTAGGGGATTTCCTGACGAGTCGGTTTGTCGGATAGTTGATGGTGCGGTCGCGGACGCAATGTTGGTCGATTCAATTGTGCCCGTTACTTGGGTCGAGCAGCCGATAACTGCCAAGGTGGTGAATGAAGCCATGCAATAGCGTGCCAGGTGGGAAATTCTATGCTCGGAACTCACGGCCATTGCTATCGTCGATCGTCTCCAGCTCAACATGGGCGCTCTCGCATCTATTTGCTAAAGCATCGAGTTCTTCATGGAAGTCTGTAATGGCGGATGACAGCATCGAAATAAACTCGATGGCGCGGGCGCTGAACTCGATTCCCTCGGGAACGGTGCCATAATGGTTCCTCTGTCCCGCAATGCCGAGCCTTGACGAGACCTCCGCTAACTCCGCCGCCAGATTGCGCGCCACCCCAGCCCGCCGCTTCCATTCGGCGTCGATGACCTGTACGACTCCACCGTCGCCGAGTTCGGGGTTCCCGCGGGGAACCGAGATGTCGGGTGGGGAGGTGGAGTCACTGCCGAGTGGCACACGCGTGCCCGGTTGTACGAAATACTCCGTCATCCCTCCCCCTTCTGGCCCCGGCCAGATCTACAGCGTGTAGAGGATTGTAGCCAGGATCGTCGGGTTTGGGAGGGTTGGCGTCAAGGTTGTGGATGAAGGGTCAGCCGGCGTGGCGGACGGGACATCCAGGGGCGAAGGTGCCCAGCTCGTCGACCTCATAGCCGCGCGGATAACAGCGGATTTGCGGCATGTCGCGCCCGAACTGGGGGACGGTACGGGGGCCTGCGAAGAACCGGATGGCCAGACCGCGAGCCTTGAGCCCGTTGCGGGCAACAACACGTTCGACGGCGGTGGGCTTGGGGTAGCCGAAGGCGTCGAGCAAGCGGTCGTCCATGAGGGCGAACGACAGACGTCGGACGAGCCACGCCGGGAGAAGGTGGAACGGCATGAAGGTGGTGAGCAGATCCAGGGTGGCGTCGGCGACCTTGCGTGATCCGGGGGAGTAGGCGAAATGTTCTCGCTCGTAGTCTTCGAGGAAGCGCTCGAAGGCTTCGTATGTGTTGGGGATGTCTTTGAGCGCCATGTGTTTGCCGAGTTTGCGGTAGTACTCGGTGAGACCGTCGATCTCGTTGCGTCCCAGCGGGCGCCACTCGTAGTCGGCCACCCAGCGGACCGGACACACCACGAACGTGGCCAGTACGTAGAGCATGTCGTCGTTGGAGATGTCGTACATCGCGTGCATCTGGTTGATCCGCCGTACCGCATCGCGGGCGCGTGGGTCAGCGAAGCCGTGTTCGACGGGAGCGTCGAGGAGCAGCACGGTGTCGTCGTAACGCTTCTGGGTGCGTTCGGTGAATTCTCCGGTCTCATAAAGCAACTCGCCGATCGACGGTACGGCGTAGGTGCGAAAGAGGGCGAAGCTCAGCGCCATCGTGATGCCCCACGGGTATTCGAGAGTGCCGAGGCTGCGGGCAAACTGCTCTGGATCGGCCGCGGGGTCGACACGGGCGAGGTCGTCGCGCAGCTGATAGCGCTCCGCGCGGCGGGTACTGATGCGATGCGAGACCGACGAGGCGACGGACGAAACGGACGGCATGACGCTCCTGAGGTGGCCGTTATCAGATGTTTGAAACATACCATCGGTTTTGTCTCAATCCAATGTGGACGAGCGGCGCGCGGAGTGCTGTCGGCGATTCAGAGGGCGCTGTCGGCGTGGGGAAGAGCGCCGTCGGCGATATGGAGGGCGCCGTCGACACCAAGGAGAGCGCTGTCGGCGACGGGGCGGGCGCTGTCGGGAGCGTTCAGCTGAACGGCGGACGCTCGTCGATGCGGGTCGACAGATGGCCGACGCCACGCCAGGCGCGGGCGACGAGATCGGCGTCGTCGGGGGTGATGAGATTGCCCATCACCCGGACCACCAGAGACATCAGCCGGGCCGACCGGATTCCGGGGCGGCCGAGGGCGGGGACGGTCTGCGGCATCGTCAGCAGGCCGGCGAGCCGACGGGCAGCGGAGAAGGCCAGCCCGTAATGGTCGACGAGCAGAGTGCGCCAGGCGTGCGTGTGGTCGTCGCCGGGCAGAAGGTCAACCGCCAGCCGGGCGGTCTCCAGTGCGTAGTCGATGCCCTCCCCGTTGAGGGGATTCACGCACGCCGCGGCGTCGCCGATGAGCATCCAATTGCGGCCGGCGACATTGCTGACCGCACCGCCCATCGGAAGCAGCGCCGAGGCGATGCGCACCGGCTCGCCGGTGATCTGCCACTCGCCGGCGACCATGTGCGAGTAATGCTCGAGGATCGGCCGAAGTGCCATGTGCGCCGGTCGTTTTGATGTGGCCAGGGCGCCGACGCCGACGTTGAGCAGCCCCTCGCCGAGTGGGAACACCCAACCGTATCCGGGCAGCAGTTCACCGTCGGGTCCGCGGAGTTCGAGGTGCGATCCCATCACGGTGGCGTCTGCACGCGGGGACGGGACGTAGGCGCGCGCGGCCACGCCGTACGCGGTGTCGCGGTGCCACTGTCGGCCGAGGATCTTGCCGAGTCCCGAGCGCACACCGTCGGCGACGATGACCTGCCCGACGCGGATCGTCCGCCGACCATCGGCGGTGTCGAGGACCACTGCGCTGATGCGGTCCCCGGCGCGCTCGACGTCGACGGCCTTGGCGCCCGACACCATTCGTGCGCCACGCGAGACGGCGAATTCGCGGATCGCGTCGTCGAGTTCGAGGCGCGCGACGGCGCTGCCGTAGGCGGGGAACCGGCCCGACGGCCACGGCACGAACACGCTGCGGCCCCAGCCGTTGAGTTGCAGACCGTCCAGACGCGGCCGCGTGTCGAGGAGATGTCCCAGACCGAGGCGATCGAGTTCGGCGACGGCGCGTGGGGTGAGCCCGTCGCCGCAGGTCTTGTCGCGCGGGAACACCGCCGCGTCGACGAGAACCACCTGGTGACCGGCCGCTGCGGCGTAGGCGGCGGCCGCCGAACCTGCGGGTCCGGCGCCGACGACCAGGACGTCGGTGGCGTCGGGGACCTCGACGGGGGGCACTTGGCTGCTCACCCGACCAGTATGTCGGCGCACCGTCGGGCGATGCTGCTCGGGCAGCGTCGGTGCCAGACGCTAGGCTGCACAGAGGTAGTGCCCTGGGGTGTGGCGCCCGATGCGTCACGCCGATGGCCTTGACCTTCTCGAAACGGACCTTCTCGAAACGGAGCGGCGCAAACACGTGAAGTCGACATTCACCGGAGTAGACCTCGGGACCGATGAGTTCGCGGAGACCGTGCGGTCCTCGCTGGCCCGTGTCGAGGACCTGCTGCTCACGGAGCTGGCTTCGGGCGACGACGTCATGACCGAGGCCGCGACACATCTCGCGCGCGCCGGCGGCAAGCGATTCCGGCCGATGTTCGCGATCCTCGCCTCGCAGTTCGGGCGTAACGCCGACGCCGACGAGGTGATCACGTCGGCGACCGTCGTCGAGATGATCCACCTCGCGACGCTCTATCACGACGACGTCATGGACGAGGCGCCGATGCGCCGTGGTGCGCAGAGCGCCAACGCCCGGTGGACCAACAGCATCGCGATCCTCTCCGGTGACTTCCTGTTCGCCCGTGCCTCCCGGCTGGTCTCGACGCTGGGCCCCGACGCCGTGCGCATCATCGCCGAGACCTTCGCCGAACTCGTCACCGGGCAGATGCGTGAGACCGTTGGTGCCACGCGGGGCGCCGACCCGATCGACCACTACCTGAAGGTGGTGTGGGAGAAGACCGGGTCGTTGATCGCCGCCGCGGGCCGATTCGGCGCGATGGCTTCTGGCGCGACCGCCGACGACATCGAGCGACTCTCCAGGATCGGCGACATCGTCGGTACCGCCTTCCAGGTATCCGACGACATCATCGACATCAGTTCTGTCACAGGCGATTCCGGCAAGACGCCGGGTACCGACCTGCGTGAGGGTGTGCACACCTTGCCGGTCTTGTACGCGCTGCGCGAGGACGACGCGTCGTCGGATCGACTGCGTGCGCTGCTGCTCGCCGACGACGGATCGGCGCGGCCGCTGACCGATGATGCCGAGGTCGCCGAGGCGCTCGATCTGCTCAATGCCTCGGGCGGCATGGTGCAGGCCAAGGACAAGCTGGCCGAATTCGCCGAGCAGGCTCGCGCCGAACTCGCCCAGTTGCCGACCGGGCCTGCGCACGGGGCATTGAGCTCGTTGGTCAGCTACACCATCGACCGAACCGGATAGTCGAGCGGTCGGATGGCTCACACCCCGCCCGGAAACCGAAACGGGGTCTGGATCGTTTGAGAAACTACAGGGCGTCCCCCGCCCGGCAGCCTGCCGGAGCGCACACCGACGCCGTGACTCGAACGAGGACCTGATGCATTTCAACGGATTGAAGACCGCGCTCCTGCTCGGCGTGATGTCGGCGATCATCGTCGGCATCGGCGCGATGTTCCGCAGCCCCGTCATCCTGTGGGGGTCGGTCATCCTCGCCGTGGCGGTCAACGCCTACGTCTACTTCAACAGCGCCAAGATGTCACTCAAGGCGATGCATGCGCAGCCGGTGACCGAGGTCGAGGCGCCGGTGCTCTATCGCATCGTCCGCGAGCTGGCCACTTCGGCGCATCAGCCGATGCCCGCGCTCTACATCAGCCCGACGGAGTCGCCGAATGCGTTTGCCACCGGCCGCAATCCGAAGAACGCCGCGGTGTGCTGCACCGCCGGGATTCTGCGGCTGCTCGACGAGCGGGAGTTGCGTGCGGTCCTCGGCCACGAACTGTCGCACGTGTACAACCGCGACATCCTGATCAGTTCGATCGCCGGCGCCATGGCAGCCATCATCAGCGGCCTGGCGAACTTCGCGCTGTTCTTCGGCGGTAACCGCAACAACGCCAACCCGCTGTTGATGCTCGTCGTCGCGTTCGTGGCGCCGATCGCGTCGACGCTGATCAAGCTCGCCGTGTCACGTTCACGCGAATATCAGGCCGACGCCTCGGGCGCCGAACTCACCAGGGACCCGCTGGCGTTGGCGTCGGCGCTGGCGAAGATCTCCAGCGGCATCCAGGCCGCGCCCCTGCCGCCGCAGCCCGACATCGCCGCCCAGAGCCACGCGATGATCGAGAACCCGTTCCGCGCGACCGACCGGATGGCGAAGCTCTTCTCCACACACCCGCCGACCGAGGAGCGCATCGCCCGGCTGCAGGAGATGGCGCGGCGCGGGATCAGCTGAGGGCCGCCGTCACCCCACCCGCTTACCGGTAGTTGACGAACTGCAGCGCGATGCCGAAGTCCTCGCCCTTGAGCAGCGAGATGACGGCCTGGAGGTCGTCGCGCTTCTTGCTGGAGACGCGCAACTCGTCGCCCTGGATCTGAGCCTTGACGCCCTTGGGCCCCTCGTCTCGGATCTTCTTGGAGATCTTCTTCGCGTGCTCGGAATCGATGCCCTGCACGAGCGATCCGGTGATCTTGAACTGCTTGCCCGACGCGGCGGGCTCCCCGGCGTCGAATGCCTTGAGGGAGATGTCGCGACGGATCAGCTTCTCCTTGAACACCTCGAGGCCGGCGACGGCACGCTCCTCGGCGTCGGAGGTGATGACGATCGCCTCCTCGCCGGACCACGCGATACCGGTGTTGGTGCCGCGGAAGTCGTAGCGCTGGGACAGTTCCTTGGCGGCCTGGTTGAGGGCGTTGTCGACCTCCTGGCGGTCGACCTTGCTCACGACGTCGAACGATGAATCAGCCATGGGGTACAGCCTAGTGGGCGCGCTCGCGGGTGAAACGGGCGCTCTCGGCGCCAGGGCAAGCGCCGTCGGCGGTGAGACGGGCGCCGTCGGCGAGGAGACGGGCGCTGTCGGCGAGGAGGGGAGCGCGCTCGGTGCGGCGTCGCTGACCAGCGGGTTTGCGTGAACCAGCGGTAGTCGTTGTATTCTTCACGGCGTTGTTCACGCGGCCCGAAACGGTCGAGAGAATGGCACGGCAGGTTGCCCGAGCGGCCAAAGGGAGCGGACTGTAAATCCGTCGCGCAAGCTACATAGGTTCGAATCCTATACCTGCCACAAACGAGGAAAATCGTCGTTCGCGACGCGCCGTCAAACCGCTGTAACAGGCGATTTGGTGCGCCGCCGAGTCGGTGTGTAATCTCGTTAAGGCTCTCGAGCCGCCCGGACACATGACCGGGCAGCACGGGTGAACGCCCCCTTAGCTCAGTCGGCAGAGCGTTTCCATGGTAAGGAAAAGGTCGACGGTTCGATTCCGTCAGGGGGCTCGGGAGGACTTGATCGCCCCCGCGGGTGCTCAGGCCGCCAAGGCGGTGTAGCTCAGCTGGTTAGAGCGCACGACTCATAATCGTGAGGTCGAGGGATCGAGCCCCTCCACCGCTACACAACACGCAGCGCCCGCGGCGGCCCGGGACACGGGGGCACGAGCGCCGAGAACACGCAAACCCCCGTGAAAGAAGGATTACAGTGGCTTCCTCAACTGATGTGCGGCCCAAGATCACCTTGGCCTGCGAGGTGTGCAAGCACCGCAACTACATCACCAAGAAGAACCGTCGCAACGATCCCGATCGTCTCGAGATCAAGAAGTTCTGCCCGAACTGCGGCAAGCACCAGGCACACAAAGAGTCTCGCTGACGCCGTCGTCGGCGACCGGCGACATACAGACATACCTGCGGACCGCCTCGACGAGGCGGTCCGCAGTGGTATGTGCGGCGCCCGCGCAAGACTCGTCTCGCGCGCCGCGCGGCACCAGCCATCGGCAGTCATGGATCGACGCCACCGGGACGTGGCACAGGTAAGGAGCGAACCGCATGTCGTCACAGATCAGCGACGCCGAGATCAAGCAGCGGACCTCGGAGTTGAAGACCGCGGGCGAGAAGCTCACCCCCGAGGAGATCGCCGAGCACACCAAGTCGCTCGTCGGCTTCAACTACACCGTCGACGACTACTACGAAATCGGTCGCGAAGAGGTCCGCAAACACGCCCTGGCCGTGCAGGACCCGCACCCGACGCACTGGGACGAGTCCGCAGCGCGCCGCCTCGGCCACGACACCCTGATCGCCGCCCCGACCTATGTGTCGGTGCTGGGCATCGTCGCCCAGCGCAAACTGTTCGAGGACGTCATCACCGGATACGACCTGTGGCAGATCATGCAGACCGACCAGCGGCTGATCTACCACCAGCCGATGAAAGTCGGCGATCAGCTGGTGTGTGACGTGTCGCTCGACTCGTTCCGGCACGTCACCAGCCCCGAGACGATCGATCTGATGGTCACCAAGAACGTCATCTGGAATCAGCGCAACGAGCCGGTGATGACCACCTACACCTCGCTGGCCGCGCGGCCGGGCATGGAGATCGATCCCGAGCTCGCCGAATCGCTCGACCACGTGATGATGAAGGTCGACCGCACCGGCACCGTCGGACGCACCGTCGAGCCCGAGCCGGGACGCTACGACCGCCCCGACCCCACCGAACGTCCCGGAGCCTACGGCGCGGTGGACTTCGACACCCTGACCGTGGGCCAGGAACTACCGGCCAAGCGCTTCCTGCTGACGCGCGGCAACCTCACCAACTACGCCGGTGTGGCCGGAGACCCCAACCCGATCCACTTCTCCGACCACCTCGTCAAGGCCTCGGGCATGGACGACGTCGTGGCGCACGGTATGCAGACGATGGGCCTCGGCGCGACCTTCATCTCCGAGCACATCGGCGATCCGGCGGCGTTCTGCGAGTACAACGTTCGCTTCACCAGCCCCGTCTACGTGCCCGCCGACGACAGCGCCGCCGTCGACTTCACCGGCAAGATCAAATCCCTCGACCCCAACACCCGCCGTGGCACGATCGCGATCGTCGCCAAGCAGGGCGACCGCAAGATCTTCGGCCGCGCACAGGCCGTCATCCAGTTCAACTGAGGTCGGGGCGCTCCCGGATCACCCAGTGCCGGATCACCCAGTGCCGGATCACCCAGTGCCGGATTCCGCTGCGCCGGATCCCTCTGCGCCAGAACCTTGTGCGCCGGCGGCGTGCACCCGGATGAGCGGCACCGCCGCGGTCTCGACGATGTCGTCGATCGCCTCGGCCGACAGTGAGCCCTCCATCAGGAATCGGTAGCGCACGAGGTCGAACGCCAGCGTGGCGGCCGTCGCGGGCACCGGCCCCGCGCCGATCTCACCGCGGGCGCGTGCCCGTCGGATGATCACCCCCGACAGATCCTCGGCCTTGGTGCGCAGCACCGTCATGGCCGCGGGATTGGGCTCCGACGCGGCGCCGGCCATGATGCCGAGCGCCACCTCACGACCCTGTGCGGCCAGCCGCTCGAGCAACTCGTGGATCGTGCCCCGTAGATCACCGGCCAGAGAGCCGGTGTCAGGGGGAGTGATGTCGGCCAGGCGCGTGTTGGCCAGGGCGGTGATCACCATCTCCAGCTTGGTCGCCCATCGTCGATACAGCACGGCCTTGCTGGTTCCCGCACGCCGCGCGACCCCTTCCACGGTGAGGTCGGCGAATCCGACGTCGCGCAACTCGGTGAGCACTGCGTCGAAGATCGCCGCATCGAGTTCGGCGCCGCGGCGTCGGGTCGCTGCCATCTGTTGCCACCTTCCGACAGTCGGCCGATCGAGCCGGCCCGGATAGGAAACGTTGCGTTTCTTGTTGGGTCAGACTAGCATCGCAGACAGTAAGAAACGCCACGTATCTTAAGGGGAATGTGATGATGATGTCCGACGAAGGGAAGGCCCTCGCCCTGGTGCTGGGCCTGACCGCGGTGGTATCGATCCTGCTGCTGGCGTTCGCGCTCCCCGGGGTGCACTCCAAGCCCAATGACATCCCGCTCGCGGTGGTCGCGCCCGCCGCGGCCACCGAGCAGATCACCCATGCACTCGAGGAGCGTCAGCCCGGCGGCTTCGAGGTCACCGCCGTCGGCGACGAGGCGCAGGCGCGCCGCCAGATCCTCGACCGCGAGGTCGAGGGAGCGCTTGTCGTGCAACGGGATTCGACGCGAGTGCTGGTGACCACCGCGGGCAGTCCGGCAGTGGCCACGCTCATCGAGACCATCGGGCAACAGATCGGCACGCAGATGCACTCGCCGGTCACCGTCGTCGACGTCCGCGGGTTCGGCACCGGCGACCCGAAGGGCGTCGGGCTGGCCGCCGGAGCATTGCCGCTCGCCCTGGGCGGCTGGATCGGTGGTGTGGCACTGATGATGATGATCCGACGGCCACGCAACCTCGTGCTGGCGACACTGGGCTTCGCCGTGCTGGCCGGGCTCGCGATCAACCTCCTGATGCGTTACGTGCTGGGTACTTTCGACACCGCCTTCGGGTATCTGGTGCTGAGCGGAATCCTGGGCATCGCCGCCACCGCGTTCGGGGTGATCGGACTGCGGCGACTACTCGGCGGAGCGGGCCTCGGGATCGCCGCGATTCTGCTTGTGGTGCTGGGCAATCCGCTGTCCGGGCTGAGCAGCTCACCGGATCTGCTGCCCTCTCCGTGGGGTGCGATCGGTCAGCTCCTCCCGCCCGGGGCCACCGGCACACTGCTGCGCAACGTCGGATTCTTCAATGGCCACAACATCATTCATCCGATCGTGGTGCTCACGGTGTGGCTGGTGGCCGGGCTGGGTCTCTACGCGATCGCACTGTGGCGTCAGACCGACGTCAGTGAGGACGACGAACTCATCGACGAGGTCATCGGCATCGACGGTGCGGCACACGGTGACACCGCCGGCGCCGATGAGGCCGACGCGGCGAACGACTCGGCCCCGCACGGGCGCCACGAAATCGGTCACGTCGTCGAGATGTCGGTGCACTCGTCGGCTGGGCACTCGTTTTCGGGACACTCGCGCTGATGCGGGGCTGCCCCGACGCGGGAGCGCACGGTGAAAGCGGCACAAGCGATCACCGCGCACCCGCCGACGACGAGCGGCGCGGTGAGGTGCTCGCCGAGCATGACGACGGCCCAGCAGACACTGAGGACCGGTTGCACCAGCTGGATCTGACTGACCGTGGTCATCGGTCCGATCGCGAGACCGCGATACCAGGCGAAGAATCCGAGGAACATGCTGACGCCGGCCAGGTAGGCGAACGCCGTCCACTGGCCGGCGCCGGCGTGCGGTGGATGGGTGACCACGCTGAACGCCGACACCGCCACCATCACCGGCGCTGCGAGCACCAGTGCCCAGCAGATGGTCTGCCACGAACCGAGTTCCCGTGACATCAGCCCGCCCTGTGCGTATCCGATCGCGCCGAGCACCACCGCCGCAGCGAGCAGGGCGTCGGCGACCCCTGGTCCGCTACCGACGGACCCGCCGTGGGCGAGCAGGCTGAACACGACGGTGGCTCCCACCCCGAGGGCCGCACCGAACCAGAAACGTGACGACGGTCGTTCGCCGGTCAGGAGCACCGCGACCACCGCGGTCGCCGCGGGCAGCAGGCCGATCACCACTGCGGCATGTCCGGCGGTGGTGCGCTGCATGGCCAGGGAGGTCAGGATCGGGAAGCCGGCCACCACGCCCGCCGACACCGGGACGAGCCGAAACCACTGCCGGCGGGTCGGCAGCGGAGCGCCGAACGCGATCAGCGCCACCGTGGCGAGAGCGGCCGCGACGACGGCCCGCCCGCAGCCCACGAACAGCGGGTCGAGTCCCGCACCGCCGGTGCCCCCGACCGCGATGCGCGTCAGCGGGACGGTGAACGAGAAGGCGATCACCCCGACGAGCCCCCAGGCGAGTCCGTGGACGGTCGTCGGGCCCTGCGCCGATAGCGGACGCGTCGTTGATCCGATAGCGCTACTATGTGTTCTCATGTCCGACGATAGCAGTGAGCAGATTGCCCGTCACCTGCGGTCGCTGGCCGCAGCGGCGAGCCCGGGGGCCAAGCTGCCGTCCACCCGTGAACTCGCGGCCCGGTTCGGAGCCGGGCCGGTGACCGTGCAGCGGGCGCTCGCGATGGTGGTGGCCGACGGACTCGTCGACACCCGACCCGGCCGTGGCACTTTCGTCCGCGCACGTCCGACGCAACGGCGAGGCGCGGACGTGGCGTGGCAGACGGCCGCGCTCGGACCCCGACGAGGTGGGGCCTCGCCGGTCGGTTCGACCCTGCGGCAGGTGCCGCACGACACGATCGCCATGCATTCGGGCTACCCCGACGAGTCGCTGCTCCCGATCCGGGAGGTCGGTGCGGCACTGGGCCGCGTGGCACGTCGGCCGGAGTGCTATCGCCGCCCGCCGATAGCGGGGATTCCGGAGTTGCGGCGTTGGTTCGCCGACGAGCTCTCCACCACCGACTCCTCGGGGAGTGACTCTCCGGGGGCCGACACGTCCGGGTGTGTGCCCGCCGAATCCTGGCACTCCTCCGATGTGATGGTCGCCTCGGGTGGGCAGGCGGCACTGGCCGCGGCGTTCCGCGCGCTCGCCGCCCCCGGCGAGCCGATCGTCATGGAATCGCCGACCTACTGGGGTGCGATCGGTGCCGCCCGGCAGGCCGGTCTGGTGATCGTGCCGGTGCCCCGGTCCGACGGCGCACCCCGGGCCGACGACCTCGACGCGGCGCTGGCGTCGTCGGGGGCACGCGTCTTCTACGCCCAGCCCAACCACGCCAACCCCACCGGCGACCGCTGGGATGCCGGACAGCGATCGGCGATCCTCGACGTGATCACCGCGCACCGGGCATTCCTCGTCGAGGACGACTGGGCGCACGACCTCGGGATCGACGAGCCGGTGCGGCCGCTGGCCGTGGCCGACCGCGACGGGCACGTCGTCTACGTCAGGTCGCTGACCAAGAGCATGTCGCCGTCGATGCGGGTGGCCGGGATTCTCGCGCGCGGACCGGCACGCGTGCGCATCGAGCAGGCGCTGGCGCATTCGGATCTCTTCGTCTCGCCGATACTGCAGTGGGCCGCCCTCGACGTGGTGAGCAGGCCGGCATGGCGCACACATCGCAAGACGCTCGCCGGCGCATTGGGGGACCGGCGCGACGCCCTGCTGGCCGCGCTGCGTGGTGCCGGCTTCGATCCGCGCCGGCCGGCCGGTGGCTTGCATCTCTGGGTAGACCTGGGCGTCGGCAGGGCGGGCGACGCGCTGCCCGACGCCGACACCGTCGTCGCGCGGGCGCTGAGCAACGGTCTCGCGATCTCGCCGGGTGCCGAGTGGTTTCCCGCGGAGCCGACCGGCCTGTTCGTCCGGCTCACTTATTCGGCGGTCACCCCGGATCGATACGATGACGCCGTCCGGATTCTCTCGGACAGCCTCTAGATTCTCTCGGAAAGTCTTTGACGTCGAGGGGGTGTTCTTGGGGCGTTTTGGGTTCGGCGGGGCCCATGTTCTACACTGAAGTGTCTCGATTGACTTTGACTTGCGCGCTACCCATAGGGTGGCGCGTTGGTTTTGTCGGACGGTTGATCCGTGGAACGACGGAATATCGGTACCCGACGGCCTCGGCCGGACGGTGACGACGCACCGGTCCGTAGGGTGGATCGAGATGGTGGCCCGAGTGGCCCGGCGGGAGTTCTCGCCGGGAGGTGACGGCCGCAAAGGGGCGTAGCTCAACTGGCAGAGCAGCGGTCTCCAAAACCGCAGGTTGCAGGTTCAAGTCCTGTCGCCCCTGCCCTGGTGAGGGCACACGTTGACGAGAGGACCTCGAAGTTGAGCAAGCGAGATCGAGCAGCCCGTGCCAAGGATGCCGCGGGGGACACCGCCGCGTCGGCGGCCGATGAGCTCGAGGTCTCCGATGCCACCGACGATTCCGACGGCGAGAGCACGACGTCACTGACGAAGTCGGCCGACACCGAGCTCCGCCCGTCCGGTAAGCGTTCGGGTCGTGGTCGCCGTTCGGCGTCTGCCACCGGCACCTCCGACGGCGATTCGGATTCCGCAGGCGGAACCGCGGTTGCCGTCAAGGAACGCAAGAAGAAGAAGGCGTCGCCTGCGGAGAGCCGCAATCCGTTGGTTCGGATCTGGCTGTTCCTGCAGCAGGTCGTCACCGAACTGAGGAAGGTCATCTGGCCGAGCCGCCGCGACCTGGTCGTGTACACGGCCGTCGTGCTGGTGTTCGTGATCATCATGACCGCCTTCATCTTCGGTATCGACCTCGGCTTCGCCAAGGGCGTCCTCTGGCTGTTCGGTTAGCGGTTCACCTCGAGTGAGCGCACCGACCATCTCGGGGCGCCCGACGAACCGGTCGTCGGCGCACGGCGGACGGCACGGTCGAGTGACGACCGGGCGAACGACGTGAGACCTGACCGAAACTGTGAGAAAGAGGAGCGTGGGCTGCAGTGAGCACCCCGGAGAACACCGAAGCGGCTGACGTCGAGGGCGTCGTGACCGACGAGGCCGTCACCGACGAGACCCTCGTGGACGAGACCGACGACCCCGGTGTCGAGGCCCAGGCCGAGGCTGCCGAGGACGAGGCCGCTGCCGTCGAGGGCGGCGAGGCCGCGGTCGAGGCCGACGAGGCAGCCACCGACGAGGTGACCGAAGAGGCCGACGCTCCCGCCGAGCCCGAGGAGACCGACCCCGTCGAGGAACTGCGCAAGCAACTGCGTCGCGCGCCCGGCGAGTGGTATGTCATCCACAGCTACGCCGGTTACGAGAACAAGGTGAAGGCCAACCTCGAGACCCGCGTGCAGAACCTCGACGTCGGCGACTACATCTTCCAGGTCGAGGTGCCGACCGAAGAGGTCACCGAGATCAAGAACGGCCAGCCCAAGAAGGTCAACCGCAAGGTGCTGCCCGGCTACATCCTGGTGCGCATGGATCTCAACGACGAGTCGTGGGGCGCGGTGCGCAACACCCCGGGTGTCACCGGGTTCGTCGGAATGACCTCCAAGCCGTCGCCGTTGAGCCTCAACGAGGTGCTGCAGTTCTTGATGCCGCGCACCGAGGCCAAGAAGACCGCCGCCAAGGCCGCCTCGGCCGGCGAGAGCGTCGAGGCCGCCGCAGCCGCGGTCACCTCGACCATCGAGGTCGATTTCGAGGTCGGCGAGTCGGTCACCGTCATGGACGGACCGTTCGCGACGCTGCCGGCCTCGATCTCGGAGGTCAACGCCGAGCAGCGCAAGGTCAAGGTGCTGGTGTCGATCTTCGGTCGCGAGACGCCCGTCGAGCTCGGCTTCAATCAGGTCGAGAAGATCTGATTCGCCCGTCAGCCCCGACAGGCTGACCACCACAACTTCCACGCCTCCAGCGGACGTGGATCAGCAAGAGAACAACCAAGGAACTAGAGATGCCTCCCAAGAAGAAGAAGCTTGCCGGGATCATCAAGCTCCAGATCCAGGCAGGCGCGGCCAACCCGGCCCCGCCCGTGGGTCCGGCGCTTGGTCAGCACGGCGTGAACATCATGGAATTCTGCAAGGCGTACAACGCCGCGACCGAGTCGCAGCGTGGCAACGTCATTCCGGTGGAGATCTTCGTGTACGAAGATCGGTCGTTCGACTTCAAGTTGAAGACCCCGCCGGCGGCGAAGCTGCTGCTCAAGGCTGCCGGCTTGCAGAAGGGCTCCGGCGAGCCGCACACCAAGAAGGTTGGCAAGGTCTCGATGGACCAGGTCCGCGAGATCGCCAAGACCAAGCAGGAAGACCTCAACGCCAACGACATCGATCAGGCCGCGAAGATCATCGCCGGTACTGCTCGGTCGATGGGCATCACCGTCGAGTGAGCTTGCGATCTCGCGAGAATCACCTCGAGTGAGCTCCCGATCTCGCGATGTCACCGAAGGCTGAGAGTCTTCAGATGTAGTGGGAGGGCCGGCTCGGCCCGCACCACCAACCCGAATCGTTTCACGGAGAAAGAACAGAGCAATGAGCAAGAAGAGCAAGGCCTACGCGGCCGCGGCCGAGAAGGTCGACAAGAGCAAGCTCTACAGCCCGCTGGAGGCTGCCGAGCTGGCCAAGGACACGTCGTCGAAGAACACCGACGCGACCGTCGAGGTTGCGATCCGGCTGGGCGTCGACCCCCGCAAGGCGGACCAGATGGTTCGAGGCACCGTCAATCTGCCCCACGGGACCGGTAAGACCGCCCGCGTGATCGTGTTCGCCACCGGCGACAAGGCCGCCGAGGCCGTGGCCGCCGGTGCCGACGAGGTCGGCGCCGAGGATCTCATCGAGAAGATCCAGGGCGGCTGGCTGGACTTCGACGCCGCGATCGCCACCCCCGATCAGATGGCCAAGGTCGGCCGGATCGCGCGCGTCCTGGGCCCGCGTGGTCTGATGCCGAACCCGAAGACCGGCACCGTCACCCCGGACGTGACCAAGGCCATCAATGACATCAAGGGCGGCAAGATCAACTTCCGCGTCGACAAGGCTGCGAACCTGCACTTCGTCATCGGTAAGGCCTCGTTCGACGCCACCAAGCTGGCCGAGAACTACGGTGCCGCCTACGACGAGATCATGCGAGCCAAGCCGTCGGCTGCCAAGGGCCGCTACATCAAGAAGGTCACCGTCTCCACCACCACGGGTCCGGGTATCCCGGTCGACCCGGCGGTGACCCGCAACTTCGCCGAGCCTGCGCAGGCCTGAGCGAGTTCGACATCCCACACCCCTGATCGCTCTGGTGGCGATCGGGGGTGTTGTCGTGTGAGCTGTTGTCATTCGCTGCGGCGCTGCGCCAGCGATTTCGCCGGCACGTCCGGCGACGCTGTCAGTTAGCGTTACGACGTCACCGATCACGCGCCGAAGGAGCCAACGATGTCACTCCGCGAAGTCGAGTTCACCTCGAGCAATCAACGGGACACGATCTACGGGTGGATCTACGAACCGGTACGCCCGGCCCGGGGCATCATCCAGCTGATCCATGGTCTGGGCGAACACTCGCGACGCTATCTCCCGCTGATCACCCGGTTGCTGGATGCGGGATTCGTCGTGGCGGCCGACGACCACGCCGGGCACGGCAAGACTGCGATGTCGTCGGGCATCTGGGCCGACGCCGGTGATCGGGCCGATGAGGTGGTCGTGGACGATGAACGCTCGCTGCGTTCGATTGTGCGCGAACGTCATCCCGATCTGCCGTATGTGATCTTCGGGCACTCGTGGGGGTCGATGATCGCGCGCGGACTGGTGAGTGGGGACAGTGATCAGGTCGACGGGTTGATTCTGTGTGGAATCGCCGCAGGGATTCACGGCATCGAGAATCTGCTCGACCGTCAGGCTCTCGCCGCCGAGACCGATACTGCTGCGCCGGCGTCCGAGGCGTACGTGGTGTCGATGTTCGACGGGTTCATCTCCCGCTACGAGCCGGGATCCGGCCCGACGGCGTGGGTGGCCCGCGACCACGACGTCGTCCGTGATCACGCCGTCGACCCGCTGAACAACTTCGGCGCCCCGATGTCGGTGCGGTTTCTCCGCGGATTCGTCGACCTCTACGACGCCGCCAATGCTGCCGACTGGTACCGGTCGATACGTGCTGATCTTCCGGTGTTGATCCTCGCCGGCGACGGCGACCCGGTCACCAACTTCGGTGAGGGGGCCTACCATGTGGCCAATCAGCTTGCGCTGAGCGGACATCCGGACGTCCGGACACGCATCTACACCGGTTTCCGGCACGAGGTTCACAACGAGCCCGAGATCCGTGACGAAGTAGCCGGAGAGATCATCGATTTCGCGAGTCGCTGCGTCGAACGGTGATCTGAACTCGGGTTCCGGGCCACCGTGGACCGAATCCAGCACCAGTGCAGTCGGTCTCGAGGCTCGCCGCACGCGGCTCGCACCTCGACCATCGGGGGGGCGTTCCCACCCCGGGTTTCGTGCCCGATGGCCGCCCCATCCCGATGGTCGAGGTGCCGAGGAGCGCTAGGTTCGCCGAGATTTCCAGCCGTCCGTCGTCGGTGATGCGGTCGGTGTAGGAGTTGATGTTCTTGTCTTCGGCGGCAGGTAACCCGCCGGGCGTCTCCGCGGCGAGCTCGTTGCCCAGCTGCCGTGCGTAGAGGTTGATCTCGGCGGGGGTGAAGCCGGCGAAATAGTGGGACAGCAGTTTCCGCAGAAGCTCGCACCGTTGGACGGTGTCGAGGGGTTCGGGGGAGCGGGTGTCGATGTGGGCCAGTCCGCGGACGATGGCGTCGGTGTGTTCGGAGGAGATGGACCCGTCCGCGGCATGCGCCAACAACAGATCGATATCGGTGGTGCCGGCCATCCGCACATACCGACCTGCGACGGCGGGTGCGAAGCCCATGCTGATCAACAGTTCTCGAAGTCGGGTGGTTTTGTGGTCGGCCACCCCTAACCGGTCCATTTCGCCGGTGAGGGTGGTGGCGTGGTGATCGACCAGATTGCGGAGCAGGAGGACTTGTTTCATGGCGCCGAAGGCTTGGGGTCCGGTCATGTCGGGATTCCATTGCAGGTCGCTGAGTTGGGTGACGATGGCGGCGAAGAATGATTCGGCGTCAACATCTTTGATGTCAAGAGTTGTGGTGGTGTCGATCATGGCCCCTCCCCGGTGGCTGATCGGTGCGATGCCTCCATGGTACTCGAACATTTGAAGTAAGGCAAGGGTGTTCGATAATTCTGGGGAGGGAAAGGTGCTTGTGGACAACGGGTTTCGGGGGTGGGCTGGCGGCAGTTCTCTGTCGGTGGGGTGTGGTTAGGGGGTGCGGGTTTCGCTGTGGTTGGTGGATGTGGTTGGGAGGCTGGTTGTCTCGCCGGGTCTCGAGGCCCGGCGCCTGGGGCGCCGTGCACCTCGACCATCGGGTGGGGCGGGCTTGGCCGTCGGGAGTGATGAGTTCGCGGCTTCACTTTGCGGACGCGGCTGGTGCAGCGGGGGCGTCTGCGAGTTCGGCTCGCGGACGGCGGATGTGGTTGGGAGATCTGTTGTCTCACCGGGTCTCGAGGCTCGCCGCACGCGGCTCGCACCTCGACCATCGGGGGGCGTTCGGCTGTCGGGTTGGGTGGGTTGGTCGACCGTCGGGGGAAGGGTGTTCGGCTATCGGGCGGAGAGGAGATGCAGACGCCACGGGCGCCCCTCGCAGGAGCGAGGGGCACCCGTGGCCGATGAGGTTACAGTCCGAGGGTGGAACGCATCTGGGCGACGGCCTCGCGATAACGCGCGACGTTGGCCATCTTGATGCCTTCGTAGCCGCGAACCATGTCCGGCAGGGCCGCCAGCTCGACGATCGACAAATACTGTTGCGGTGTCACCGAACCCGATTCCCAGGCTGCGACGATCGAATCGACCAGTGACCGGTACTCGCCGATGAGGGCGCGTTCGGTCCGACGGATCTCGTTGTAGCCGAAGGGATCGAGGCGGGTGCCGCGCAGCCGCTTCATCTTCGCCAGGGTGCCGAGACCGGGCTTGGCCCACGCGCCGAGCGACATCTTTTCCTTCATGCCCACGGCCCGCAGGGTCGGCGGGTGCAGACGCACCGCGACCTTCGCGTCTGCGCCGTACTGGTCGGCTACCTGCGCGGCGAACGTCGGGTCGGCGGTGAGCCGAGCCACCTCGTACTCGTCCTTGTAGGCCATGAGTTTGTACAGATTGCGAGCCACCGCGTCGGTCAACTCGTCGCCAGCGCTGCTGCGATGTACTCGTGCGACGGCGTCGAGATACTCACGGGCGTAACGCTCGTCGGCGTAACCGGCTAGATCGTCGACGCGCACCGCGATGGTGTGTGCCAACTCGTCGTCGGTGCTGCCGAGAGCGGCCACCTGCGTCTGCGCCCACGCGCTCGGCTCGGGTGCGGTCACCACCGGATGCAGCCGTGCGATTTCGGTGCGCACGGCATCCGGGTCGGCCACGACCTGACGCCCGCGGCGGAAGGCCTGGGTGTTGGCCGCCACGGCGACGCCGTTGAGAGAGATTGCGCGCTCCACGGATTCGGCGCTGATCGGCAGCGCGCCGGCCTGATAGGCGGCGCCCACAGCGAGCATGTTGGCATACTGCTCGTGACCGAACAGCTCTGTCGAGAGCGCTCCCGGATCGAGGTAGACCGCGCGTGCCACCCGGGAGTCGATCACGTCGTGGATCTGTGCGTCCGAGGGGAATCCGACCGAGGTGTCCACGACCATCGAACCGGTCGGGATACGCGTGGTCGACACCACGGCGGTGGTCCGGTCAGGAGCGGTGACCTTGAGGTTGACCGCGTCGGCAGCCACCAGAGAGTCGCACGCGAGGTACAGGTCGCACGTCCCGGAGGCGACCTTGGCGGCCAGCTCGATCGGCCGGTTGGAGATCTTCACGTCGCTGACCACCGCACCACCCTTCTGGGCCAGCCCGGTCATGTCGACGGTGCGTGCGGCGTGGCCGTCGAGAGTGGCTGCGGTCGCCAGGATCTGGGAGATGGTGACCACGCCGGTCCCGCCGATGCCCGTGATCCGCAGCGTCGCCACATCGGTGCCCGGACCCGTGAGTGTCCGAGCGATAGAGGGGCGCGGCAAGGAATCGCCGGTGAGCTCGGCCGCCGTCGCGGTACGTGTGCGATCGGCGGTTCCGGGAGTGACGGTGACGAACGACGGGCAGTCGCCCTTCAGGCACGAGTAGTCGAGGTTGCACGAACTCTGGTCGATGCGGGTCTTGCGGCCGAACTCCGTCGGAACAGGATGCACCGAAAGACAGTTGGACTTCGTGCCACAGTCGCCGCAACCCTCACAGATTCGCTCGTTGATCATCACCCGAGTGGTCGGGGTGTCCAGGGTGCCGCGCTTGCGCTTGCGGCGCTTCTCCGCGGCGCACGCCTGATCGTGGATCAGGACGGTCACGCCCTCGACGGCCGCCAGTTCGCGCTGGACGTCGGCGAGTTCGGAGCGATCACGCACGCGCACCCCGGACGGCAAGGCGTTTGCCTTGGTGCGCGACGGGTCGTCGGAGGTGATGACGATGCGCCCGACACCCTCGGCGAGAAGTAGATTCGTGATCTCGGTCAGGCTGAAGCCGCCGACGGGATTCTGGCCGCCGGTCATGGCGACCGTACCGTTGTAGAGCAACTTGTAGGTGATGTTCGCACCCGCGGCCACCGCCGCGCGGATGGCCAGTGACCCGGAATGGGTGAAGGTGCCGTCGCCGATGTTCTGCACGAAATGATCGGCCTCGACGAACGGGGCCATGCCCAGCCACTGCGCGCCTTCACCACCCATCTGCGTGACCCCGGCGACATCGCCGACCTGGTGGGGGTCCATCAGTAGAACCATGGCGTGGCAACCGATTCCGGCGCCGACGAGGGTGTTCTCCGCCACGTGCGTCGAACTGTTGTGGGGGCATCCGGAACAGAAGTACGGGGTGCGCACGGCCAGCGGCAGTTCGATCCGTGTGCGACGGCGGCTGCAGCGGTCGAGCCAGTCGATCGCAGCGTCGACGTGATGGTGTCGCGCCAACCGCATGGCCAGACCCCGGGTGACCGCGTCGACGTCGAGTTCGCCGAAGCGCGAGAACAGGGTGGACCCGTCCTCGTTGACCTTGCCGACGATGTGCGGGGCGATGGGGTCACGGAACAAGATGTCGCGCATCATCGTTTCGATGAAGTCGCGCTTCTCCTCGACGACGATCACCTCGTCGAGGCGTCCCGATGCGGTGTCGGTGATGAAGCGCCGCAAGATCTCCTGCTCGAGCGGGTACACCATGCCGAGCTTGAGGATGCGGATTCCGAGGCGGTTGAGATCCGCCTCGGTCAGACCCATCAGGTGCAGGGCCTCGCGCACATCGAGGTAGGTCTTGCCCGCGGCGACGATGCCGATGCGATCGTCGCCCGAGCGCACGGTGATCCGATTCAGGCCGTTGAGGCGCGCGTACTCGTGGGCGCGCGGCATCCGGATGGTGAGCTGATTCTGTTCGAGCTCCATCAGATTCGCGCCGAGAAGACGCCCCGAGGGAACGTGCGGGCTACGTCCGAGGCCGCCGTACTCCGGGGTGATGCGGGTGGGGTCGAGCTGCACCGTCGAGGCGCCGTCGGCGACATGTGCGGAGATCTTCAGCGACGTCCACAGTCCGCTGACGCGGCTCAGGTGGGCGGCGTGGACACCGAGGTCGAGGATGTCCTGGGAGTCCGCCGGATACAGGATCGGAATGTAGAGGTCGGCCAGTGCCATCTCCGAGGCGCACGGCACGGTCGAACTCTTCGCGCCGGGGTCGTCGCCGACGAGGGCGACCGCGCCGCCGTCGGGGTGGGTGCCGATGATGTTCGCGTGCCGCAGTGCGTCGGAGGCGCGATCGAGGCCCGGGGCCTTGCCGTACCAGTAACCGACCACGCCCGAGCGGGGTTTGCCGGCGTTGTCCGGGGCGAGTCCGGTCACCTGGGCGGCCACCTGCGACCCCATCACCGAGGTCGCGGCGAGCTCCTCGTTGAGGCCGGGGCGATGAACGATGTCGAGGGGCTCGAGCAGTCCGCGACGCTTGGCGAGTTCGAGGTCGTAACCGGCGAGGGGAGAGCCCTCGTATCCGGAGATGAAGGACGCGGTGCGCTGGTTCATGCGGCGATCGACGAGCGCTCGATCGCGCACCATGCGGACGAGGGCAGCGATGCCGCCGAGGAAGACGGTGCCCGATTCACGGACGTAGCGGTCTTCGAGACCGCTGGTCGCGGGGGCATGCGGGGCGAGGGTCATGGGTTCTACCTGGCCTTCTGTAGTTGTGGCGCGCGACTCCCATGGGTGGGGAGACGCAGGTGCTTGCGGCCCGTGGGTGGTGGGCTCACCATCACGATACGAAAAATCGTGATCGTCGTCACGTCGGCTGGGACAATGGCATCTGCGTGACACCGCGCAGGCGGGTGCGTTACAGTGAGTTCAGTTAATTGCCACTAACTGAAAGGTGGGTCGGTGGGTTCCACAGTCACCAGCCCGGCGCAGACCGCACCGCAAAACCGGTCCACGTCGCGCGATGAACACCTGGCCAATGTCACCGCCCTGCGGCAGGCCCTCGCCACGGCCGCGCGCGGCGGTGGCGAGCGGGCCCGCGAACGGCATGTCTCGCGCGGCAAGCTCCTCCCGCGTGACCGCGTCGACGGCCTGCTCGACGTCGGTTCGCCGTTCCTCGAGGTGGCCCCGCTTGCCGCGCAGGCCATGTACGAGGGCAAGGTCCCCTCGGCGGGGGTCGTCGCCGGGGTCGGGCGGATCGCCGGGCGCGAATGCATGATCATCGCCAACGACGCGACGGTCTCGGGCGGCACGTACTACCCGATGACCGTCAAGAAGCACCTGCGCGCCCAGGAGATCGCCGCGGCCAACCGCCTGCCCTGCATCTACCTCGTCGACTCCGGTGGCGCGATGCTGCTGCAACAGGACGAGGTGTTCCCCGACCGTGAGCACTTCGGTCGCATCTTCTTCAATCAGGCCACCATGAGCGCCGCGGGTATCCCGCAGATCTCGGCGGTCCTGGGTTCGTCGACGGCCGGCGGCGCCTACGTGCCGGCGATGAGTGACGAGACCGTAATCGTGCGCAACCAGGGCACCATCTTCCTGGCCGGCCCGCCGCTGGTGAAAGCGGCCACCGGAGAAGACGTGTCGGCCGAGGATCTCGGTGGCGGCGCGATGCACTCGTCGGTCTCCGGGGTGACCGACCACCTCGTCGACAACGACGAGCAGGCCCTGGCGAAGGTACGCGAGATCGTCGCCACCCTCGGTCCTCGCGATCCCGCGCAGTGGGAGCTGACCGCCGCCCGCCCCTCGACACGACCGCAGACCGACATCTACGACGTCGTGCCCACCGATCCGCGCACCCCCTACGACGTGCGTTCGGTGATCGAGATCCTGGTCGACGCAGGCGAATTCACCGAATTCAAGGCCAACTACGGCACCACCCTGGTCACCGCGTTCGCGCATCTGCACGGTCATCCGGTCGGCATCATCGCCAACAACGGCGTACTGTTCAGCGAATCCGCGCTCAAGGGAGCACATTTCATCGAACTGTGCGACCAGCGACGCATCCCGCTGATCTTCTTGCAGAACATCACCGGCTTCATGGTGGGACGCGCCTACGAGGAGGGCGGAATCGCCAAGAACGGCGCCAAGATGGTCAACGCGGTCGCCTGTGCCCGGGTGCCCAAGCTGACGGTGATGATCGGCGGCTCCTTCGGGGCCGGCAACTACTCGATGTGCGGCCGCGCCTACTCGCCACGGTTCCTGTGGAGCTGGCCCAACGCGCGGATCTCGGTGATGGGTGGTCCGCAGGCCGCCGACACCCTGGCCACCGTGCGCCGCAACCAGATCGAACGCTCCGGCGGCGAATGGTCGACCGACGAGGAGGAGACCTTCAAACAACCCATCCGGGAGCAGTTCGAGCAACAATCCGACGCCTACTACTCGACCGCGCGCCTGTGGGACGACGGCATCATCGATCCCGCCGACACCCGTACTGTGCTCGGGCTGGCGCTCGAGGCGTGCCGGTACGCGCCGCTGACCGAACCGCGCTACGGCGTCTTCCGGATGTGAGGGCTATACACATGACCACGACTTCTGACATCCGTTCCAGCGCAACACCGTCCACGTCGACCACGGAGTCCACGCCGACCACGGAATCGGCCGACCCCGCGGCCGCCGTGGCGACGCCCATCCGGACCGTTCTCGTCGCCAATCGCGGCGAGATCGCCTGCCGGGTCATCGCGACGCTGCGCCGGTTGGGCCTGCGTAGCGTCGCCATCTACACCGACCCCGACGCGCACGCCCGCCACGTCCGCGAGGCCGACACCGCCGTGCATCTGGGATCGCTGGTGGCCCCGGGAGAAACGCGCTCGGCAGGCAACTATCTCGACATCGCCGCGGTCGTGCGCGCCGCGCAGGCCACCGGTGCCGACGCCGTGCACCCGGGCTACGGATTCCTCTCGGAGAACCAACAATTCGCCGACGCGCTGGCCAAGGCCGGCATCGCGTTCATCGGACCGCCGGCATCGGCGATCGCGACGATGGGCGACAAGATCACCGCACGCGCGGCGGTCACCGAACGCGGGGTGCCGGTGGTACCCGGGTTGTCGCGGCCCGGACTGACCGATGACGATCTCATCGCCGCCGCACCGGAAATCGGCTTCCCGGTGCTGATCAAGCCGAGTGCGGGCGGCGGCGGCAAGGGCATGCACCGGGTCGAGCACCCCGACGCCCTGCCCCACGCGCTGGCCCGGGCCCGGCGGGAGGCGTCGGCGGCCTTCGGTGACGACGCGCTGTTCCTCGAGCACTTCGTCGACACCCCGCGTCACATCGAGGTGCAGGTTCTCGCCGACACCCATGGCCACGTCATCCATCTCGGCGAGCGCGAGTGCTCGCTGCAGCGCCGTCATCAGAAGGTCATCGAGGAGGCGCCGTCGGCGTTGCTCGATGCCGCGACGCGGGAGCGGATCGGACAGGCCGCCTGCGATGCCGCCCGTAGCGTCGGCTACACGGGTGCGGGGACGGTCGAGTTCATCGTGTCCGCCCACCGGCCCGACGAGTTCTTCTTCATGGAGATGAACACCCGCCTGCAGGTCGAGCACCCGGTGACCGAGATGGTCACCGGAATCGATCTGGTGGAACAGCAGATTCGGGTCGCACGCGGCGAGGTGCTCGCGATTGCGCAGGAGGAGATGACGCTGGTCGGTCATGCGATCGAGGCCCGCGTGTACGCCGAGGACCCCGCCAACGGCTTCCTGCCGACCGGCGGCGAGATCGTCTCGCTCGCCGAGCCCGACACCGCGGCCGGCCAAGGGGTACGTGTGGATTCGGCGATGCTGCCCGGCCTCGTCGTCGGCAGCGATTACGACCCGATGCTGGCCAAGGTGATCGCCCACGGCGGCGATCGCGCGGAGGCCATCGAACGTCTCGACCACGCGTTGAGCGAAACCCGTGTCCTCGGTGTGGTCACCAACATCGACTTCTGCCGCTTCGTGCTGGCCCGCCCGGAGGTGCGCGAGGCTCGCCTCGACACCGAGCTGCTCGACCGGCTGGCCGCCGACTACGCTGCGCCCGAGCCCGTTCCGGAGGCGCTGGCGCTGGTCGGCCTCGCCCGCGTCGGCAACCGGCGCGCCGACGACGTGTGGGACAGTCAGGTCGGTTTCCGGCTCGGCGCGCACGCGCCGGTCGTCAGCAGGCTCAGTGCAGGCACCCACCGCCGCGAGGTGTCGGCCGAGGTCCACAGCGCTGACGAACGCTGGGTCACCGCCGACGTCACGATCACCACCACACCCGATCCCGACGAGGGCACCCCGGCCGCGAACGAGACTGGCGCGAACGAGACTGGCGCGGACGAGAACATGACACAGCCGTGGACCGCGCACGTGGAATACCTTGCCCAGCACGCCACCACGAGCGGCCGGACCGCACGGCTGATCGTCGATGGCATCAGTCAGCAGTGGTCGCTCGCCGAGATCGGCGACCAGTGGTGGGCCTCCGGGCCCGCGGGCACGTGGATCGTCGAACTGACCCGCACCGTCCTCGACGCCGACGCCGGGCAAACAGCAGGCACCATCGTCAGCCCGATGCCCGGCACCGTCGTCGCGGTATCAGCCGCCACCGGCGACGAGGTCGGTGCGGGCACCGCGATCGTGGTGGTCGAGGCGATGAAGATGGAACACACCCTGACCGCACCGATCGACGGGACCGCCACCGTCTCGGTCGCCGTGGGCGACAAGGTCTCCGCCGGTCAGCAACTCGCCCACATCGACAGCCCGGCCCCCACACCCGACGCCGCATGACAAGCTCGCAGACGTTGACGCACGAAAAGGACTCCCGCCCATGGAATTGACACAGGAATACACCGACCTCATCGCCACCGTGCGCGACTTCGCGCAATCGGTCGTCGCCCCGGTCTCGGCGAAACACGATGCCGAGCGCAGCTTCCCGTACGACGTGATCGCCCAGATGGGCAAGATGGGGTTGTTCGGCCTGCCCTTCCCCGAGGAGGAGGGCGGCATGGGTGGCGACTACTTCGCGCTCGCACTGGCGCTGGAGGAACTCGGCAAGATCGACCAGTCGGTGGCCATCACCCTCGAGGCGGGGGTCAGTCTGGGCGCCATGCCGATCCACAAGTACGGCACCCCCGAGCAGAAGGAGCGGTGGCTCCCGGATCTGACCGCAGGCCGGGCGCTGGCCGGCTTCGGGCTCACCGAACCCGGCGCCGGATCGGATGCCGGTGCCACCGCCACCACCGCGCGGGACGACGGGGACTCGTGGATCATCAACGGCGCCAAGCAATTCATCACCAACTCCGGCACCGACATCACCTCGCTGGTCACCGTCACCGCCGTGACCGGTGTGAAAGGCGGCGGCCGCAAGGAGATCTCGACGATCGTCGTGCCTTCGGGCACACCCGGTTTCGTCGCCGAGCCGGCCTACAACAAGGTCGGGTGGAATGCCTCCGACACCCATCCGCTGACCTTCACCGACGTCCGGGTCCCCAAGGAGAACCTCCTCGGCGAGCGCGGCCGCGGTTACGCGAACTTCCTGTCGATCCTCGACGAGGGGCGGATCGCGATCGCCGCACTGGCCACCGGCGTCGCACAGGGATGCGTCGACGAGAGTGTGAAGTACGCCAAGGAACGTCAGTCCTTCGGCAAACCGATCGGTGAGTACCAGTCGGTGTCCTTCGCGATTGCCCGGATGGAGGCGCGCGCCCACGTCGCCCGCACCGCCTACTACGACGCGGCGGCAAAGATGTTGGCGGGCAAACCCTTCAAGAAGGAAGCCTCCATCGCCAAGATGATCGCCAGCGAAGCCGCGATGGACAATGCGCGCATCGCCACCCAGATCCACGGTGGATACGGCTTCATGAACGAGTATCCGGTGGCCCGCCATTACCGCGACTCGAAGATCCTCGAGATCGGTGAGGGCACCACCGAGGTCCAGCTCATGCTGATCGCCCGCGAGCTGGGGTTCTCATGAGTGAGACCACCGACGCGTCGTCGTCGCCGGTCCGGGTGGTGCAGCGCGGACTGTGGTTCGAGGAGTTCGCCGAGGGCACGATCTACGAGCACCGACCGGGTCGCACCGTGACCGAGGCCGACAACGTCCTGTTCACCACGCTGACGATGAACACCCAGGCGTTGCATCTCGATGCGGCGTGGTCGGCGACGCAACCGGGATTCGGTGGGCAGCGACTGATCAATTCGATGTTCACCCTCTCCACGATCGTCGGCTTGTCCGTCGCGCAGCTCACCCAGGGCACCCTGGTGGCCAATCTCGGTTTCTCCGAAGTCGCTTTTCCCGCACCGCTGTTCGCCGGCGACACCCTCTACGCCGAGACCGAGTGCACGGGCAAACGCGAGTCCAGGTCGCGGCCCGGTGAGGGGGTGGTGCACCTCACCCACATCGGCCGCAACCAGGACGGGGTGATCGTCGCGAGGGCGGCACGCGCGACACTGGTACGCAGGCGCCCGACGGAGTCGTCCGCGACCTGAGTCCGAGAAGGGCGTCGAGAAGCCAGCGTAGCGACGACGAAGGAGTCGATGGAGATCATGACCTTGCCAGTGGCGGAATCGTTCGGAAATGCCTGGGCGCCCGCAGGACCTGCGATGCTGTTCTGTCCTGCGGATCGACCCGAGCGCTACCAGAAGGCCGCCGACCGTGCTGATGTGGTCATTCTCGATCTCGAGGACGCCGTCGCCCCGGAGAACCGGGTCGCCGCACGGGAGGCGCTGATCGCCCACCCGCTCGACCCCGATCGGACCGTGGTGCGGATCAATCCGGCCGGTACCGGTGACTACCGGCGTGACCTCGCCGCGCTCGCGGACACCAACTACCGGGTCGTCATGCAGGCCAAGGCGGAGACGGCGGAGTCGATCACCGAGACCGCGTTGCAGACCATCGCACTGGTCGAGACCCCGACCGGGGTGGTGCGCGTCAACGACATCGCGGCCAGCGTCAACTGCATCGGACTGATGTGGGGCGCCGAGGATCTCGTCGCCGGGCTCGGCGGCAAGTCCAGCCGATTCGGCCCGGACGAGCCGCGCTCGGGTACCTATCGCGATGTGGCGCGTTACGCGCGTTCGGCGGTGCGACTCGCGGCGGCGGCCAACGGCAAGTTCGCCGTCGACTCCGTACACATCGACTTCCGCGATATCGACGGGCTTCGTGACGAGGTGACCGACGCCGTTGCACTCGGATACGCCGCCACCGCCTGCATCCATCCTTCCCAGGTCGACATCATCCGCGCCGGCTACTCGCCGAGCGACGAGGAAGTGCAGTGGGCGCGACGGGTGATCGACGGAGCCGCCGAATTCGGTGGCGGCGTGTTCAGCATCGACGGACAGATGATCGACGGCCCGGTGTTCCGCCAGGCCGAGGCCGTCCTCTCGCGTGCGGCCGCCTCGGAGATGTCGAGCACCGAGAGTTCCCCCGCACCGACCACGTAAGTTCCCGCCACATCGGAGGAAAGTGATCACCATGACCGAATCGGCTTCCACGAGAGACGACTCCGAGCGCAGCTTCGCCCGGGGCGACGCTGCGCCGCCGCTGCTGACCGAGACGATCGGGGCGACGCTGGCGCGCATCACCGAACTCCACGGTGACCGGATGGCCCTCATCGACGCCCCGACCGGCGCCCAGTGGGCCTACGCCGAGTTCCGCCGCGACGTCCTCGCGCTCGCCGCCGGACTGTGCAGACTCGGCGTCGCCGCAGGAGATCGGGTCGGCCTGTGGTCGCCCAACCGGGCCGAATGGGTGCTGACCCAGTATGCGACGGCCGAGATCGGTGCGATCCTGGTCAACCTCAATCCCGCATATCGCCAGCACGAGATCGAGTACGCGCTCACGCAATCGGGCACCAGTGTGGTGGTGGCAGCCGAACGGTACAAGGACTCCGACTACGCGGGCATGCTCGCCGCCGCTCGTCCGGCCGCGCCCGACCTGCGCGAGGTCGTGCTGTTAGAGAGTTCGCAGTGGGCCGAGCTCACCGCGCCACCCACCGCAGACGAACTCGCCGCGGTTGCCGATCGGGCCGCCGGGCTCACCGCCGATGACCCGATCAACATCCAGTACACCTCGGGGACAACGGGATTCCCGAAAGGTGCGACGCTCTCGCACCGCAACATCGGCAACAACGGGTACCTGGTGGGCGAGCTCCTCGACTACAGTGCCGACGACCGGATCTGCATTCCGGTGCCGTTCTATCACTGCTTCGGCATGGTGATGGGCAATCTGGCTGCCACCAGTCATGGTGCGACCATGGTGATCCCGTCGCCGACCTTCGACCCCGAAGCCGCCCTGCGCGCAGTCGCGCAGTACCGGTGCACGAGCCTCTACGGCGTGCCGACGATGTTCATCGCCGAACTCGCCCTGCTCGATTCGGGTGCCGAATTCGATCTGTCGACGCTGCGTACCGGCATCATGGCGGGCTCGCCGTGTCCGGAACACGTCATGCGCCAGGTGGTCGACCGTATGCACATGGGGCAGGTGTCGATCTGCTACGGCATGACCGAGACCTCACCGGTGTCGACACAGACCCGAATGGACGATCCGCTGGAACTGCGGGTCGGCACCGTCGGTCGGGTCGGTCCGCATCTGGAGATCAAGGTGATCGACCCGGTCACCGGAGAGACGTTGCGACGCGGCGAGACCGGTGAATTCTGCACTCGCGGTTACAGCGTGATGAGTGGCTACTGGAATCAGCCGGACAAGTCGGCCGAGGTACTCATCCCCGAACCGACCGATCCGGAGGGCTCACCGTGGATGCGGACCGGTGATCTCGCGGTGATGGATCCCAACGGATACGTCCGGATCACCGGGCGCATCAAGGACATGGTGATCCGCGGTGGGGAGAACATCTACCCCCGCGAGATCGAGGAATTCCTCTACACCCACCCCGACATCCTCGATGCGCAGGTGATCGGTGTCCCCGACGAGAAGTACGGAGAGGAGCTCATGGCGTGGATTCAGCTGCGTGACGGCGCATCCGAACTCTCCGCCGACGACGTCCGCGAGTTCGCGACCGGCAAGATCGCCCGCCACAAGATCCCGCGTTTCGTCCACGTGGTCAAGGAGTTCCCGATGACGGTGACCGGCAAGGTCCGCAAGGTCCAGATGCGCGAGGAGTCCATCGAGATCCTCGGAACGCTGCGATGACCGATGGCGTCGGGTCGGTGATCACCACCGACAAGCGTTCGCAGATGGCTCGATTCGTCGACGCGGTCTCACGGCAACACGGCATCGACGTGTCCGGCTATCCGGCGTTGTGGGCGTGGTCGACGAGCGAGCCGGCCGCGTTCTGGCGGTCGTTGTGGGAGTTCGTCGAGCTCTCCGAGATCGCCGCGCCGCTCGCGGCCGGTGATGCCGCGGTGCTGGCCTCGGCCGACATGCCCGGCGCGCGTTGGTTTCCCGAGATTCGGCTGAACTACGTCGATCAGGTGTTGCGGCACGCCCGCGCGGTCGAGACCGGAGCAGCCGCCGATCGCGCCGCCGTCGTCGGTATCGGCGAGAGTGGTGACCGGACGGCGATCGCATGGTCGGAGCTACCGCAGATGGTCGGGGCGCTGGCGGCGACCCTGACCGATCTCGGGGTCGGCGCCGGCGATGTGGTGGCCGCGTACCTGCCCGACGTCCCCGAGGCGGTCATCGCGTTCCTCGCGACCGCGTCGCTCGGTGCGATCTGGTCGGGGTGCGGACAGGATTACGCCCCCGAGGGGGCGTCGGCCCGGCTCGGGCAGTTGCATCCCAAGGTGTTGTTCTCCGCCGACGGATATCGCTACAACGGCAAGGACATCGACAAGACCGCCGACAGTGCCGAGCTCGCCGCAGCGCTGCCCGAGCTCACCGGGCACATCGTGGTCGGCGGAACCGACCACCGCCCGGAATCGGGTCCGCGGGTTCTGTCCTACGCGAGCGCCATCAGCGGTGCGGCCACCGTGAAGCCGGTGCCGGTGGCGTTCGATCATCCGCTGTGGGTGTTGTTCAGTTCCGGTACCACCGGTCGGCCCAAGGGCATCGTGCACGGCCACGGCGGGGTCGTCGTCGAACATCTCAAAGCTGCTGCGCTTCATGCCGATCTCGATGAGTCCGATGTGTTCTTCTGGCAGACGGCGTTGAGCTGGATGATGTGGAACTTCCAGGTTGCCGGTCTGCTGTGCGGCTCGACGATCGTCTGCTACAGCGGTTCTCCGCTGTACCCCGACGCAGATCGGTTGTGGCAGATCGTCGCCGCGGAGAAGGTGACCTACTTCGGTACCAGCCCCGGACAGCTGCAGGCCTCCCGCAAGGCCGGGCTCGTGCCCGGGCGCGATCATGATCTGTCGGCACTGCGGACCATCGGCAGCACGGGGTCGTCGCTGGCCGGCGACCTGTTCGAGTGGATCGACGACAATGTGGCACAAGGACTCCCGGTGTCCTCGATCAGTGGTGGCACCGATGTGGTGACCGCCTTCGCCGGCGGCTCCGTCGGCGAACCGGTGGTTCCGGGGGAATTGTCTGTCCGCTATCTCGGTGTCGCGCTGCAGAGTTGGGCACCCGACTGCACGCCGGTGATCGACGAGGTGGGCGAGATGGTGATCACCACCCCGATGCCGTCGATGCCGGTCGGATTCTGGAACGACCCCGACGGATCTCGTTATCGTGCCGCCTATTTCGAGCACGAATGGAGTTCGGTCGGGCCGACGACGCCGGTCTGGCGACACGGCGACTGGGTGACCGTCACCGACCGGGGATCGCTGATCATCCACGGCCGCAGCGACGCCACGTTGAACCGACACGGCATCCGGATGGGGTCGGCCGACATCTACGAGGTGGTCGAGAGCATCGACGAGATCGCCGAGGCGTTCGTCCTGGGCGTCGACGGCCCCGACGGCGCGTACTGGATGCCGCTGTTCGTCACCCTCGTCCCCGGAGCCGAACTCGACGACGACCTGCGCACCCGGGTGGTCAGCGAGATCCGGTCCCGGCTCTCGCCACGCCACGTGCCCGACGAGCTCATCGTCGCCCCGGCCATTCCGCACACCCGCACCGGCAAGAAACTCGAGGTGCCGGTCACCTCGGTCCTCGCCGGCCGGTCGGTCGACATCGATCCACGATCGGTCGACGACTACTCGCTGATCGCCTGGTACGAAGAGCAAGGAGCGAAACACGCCTGGTAACGGGGGTTGGTCGGTGGTTCCGGACCGTCGATTCTGTTTTGGTCGGTAGTCGAGCTTTCGGCAGCGTCGGTTCCTTTGGATCGGTGGTCGAGCTTTCGGTAGCGCTGGTTCCTTTGGATTGGTGGTCGAGCTTTCGGTAGCGCTGGTTCCTTTGGATCGGTGGTCGAGGTGCGAGGAGCGCTAGCGACGAGCCTCGAGACCCCCTGCGCCACAGCTGGTTCCGACCCACAGCCCGCATCGCGCAACCCCGACTGAACCCCGCCGACCCCGTCATTCATCCAACCGACAACCGGCCGTCCGGCACCTCGGCGTCATCCACAACCGGGCGTGGGACCCTGTGGCGTGTCCGCGCGATGTATTAGCGTGGTCGGGAGAGTGCGCTCGGGGTGCGACAACTGTGCGCGCCGGGGGAGAAGCGACATAAACCGTATTCGGTAGGAGAATCTCATGAGCTACCAGCCAGGAAGCGGCTACGGGCAGCAGCCCGAGTCCGGACAGACCCAGGGCCAGGGTGCGGGCTATTCGCAGCCCGGCCAGGCATCCTCGCCGCAGGGCTACCCGCAGCAGTCGACCTACGGTCAGGGCTACGGACAGGCCTCCGCCCAGCAGGGTTACGGTCAGCCGAGCTACGGCCAGCAGGGCTACGGTGACCAGTCCGCTTATGGTCAACAGGGGTATGGACAGCAGTCCGGGTACGGCCAACAGGGCTACGGATCGGGCTACGGGCAACAGGGCTACGGCCAGCAGGACTACGGGCAACAGGGTTACGGCCAGCAGGGGTATGGCCAGCCCGCCGCACCCAAGCAGCCGTTCGCAGGCGTTCCGCCGATCGTCGCACCCGTCCTCGCGGCTACCATCGGTGTGCTCGGCGTCGTGCTGCTGTTCTGCGGGTTCGCGGCCGGATACACCATCGAGGGAAACGTGGTCAACGACACGCAGAAGCTCTTCGCTTCTGATCTCAGTGCCGCATACGTCTTGGTCGTGGCAACCGGGTTCCTCGCGTTCACCGGGCTGATCAAGTCCTACCGGGTGGCTCCGCTCGTCGCGGCCGGTGCGACCGCGGGCGTGCTGCTCACCATCATCATGTACGCCGGTGCCGATCTTGACGAGTCCAGCAACTACTCGCTCGGCCACGGTGCCGGCGCAATCATCCTGCTGGTGCTCTCGATCCTGATCTTCCTGCTCGCCGTCGGCTGGTTGCTCCTCGATCTCGGTGTCGTCAAGACCGCTGCCGCTCCCGAGATCGGTGCCGCGGCGCAGGCCACCGACCCCGCGGCCGCCTCGGCGCAGGCTGCCACTGCCTACGGCTACGGCGCCTCCACTCCGGGGGTCACCTCGCAGGCGCAGGGCGTCGCCTCTGTGCCGGGAGCGACCGCGGTGATCCCGGGTGCGACCCAGGCCACGACCGCCTACCCGACCGCGGGCACCGCATCGTCGGGTGCCCCGGCCACCACCGCGCAGCCGTCGGGCGCCCAACCGTCGGGCGCCCAACCGTCGGGCGCCCAGCCGACCGCTGCGCCGAGCTATGACCCGTCGTCGTATGCCGGATACGGGCAGGGCGCGCACGCCGCTCCGTCGGCCGGCGCGGCTCCCGGGGCGACCGCGGCGATTCCGCAGGCCGGATCCGAGGCCGTCTCCGGATCGGAGAGCACCTCGATCTTCCAGAAGCCGGAGCCCCCGCAGGCCAACAGCTGACTTCAGCAGTCTCGTGCAGACGTAGCAGAACGTTCGCCCTGAGCGTGACCTTCTGCTACGTCTGCACGCAGAGCGTGCGTTTGATCGCTTTCTGACTCCACTGCGGCGCGTCTGCGACACCTCACACGCCCCACGTGCCACGCTCGAACCAATGCCCACGCTGAGAACAGTTGCCTCCGCCGACAACCTCGCGACCCGACTTCGCGACGCTCGGCAGGCCCGTCGCGCCCATCATGACCGACCCGAACGTGGCCCGCGCGAGCTGATCCTGATCGCTTTCGCCGTACCGGTCATCACGATCCTCGTCACGCTGGTGATCGTGTTCGCGGTGCTGGCGATGGCCGGCAGCGGACTGTCGGGAATCGGAACGGCCGTCGCCACCTGTTGGCTCGCCATCAATCAGGTCCCAGTCAGCATCGCCGGGGTGAGTATCGGCATACTCCCGCTGCTGCCGACCCTGCTCGTCGCGGGCGGAACCGCAGCGGTGGTGGCGTCGAGTTGCCGGTCCCGGCACACCCTCTCCGAGTACGTCGCCGTCGGCGCGTCGGCCGTCGCCGGTGCGCTGCTCATGACGGCCATCGCACTCGCCGTCGTCATGGACGGCTCATCGGTGCTGCCCATCCAGAGCCCCAACGCCCTCGAGGCGTTCGGCCTCACCCTCGTCGTGCAAGGTCTCGCCGCCACCGCCGGGGTCGTTCTCGGCCGGAGTGAGCTGGTCACCAGCCGTCTGAGCGCCGCCGACCGCCGCGGCATCCGCTACGGATTCGTGGCCGTGCTCGCGCTGTTCGCCGCGGGTGGCCTGTTGATCCTGCTGCGGTTGATCCTGCGATTCGACGCGCTGCGCGACCTCGTCTCCGGCGGCTACGACTTCGACGGCTACCTGGGGCTCACGCTGCTCTCGGTGCTGTATCTGCCCAATCTGATCATCGGAGCGGCCGCCGTCCTCGTCGGGTCCGAGGCGCACGTCGGCGCAGCGTCCGTCGACCTCTTCGCCGCCCGCGGCGGATCGGTGCCCGCTCTGCCGGCACTGGCCGTCCTGCCCGACCACACGGTGTGGTGGGCGGTGTGGGGTCTGCTCGTTCCGCTCGCGATCGCCGGCGTCGTGGCCTGGCGTTGCCGCACCGCCGACCCACTGCGGTACGCGCGCTCGATCGGCATGGCTGCCGCGGTCGCCGCGACAACCATGGTGGTGTTCGGCTGGCTGGCCGGCGGCACCCTCGGGGAGATCGGCGCCGCGGGTATCACGCTGGTCACCGCCGGTGTGTACACGCTGGGGTGGATCGGGCTGTCGGGACTCGTGATCGGCCTCCTCCTCAACTTCCTGCCATCGCTGCGGTCCCGGACATCGGCAGCATCCGGCACCGACGCCGACGACTGGATCGACGCCGTCGACGCAGACGATGACGACGCGGCAGACGACTACATCGATGATTATCTGGCCGAGGACGATCTGGCCGACGGCATCGATGACGGCTATGCCGACGAGGGCACAGACTCCGCCGGCGAGGACGCTGACGAGGCCTACGTCGATGACGGTTACGCCGAGGACGACTACGTGGACGGCGACCTCGACGGTGATAGCGCCGAATACGACGGCGACGATGCAGCCGGCGCCGATGATGCAGCGGGCACCGACCCCGCAGACAACGGCGGCGACGACATCGACGCGGCGCCCACAGCACGCCCGCGCCGGCCCGGGGCGGCCCGGATCGACCCCGACGACGTCGATGATCCCGAGGACGCCTGGACGTTCGACCGCTCCGATGCCGTGACCCGTACCAAACGCTGACCGTCGCTTCCGGCGTGGGTTTGTGACGTGACCGAACGCGGTGGCAGTTGCCGCCCCGACGCCGTCGGTCGGTGACCGGCCCACTAGGCTCGCACGTGTGACTGGCGCTCTCTCCGACACCCCGACCGCCGATCGTGTGGCGATCGTCGTGATGGCGTCGGGGACCGGATCGCTGCTCGAGGCCTTGCTCTCCCGCGCCGCAGAACCGGGCGCGCCGTTCGTCGTCGCGGCCATCGCGGTCGACCGGGAGTGTCGCGCCGGCGAGATCGCGGCGCGTGAGGGCATTCCGCTCGTCATGTGCAGGATGGCCGGGTATGCCGATCGAGGCGAGTGGGATGCGGCGCTGACCGCGCAGGTCGCCGAATTCTCCCCGGAGTGGATCGTGACCGCCGGATTCATGAAAATCCTTGGTCCCCAATTCCTTCGACGCTTCGGGGGGCGGATCGTGAACTCGCATCCCGCGCTGCTGCCGGCATTTCCCGGTGCGCACGGCGTCGCCGACGCCCTCGACTACGGAGTCAAGGTCACCGGCACGACGGTGCACCTGGTCGACGAGGGTGTCGACACCGGTCCCGTGCTCGCCCAGGTCCCGGTTGTCGTCGAGGACGGCGACACCACGGATTCCCTGCACGCACGTATCAAATCGGTGGAGCGCGTGCTGCTCGCCGACGTGGTGACGGATCTCGTCACCCGAGGAGTTGTCATCGACGGACGAAAGGCCCACATTCCGTGAACGCACCCAGCACCGACGCCTCCCGCCGCCCCATTCGCCGGGCTCTGGTGAGCGTCTACGACAAGAGCGGGCTGGCGGAGCTGGCGACCGCGCTTCACGGCGCCGGCGTGGAGATCGTGTCCACCGGGTCGACCGCGAAGACCATCGCCGCACAAGGTGTCCCGGTGATCGAGGTGTCGGAGGTGACCGGTTTTCCCGAGTGCCTCGACGGCCGGGTCAAGACGCTGCACCCCAAGGTGCACGCCGGTATCCTCGCCGACACCCGTAAACCCTCGCACGTCGATCAGTTGACCGAATTGGGCGTTGCGGCTTTCGATCTCGTCGTGGTGAACCTCTACCCGTTCACCGATACCGTCGCCTCCGGTGCGGGCCCGGACGAGTGCATCGAGCAGATCGACATCGGCGGTCCGTCGATGGTGCGTGGCGCGGCCAAGAACCATCCCAGTGTGGCCGTCGTCGTCGACCCCTACGATTACGACGCCGCGCGCGCTGCCGTGGCCGACGGCGGGTTCTCGTTGCGGCAGCGACAAGAACTGGCAGCCAAGGCTTTCCGGCACACCGCCGACTACGACGTGGCGGTGGCCTCGTGGATGTCGAACGTGGTGGCCCCGCCCGCGTCGACCGCTCAGGGTGAACACGAGCCCACCGGAACCGGATTTCCCGAGTGGGCCGGCGCCACATGGGCGCGTTCGGCGGTGCTGCGGTACGGCGAGAATCCCCATCAGGCCGCGGCTCTGTACCTGTCGACCGCCGACCACGAGGGTCTGGCGTCGGCAGAACAGCTGCACGGCAAGGAGATGAGCTACAACAACTACACCGACTCGGATGCGGCGTGGCGCAGTGCGCACGACTTCGACGCTCCGGCCGTGGCGATCATCAAGCACGCCAACCCCTGTGGCATCGCGGTCGGCGCCGACATCGGCGAAGCGCACCGTAAGGCCCACGCCTGCGACCCGGTCAGCGCCTACGGCGGGGTGATCGCTGCCAACCGCGAGATCACCGTCGAGATGGCCGAACAGGTCGCCGAGATCTTCACCGAGGTGCTCATCGCCCCGGGATTCGCCGACGGCGCGTTGTCGGTGTTGCAGCGCAAGAAGAACATTCGCATCCTGCGCGCCGTCCCGCCCAAGCGCGGCGGAATCGAGACGCGGCCCATCTCCGGTGGCCTGCTGATGCAGGACCGCGACATCCTCGACGCCGCCGGTGACAACCCGGCCGCATGGACGCTGGCGGCCGGCGCCCCGGCCGACGAGGACACCCTGCGCGATCTCGAATTCGCCTGGCGTGCGTGCCGTTCGGTGAAGTCCAACGCGATCCTGCTGGCCAAGGACGGCGCCTCGGTGGGCGTGGGCATGGGTCAGGTCAACCGGGTGGATTCGGCGCACCTCGCCGTCACTCGCGCGGGCGAGCGGGCAGCCGGCAGCGCAGCCGCCTCCGATGCGTTCTTCCCGTTCCCCGACGGCCTGCAGGTCCTCATCGCCGGTGGCGTGAGTGCCGTGGTGCAGCCGGGGGGATCGATCCGCGACAACGAGGTCATCGAGGCCGCCAACGAGGCCGGCATCACCTTGTACCTGACCGGTGCACGGCATTTCGCGCACTGACATGACGCCCGGTCGGCGCCAGATCGCGTCGACCGTGCGCTCTATCCCGTCGACCGTGCGCTCTATCGCGTCGATCGGGCGCTTCATCTCGTCGACCGTGCGCAGCGACCGATGAGCATCCTCGACTATCTCCTGCTCGTCGTCGCCGGATTCGGGGCGGGCCTCATCGGCTACGTCACCGGCCTGGCTTCCGTGGTCAGCTATCCGGCACTCCTGGCGGTGGGCCTGCCGCCGATCGCGGCGAACGTCACCAACACCGTCGCACTGGTGTCCGTCGGGATCGGCAGCCTCGGTCAGTCCGGTCGCATCCTGCTCGACGGTGACCGCCGACGCCTCGTCGGCGGGGGTGTGGCCGCGCTGATCGGCGGCTCCATCGGCGCGGTCGTCCTGCTGCTCGCGCCCGCCGACAGCTTCAAGGTCACGGTGCCCTACCTCGTGGCCATCGCATCGATCGCGCTGCTCCTGCAACCCCGGCTGCGCGACCTGGCATCCCACCACGTCGACCGGCCCTGGATCTGGTACGTCGGTCTGGCGGTCGTCTCCATCTACGGCGGCTACTTCGGTGCCGGCGCCGGAATCATGCTGCTGGCACTGGCACTCATCTTCACCAGCGAATCACTCTGGCGGGCAACGCTGTTGAAATCTCTGTTTCTTGGGATCGCCAACCTCGTGGCGGCACTGCTGTTCGCCGTTTCGGGGCCCGTGCACTGGACCGCGGCGCTGGCCATGGCGATCGGTTGCCTCGCCGGTGGCTGGTGCGGGCCGCCGACCGTCAAACGTCTACCGGCGGCGCCGTTGCGGATCGCCGTCGGGATCGCCGGGCTCGGCCTCGCGGTGTGGCTGGGCGTCAACGGATAGTCTCGCCGGCACGCGGGTGGCACACCGCCTCGACGTGGGTACGCCTCACACACCTGCCGTACTCGCACGAACCGTACTGGGCCGAACCGTACTGCGACGCACCGCCGCGCGGACATCGGCGTCGGAATCGTGGGCGGCACTTTCGAGAATCGTCCGCACGTCGGGGTCGTCGGCCCAGAGCGACAGGGTCAGGGCCGCGGCTCTGCGGACGTCGTGATGCACGTCGTCGAGCGCGCCGGACAATGCCGCAACGGTCGACTCGGTACGTGCTGCGGCCAACCCGCGCGCGGCGCCGACACGGACCTGCCAGGCGCTGTCGCGCAACGCCTTAACCAGCTGCGGCCCGTCGATGTCGGCGTCGCCGAGGTGAGCCATCGCGGCCAGCGCGGCGGCGCGCACCAGCGGATCCCGGTCGCCCGCCAGGATGCGGATGGCTTCGACGCCAACCCCGCTGCCGCCGACCCCGATGGTCGCGAGCCCCTCGGCGACCGCGATACGGACCTCTCGGTTGTCGTCGACGACCAGTTCGGCAATGGGGGCGGCCGCGTCCAAGGACACGAGGGCGCCGATGGCCTCGATCCGGACGCGATGGTCGGCGTCGGACAGAGCGCGGGTGAACAGGTCACGATCACCGGAACGCAACGCGCGCAACAGGTCGACGACGGTGGCGCGCACCACGGGGTCCGACGAGCCGACGTGTTCTCGCAGCGCGCCGAGCAATTGCGGGGTGGGCTCGAGGATCTCGACGAGCTCGCGCAGCCCGTGCGCGGCCGCGGCGCGGACGTCGGGCGAACCGTCGGCGAGCGCCGCGACGAGGGCGGTGTCGAACGCCTCGGGTGTGGTCTCGCCGAGCACCGAGATCGCGGTGCGGCGCACGGTCGCGTCGTCATCGTCGAGGTAGGTGTCGAGGTCGGCGGCGTGCGCGGGGGACAGTGCCAGGAGTTCGACGATGCGCGGTGAGGCCGCGGCCGGCGGTGGCGATACCGGTGGACGCACCGGGCTCTCGACTCCCCGATATCCCGGTCCGCTGACGATCGGGGGCTCCTCGATGGCGATCACCGACCGGTCCGTCGGCGGAATGTGGTCGAGACCCTCGACGCCGACGAGGTAGGGCTCGACGGGGCGGCCCACGAACTCCATTGTGCCGTCGGCCGATTTGCGGAGATTGAGGTGATAACCCCACGTGTCGTCGCGTCGGTCGGGCAGGTCGGCGCGTTGGTGGTAGAGGCCCCAACGACTTTCGGTGCGCGTGAGGGAACTGCGGGCCGCGAACTCGGCGCAGTCACGGATGAACGTCACCTCGGCACACCGCATCAGCTCGTGCGGCGTGCGTGCACCCATCTGCTCGATGTCGGCGCGCATACGCTCGAAGGTCTCGATGGCGATGGCCAGTTTGTTCGACGTCTTCGGCGGCGCCACATAGTCGTTGACGAAGCGTCGGAGCTTGTACTCGACCTGGGGTTGCGGTGGCCCGTCGGGGTTGCGCAACGGGCGGTAGATCAGTTCGTGGGCTGCGGCGAGCTGGTCGGACGGCAGGTCGGTAGGCATCGGCAGCTCCCGTGCGGTCTCGGCGGCATGCGTGCCGGTGAGTTCGCCGTAGACGAAGGCGCCGATCATGTAGTTGTGCGGCACGCACGCCAGGTCTCCGGCCGCGTACAAGCCGTCGACGGTGGTGCGACCGTTCTCGTCGACCCACACCCCCGACGCCGAATGCCCACTGCACAAACCGATCTCGGAGATGTGCATCTCGATGTCGTGGGTGCGGTAGTCGTGTCCGCGATTGCGGTGAAAGGTACCGCGGGTGGGGCGTTCGGTGGTGTGCAGGATCGATTCGAGGGCGCCGAGGGTCTCCTCCGGCAGGTGGCTGACCTTGAGGTAGATGGGGCCGCGCGCCGAGTCGATCTCGTTGCTCACCTCCGCCATCATCTCGCCCGACCAGTAGTCGGAGTCGACGAAGCGCTCGCCGGCAGCGTTGACCTGGTAGCCGCCGAACGGATTGGCCACGTACGCGCACGCCGGTCCGTTGTAGTCCTTGATCAGTGGATTGATCTGAAAGCACTCGATGCCGCTGAGCTCGGCTCCGGCATGGTAGGCCATCGAGTAGCCGTCACCGGCGTTGGTTGGATTCTCGTACGTGCCATACAGATAGCCGGAGGCGGGAAGGCCGAGCCGGCCGCACGGTCCGGTCGCGAGGATTACGGTCTTGGCCGCGATCTCCACGAATTCGCCGGTGCGCGTGTGCAATGCGGCGGCGCCGACGGCCCGTCCGTCGTCGGTGAGCACGCGCACCGGCATCAACCGGTTCTCGATCGTGATCCGTTCGCGCATCTCGCGTTTGCGCAGTACCCGGTAGAGGGCCTTCTTGACGTCCTTACCCTCCGGCATCGGCAACACATACGACCCGGAGCGGTGCACCCGCCGCACCGCGTACTCGCCGTACCGGTCCTTCTCGAATTTCACGCCGTAGCGCTCGAGGCGTCCGATCATCGCGAAACCCCTTGTGGCCGTCTGATAGACGGTCTTCTGATTGACGATGCCGTCATTGGCGCGGGTGATCTCGGCGACGTAGTCCTCCGGTGTGGCCTTGCCGGGGATGACGGCGTTGTTGACGCCGTCCATCCCCATCGCGAGGGCGCCGGAATGACGGACATGTGCCTTGTCGAGCAGCAGCACCGACGCGCCGTGCTCCGCGGCGGTCAACGCCGCCATGGTTCCGGCGGTGCCGCCGCCGATCACCAACACGTCACAGTCGCGCCGGGTGCTGTCGGCGAGGTCGGGAATGTCCATGGGCTCCATCGGTTCTCCGGGTGTCGAGGATGATGCGGGCGAGTGCACGCGGCGCTCAGCGCAGCAGATACGGCATGTTGACGGTGACCGCTCCGGTGGGACACCGCACGGCACACGGCCCGCAGTACCAGCATTCGTCGACGCGCATGTACGCCTTGCCCGAGTCGGGATTGATCGCGAGCGAGTCGAGGGGGCAGACCTCCACACACAGGGTGCAGCCCTCGATGCACAGGGATTCGTCGATGGTGACCGGCACGTCGGCGCGGAAGGTGACCTGACTCATGGGAGTTGGGCTCATGGGAGTTGCTCGTTTCGGTAGGCGGTGCTGCGCAGAACGACCCGGTCACTGCGCAGGCGGATGTACTCGAGATCGACGGGCCGGTCGTCGGCGGCGAGGTGGGTGAGTCGTTCGAGGAGAAGAAGTGAACTCCCCGAGGCGATTTCGAGATGTGCGGCCGAGTGGGGGTCGGCGTCGACGGCCTCGACGGTCATGTCGGCGCGGCCGAGCCGGCCCCCGGCGACCTCCTCGAGCACCGTGAAGACATCCTGGGATTCGAGGTCGTGGTCGAGCACGGCGATCCCGAGATCCGGTACGAGGTAGGTGATGTCGAGACTGATCGGCTCGTCGTCGAGGTATCGCAGACGCTCGATGTAGACGGCCTGGGCATCGTCGAGACGCAGTCGGCGCGCGACGAGCCGCGGCGGATCGACGAGTGTGGCGATCTTGACGACGTTGCGGACCGCGCCGTGTCGGCGGAAGGTCTCCTGCAGGCCCAGCAGGGCGTCGAGGCCGTGATCGAGTTTGCGCGCCACGACGTGCGTTCCGACCCGAGGCGACCGCCGGATCAGTCCTTCGTCGGTGAGCGCGGCGAGTGCCTCGCGGATGGTGTTGCGGGAGACGTTGAACTCGTCGATCAGTGCGCGCTCGTCGAGCGCCTCACCGATGGCGCCGTCATGGATGGCTCGCCGAAGGACGTCGGCGACGACGCGGGCGTTGTCGGCGCGGACGCGACCGGGCGGCGCCGGGCGTCGGGACGGCAGGGGTTCGGACTGCATGAGTACAGACGATAACCGCTGTTCAGAGGGCCCCGAGAGGCCTGGGACGTGCGATGGTCTGGGTGTTCGGAATGCGCCACCGCGGTGGTCATTGCCGGCGGGTTCACCTGCGTTGTCGGCGTTTCGGACCGCCATTGCGCCACCGGGGAGGGCAGCGTGGGGTCGCACTCACCGCGCGCCGAATCTTCGTAGCAGGCGAGGTTCGCCATTCGTGCACGGAGGTAATGCGATACTTCAGAATCGGCATCTCGGCCGGGATTAGACCACGGCGCCGGTTGTCGGACAATTCGCTCGGCACTTCTCCTCAGCGTGAGGGAATCTCTCGCCCGGCCCCCGGGCGGCGATTACACAATGCTGATGACCTTGTTCGTGGACATCACCCCGCAGGAGCAGGGCGGGGAACCCGAGATCGGGCGACGCGCCGGCCGATCCCGCTGGAAAGCGGTGGGGCTGCACGTGGGTCTGCCGCTGTTGTCGTTGGTCGTGTTCCTGGTGCTGTGGCAGATCGTCGCGGTCAGTGGTGTGTGGAGCGAGGTGTTCGTGCCCCGGCTCGGTACCGTGTGGCACGCCTTCGTCGAGATGTCGACGACGCACGACGGGGTCATCGGCTACGCCGGTTATTACTGGTGGGAGCACCTCTACATGACCCTGCGGCGGGTCGTTGTCGGTGTGATCATCGGCGTGGGAGTTGGCGTCGTACTCGGGCTGGTGATGGGCTCGGTGCCGGTGATCCGGCGAGTTCTGGAGCCGTGGCTGACCTTCTTGCGCGCGCTACCTCCGCTGGCGTACTTCTTCCTCCTCGTCATCTGGCTGGGAATCGACGAGGCACCCAAGATCACGTTGCTGGCCCTGGCGGCACTGCCGCCGGCGGCCGTTGCCACGACCGCGGCGGTCGGCGCGGCGCCGGTGGCGCTCGTCGAGGCGGCTCGTGCGCTCGGGGCCTCGCGCCGTGAGGTGTTGCGCGACGTCATCATCCCGGCAGCCCTCCCCGAAACCTTCACCGGCATAAGGCTCTCGGTCGGCATCGCCTACTCGTCGGTGGTGGCCGCCGAACTGTTCAACGGCATCCCGGGCATCGGTGGAGTCGTCAAGGACGCAAGCAATTACAACAACACTCCCGTGGTGCTCGTCGGTATCGCCCTGATCGGATTTTCCGGTCTGGTCATCGACGGTGTCCTGCGGGTCATCGAGCACCGCGCGGTGCCCTGGCGTGGAAAGGCCTGACTACACATGACATCTGATCGTCGACGACCGCTGCGCGCGGCGTCCGTACTCCTCGCGACATTCGTCGCCGCGCTGCTGGCGGTGGCCGGTTGCTCGGTCGACCGTTCCGGTCAGGACTCCGACAAGCCCACCATTCGTATTGCCTACCAGTCGTTCCCGAGTGGCGACCTGATCGTCAAGAACAACCACTGGCTCGAGGACGCCCTGCCGAACTACAATATCAAGTGGACCAAGTTCGACTCCGGCGCCGACATCAACACCGCGTTCATCGCCAAGCAGATCGACTTCGGCGCCATCGGGTCCAGTCCGGTCGCACGAGGACTCTCGGCACCACTGAACATCCCGTATCAGGTGGCGTTCGTCCTCGACGTCGCCGGTGACAACGAGGCCCTCGTGGCCCGCAACGGCACCGGCATCAACACCGTCGCCGACCTGCGCGGAAAGCGGGTGGCCACGGCGTTCGCCTCGACGGCGCACTACAGTCTGCTCGCGGCACTCGCGCAGGCCGGGGTGAACCCCGCCGACGTCGACATCATCGACCTGCAGCCGCAGGCGTCGTTGGCCGCGTGGCAGCGCGGTGACGTCGACGCCGTCTACACCTGGCTTCCCACGCTCGACGAGCTCCGCAAGACCGGCAAGACACTCATCGCCAGCCGGCAACTGGCCACCGCCGGAAAGCCGACCCTCGACCTCGGTGTCGTGGCAACCCAATTCGCCAAGGACAACCCCTCGGTTGTCGACACCTGGCGCAAGGTGCAGGCCCGCGCTCTCGCGCTGATCCACGACGATCCGCAGGCGGCAGCCAACGCCGTTGCGGCGCAACTGGGTACCACGCCCACCGACGCCGCCAACCAACTCAAGCAAGGAACCTTCCTGACCGCTGCCGAGCTGACCTCACCGACCTGGCTGGGCGTCGACGGACAACCGGGCAATCTCGCCGAGAACCTGCACAGCGCAGCGGAATTCCTCGCCGCGCAACAGCAGATCCCGAGCGCTCCGCCGTTGTCGACCTTCCAGCAGGCCATCTACACGAAGGGGCTACCCGGTGTTTTCTCCGCGCAATGACGCCGTCGTCGAACACAGCCCTGCGGTGTCGACTCCGAATTCGGAGTCGTCGGCGGCAATCACGCTGAGCAAGGTGGTGCAGACCTATGGCAGCAAGGCCGACCGGGTCACGGCGGTGGGGCCGGTTGATCTGCGCGTCGATCCGGGTGAGTTCCTCGTTCTGGTCGGCGCCTCGGGGTGCGGCAAGTCGACCCTGCTGAGGTTGATCGCCGGATTCGAGACCCCGACCTCCGGCCGGGTCACGGTGGCCGGAAAGTCCCCGACTCCCGGGGTCGGCGCCGGGGTGGTGTTCCAGCAACCGCGGCTGTTCCCATGGCGCACGGTCGGTGGCAACGTGGACCTCGCGCTGCGATATGCCGGAGTACCGAAGGCGCAGCGCAGAACCCGACGCGACGAACTGCTGCGTCGGGTCGGCCTGGGGGACACCGCAGATCGGCGGATCTGGGAGATCTCCGGAGGGCAACAGCAGCGGGTCGCGATCGCCCGCGCGCTGGCCGGGGAGTCGTCGTTGCTGTTGCTCGACGAGCCGTTTGCCGCCCTCGACGCTCTCACCCGCGAGACGCTGCAGGAGGACCTGCGGTCGGTGAGTGCCGACCTCGGCCGGACCAACGTCTTCGTCACTCACAGCGCCGACGAGGCGGCCTTCCTCGGTTCGCGCATCGTGGTCCTGACAGCGCGGCCGGGTCGGGTCGCCCTCGACATCACCTCGCCGATCCCGCGACACGGTGTCAGCCCCGAGGAGATCCGCGATTCCCCGGAGTACACGGTGTTACGCGCGCAGGTCGCCGCGGCGGTCAAGGAGGCCGCGGTGGCCGGGGCCGCGCCGGCGTGACCGACCGGGCGGCCGGTGCCGGGGTGATCGAGCGATGCGCGCTGGTACTCGAGGCTGTACTCGCCGAGGTTGTACTCACCGTGCGGCAAACCCTGGGGGAGCGGGTCGTCGGCGACTACACAGGTCACATGACCGGAACCGCCACCGCCCGCCTCGTCGGCCACTCGATGAGCTTCTCGGACGGTTCGCACCATGGTTCCCCGCCGGTGGTACTCGGACCCCGCATCTCACACCACGATCCGAGTAGGAACACCACCGATGACCATCTCCACTTCCGGCCCCGCCACGCCTGAGCACGCTCTGACCACTCCCGTACTGTCCACGCCCGTCCCGACCGGTACCGTCGCCTCCGGCGTCGAATTCGACATCGACGAGTTCGGTCCTCATTTCGGGGCCGAGATCCGCGGTGTCGACGTCGCGTCGGCCACCGACGACGAGGTCCGCGCCATCCGCGCCGCCCTCATCGATTACAAGGTGATCGTGCTGCGCGGTCAGGACCTCGACGACGCCGCACACATCGAATTCGGCCGGCGCCTCGGCGACCTCACCACCGGGCATCCCGTCTGGAACAGCGGCGACGTGCCCGCCGAGGTCTACTCGCTCGACAGCACCGACAACGGTTTCGCCGACGTCTGGCACACCGACGTCACCTTCATGCCGCGCCCGCCCATGGGATCGATCCTGCGCCCGGTGGTGTTGCCGCGGAACGGCGGTGACACCAACTGGGCCGACGCCGAGCTGGCCTACCGGTCGTTGTCGGAGCCGATCCGCGAACTCGTCGACAAGCTGTCGGCGGTCCACGACGGCAGCCGTGAGTTCGGTTACTACCTCAAGCAGCGGCGCGGTGGACGCGGAAATGTCTGGGACGGAAAGGAAGTCACCGACCTTCCGCCCGTGACCCACCCGGTGGTGCGCGTGCACCCCGAGACCGGGCGCAAGTCGCTGTTCGTCAACCCCGGCTTCACCTCACATATCGAGGGTGTCTCCGATGCCGAGAGCCGCGGCATCCTCGACCTGCTCTACGCGCACCTGACCAAGCCCGAACACATCGTCCGCCACCGGTGGCGCCTGGGTGATCTGGTCCTCTGGGACAACCGGAACACCCTGCACTACGCCAACCGTGACTATGGCGACAATCGCCGTGTGATGCACCGCATCACGCTGCGCGGTGACGAGCCGATCGGGCCGCGAGCGAGCTAGGGCATGTCTCCCAATTCCCTTTGCGCGTCTTTGCGGCTCGATGGCCCCCTGGCGGCGTTGTCGTCGGTCACGATAGCTCCGCTATCGCTCCCCTTCGAGGCTCGTGCCTCGCACCTCAGGACGGCGCCTCCTCCGCCTTGCCAGGAAACCATCGACCTCGCAAATCCATCGCAGAGGAATTGGGAGACACGCCCTAGCCGCTGGTCCTGATCGTTCCTTCGAACGCGAACGGCGTTGCGGCCGGGGCACATCCGTGGAATCTGCCGGTGGGCATCGGGCCGTTGACGCCGACCATCGACTGCCCTCCGTTGACGCCCTTGCGCACCGAGATCTGGATCGCGGCAGCATCTTTGACCGCGGCCGGGAGCCCGAAGGGGCGGATGTCGCTGATCGGATAGATCAGTGAGGCGGCGTTGCCGTCGACGCTGATGCAGGTCACCGGACCGCGGACCTGGATCGGGGTGGGATTCATACCGTCGAGCAGGGTCGCGGTGTAGGTGCCGGTGGTTGCGCCTGCGGTGCGCGATCCCTGGGCGTCGATCCGTAGGACCCTGATCGTCGGCGTCAGGTGCAGGTCGCCCTGGATCGACAACGACGCGGGTGCCGCCGGGGTATCGGCGAGTGCGGGTGCGCCGACCGCGAGGGTGACCGCCAACGCCATGACCGATGCCAGCGGCACACGTGTTCTTGCTGTGGTCTTCATGATGATGCCCTCTCACTCCTTGGTGCGTCTCACCTCTGCCGCGGCGCCTGCTTCACCTCGTACCCCCTGACCCCGACGGTGCGCCGGCGTTGCTGTGTGGACGCTGAAACCCGAGGTCGACGCCGTCGCGGCGCACGCAGCGGTGCGCAGACCCGGGCCGATATTCAACCGATGGGTTGACAGCGGTTGCGGAGGGGAGCATGCTCGTATTCAACCGAACGGTTGAAGAAAGGGGATTGGCTCCGGTGTCCGACGAGTTGTCCAAGATCTTTGCGGCGCTGGCCGATCCGACCCGGCGCGACATGGTGGCCCGGCTCGCGGTGGGCGACGCGACGGTCAGTCAACTCGCCGAACCCTACGACGTCAGCATCCAGGCGGTGTCCAAGCATCTGAAGGTGCTCGCCGACGCCGGGCTGGTGACCCGAACCCGTGAGGCACAGACGCGCCCGGTGCATTTGGAAGCAGAAGTGTTCGACCTCATGACCAAGTGGATCGAGCGGTATCGCCGACGTGCGGAGGAGCGCTATACGCGCCTCGACGCCGTGCTGGCGGAGATGAACGACGGTCCGGCGGCAACCGCCGGCGGCACCGAGAAAACCCGGAACAGCAACCCGAAGAGAATCAACACCGACACGAGAGGACAGGCATCATGACCACCAGCACCCGTTATCCCGAAGCCGCGATCGAGGCGGACCCGAAGGTCCCCGTCATCCGGATCACCCGCGACTTCCGAGGTACCCCTGCGCAATTGATGAAGGCGCACATCGATCCCGACCTCTTCGTGCGTTGGGTCGGCCCCGACGCGATCTCCAGCCGCATCATCGAGTGGGATGCTCGCGACGGTGGCAGTTGGCGGTACGTCTCCACCCACGACGGCCAGGAATTCGGCTTCCGCGGCTGCTTCCACACCGTCGCGGACGACAAGATCGTGCAGACCTTCACCTTCGAGGGGATGCCCGACCAGGTGTCGCTGGAGACCCTGTGGTTCGAGGACCTCGGCGACGGCCACACCCGGCTGCATGCCCAATCCCTGTGTGACAGCTTCGAAGCGCGCGATGGCTGGCTCGCCTCCGGCATGGAGGTCGGCGTGAACGAGGGCTATGCCGGCCTCGACCGCATGCTCGCCGCCGGTGAGCTGTGAGCAGGGGACTCGCCGAACTCTGCGCCTCGGACCGCCACCGCGACGTGGCTGCCGTGTTCGCCGAACACGCTGCGGCGGTGAAGGACTGGGACGCGCCGACGCCGGTGGACGGGTGGGTGGCCCGAGACGTGGTGGCGCACCTCGTCGACTGGTTCGCGGCGTTCCTGGCGGCAGGCGACGTCGAGTTGCCCGCGGGCCCACGGGTCGCCGACGATCCCGCAGCGGCATGGGATGCCCGGTGTGCGGCGGTACAGCAACTCCTCGACGGCCCCGACGCGGAGGCGACCTTCACCCACCCGATGGTCGGGGAATTGCGTCTGGCCGATGCCGTCGACCGGTTCTACACCACCGACATCTTTCTGCACACCTGGGATCTCGCCACCGCCGCGGGTCGGGATCCGCAGCTGGACACCGACTTCGCCGCCCAGGTCCATTCGGGCATGCAGGGCATCGAGGACATGCTCCGGTCGTCGGGACAGTACGGTCCGGCGGTGCCGGTACCCGCCGACGCCGATCCCGTCACCCGGCTCGCGGGCTTCATCGGGCGCGACCCGGCGTGGCGTCCAATCGGGTGAAACCGACACGGCATCCCCGGCGAATACGACATTCTCTCAACTCCCGCAAAGGAACTAGGTGCCTCACAGCAAGCTGACAGCTTGCCCACACCGGAAAGCCAGTGCATCCGGCGCACGATCATCATCGTGACCGCAACCCAACCCGGTGTCGCTCCGTTCGACACCACTGCGAATGATGCTCCGAGCAGCCGCCATCGAGGATCCGATCTGTCGGTTTCCGCGGATTCGACGCTGCCTCCGGCCACCGCGCGCGACCGGCTGTGGCTGGCAGCACTCCTCATCGCCACGGCCGTCCTCTACCTGTGGAACATCACGACCAATCAGTACGGCAACACCTTCTATGCCGGAGCGGCGTGGGCCGGGTCGCGCAACTGGGAGGCGCTGCTGTTCGGTTCGGTGGACCCGTCCAACTTCATCACCGTCGACAAGCCGCCGGTGTCGCAGTGGGTGATGGGCTTGTCCGGCCAGATCTTCGGGTTCTCCTTGGCGAGCATGCTGATCCCCGAAGCCCTCATGGGAGTGGCCGCCGTCGCGTTGATGTATGCGATGGTCACCCGCGTCGCCGGCCGGTCGGCCGGATTGATCGCGGGCCTCGCGCTCGCGATCACCCCGGTTGCGGCGATGATGTTCCGGTTCAACAACCCCGACGCCGCGATGGTGCTGCTGATGACCGCAGCGGCCTACTGCACCTTGCGCGCGACCGCGCGAGGGTCGGCGCGGTGGCTCGCTTTGGCCGGTGTCGCACTGGGATTCGCGTTTCTGGCCAAGATGCTCGAAGGTCTGATGGTGCTGCCCGCGCTCGGCGCGGTCTACCTCATCGCGGCCCCGCCGACGTTCTGGCGGCGTATGTGGCATCTGGTGATTGCCGCTGTGGCACTGGTGCTCTCGGCGGGTTGGTATGTGGTGCTGACGCTGCTGTGGCCGGCCTCGTCGCGGCCCTATCTGGCCGGCTCCACCGACAACAACTTCATGAACCTCGTCATCGGCTACAACGGGCTCGAACGTGTCGAGGGCCGAAGCGGTGGCGGTGGTGCCCACGGCAACCCGGCCAATGCGATCGCGGACTTCGCGCGTGAGAACCCGCAATTGGCAGAGCGTTTCGGTGGTGGTGGCGGCGGCCGTGGCGGATTCGGCGGCGGAATGTTCGGTGCCCAGCCGGGGATCACGAGGTTGTTCAGCGGCGAATTCGGTGCCGAGATCTCGTTTCTGTTGCCGACCGCGCTCATTGCGCTGATCGTCGTCCTGGCGTTGCGTGGGCGTCGTCCCCGCACCGACCTCGTGCGGGCGGCAACCCTGCTGTTCGGTCTGTGGTTGCTCGTCGACGGACTGGTGCTGTCGTACATGAGCGGTATCGCGCACCCGTATTACTCGCTGGCGATCGCTCCGCCGATCGCCGGTCTCATCGGTCTTGGTGTCCACCAAACCTGGACTGCGCGTGATGCTTCGGTGAGCTGGCAGCGCTACACCGCGCGCTTCGGTCTGGCCGCGATGATCGCCGCGGGAGCCATCTGGTCGTTTGTGCTCCTCGATCACGAGCCGAACTGGCAGCCCTGGCTGCGGTGGGTGGTACTGGTCGCGGGCATCGTCGCCGCCGTGCTCGTCGCATTGCCGTCGACCTTCGGACGTCGGATCGCGCTGGCGGTGGGGGTGCTCGGCGTGATCGGCATCTTCGCGGCGCCGGCGGCATATGCGATCACCGGCGACACCATCTCCCACACCGGCGGCAGCCCGTCGGTGCTGCCCGAACGCAGCACCGCGGGCGGGCACGGCGGATTCGGCGGCACGACACACTCCGGCCGCGGCGGTACCGGGTCCTCGGGCACCGGGACGACGGGTAACCGTGCAGGCGGATTCGGTGGGTTCGGCGGATTCGGCGGTGGCTCCACGACCTTGCCCACCCAACTCCAGACCATGCTGCAGAGCAGCCATGCACGCTGGGCGGCGGCGGTGTCGCGGACCAGTTCCGCGGCCGGGGTCGAACTCGCCGCACACGTGCCGGTGATGGGTGTCGGCGGATTCTCCAACGACCCGGCGCCGAGCCTCGCGCAATTCCAGAAGTACGTCGCCGCCAAGGACATCGGCTACTACCTCGCCCCGGAGACCTCGTCGCAGAACGGCAGCGCCAATGCGGAGCTGATGAGCGCCATCACCAAAGCCTTCGGCAGCACCGGTTTCGGCGGCGGACGGTCCTCGGTGACCACGCAGATCCAGCAGTGGGTGGAGGCCAACTTCCACGGCACCACGATCGGCGACTACACGGTCTACAACCTCACCGTGGCGCCGTCACCGCAGCCGGCGTCGACGACGACAACGGCGAGCACGACCACCGGGTCGGCCACCTCCGGGTCGGCGACTCCCGGCTCGACCGCCCCGAGCGCCGGTTTCGGCGGCCACCGCACCGGCCGGCACCACACCGCCACCACCGGGTAGCCGGACCTCGCCGACAGCGCTCTTCCCACCGCCGACAGCGCTCTTCCGACCGCCGACAGCGCTCTTCCCACCGCCGACAGCGCTCTTCCCACCGCCCACAGCGCTCTTCCCACCGCCCACAGCGCTCGCCGAAGCGCTGTCGGCGAGGTGGCGGGCGCTGTCGGCGGGCTGGCGGGCGCTGTCGGCGAAAGCAGGGGCGCTGTCGGCGAACCGGGCGCGACCGCGGCTCTCCGGCGTACCGTGGGGGAGGTGGCAGAAGACTTCACATCCGGGGATTTCACGACCGACGCCCCGACCGGCGGTTCAACGACCACCGAAACCCGTCATCCCTCTCCTCGCACCCTTGGTGAACTGCGCGCAAGCGGTCATGTGCAGCGCAGCATCCGCGACGAGATCCGCAACAACCTGCTGACCGCGCTGCGCGAGGGCCGCGATGCGTGGCCGGGCATCGTGGGGTTCGAGGCGACGGTCATCCCGCAGCTCGAACGTGCGCTGCTCGCCGGGCACGACGTCGTCATGCTCGGCGAACGCGGTCAGGGCAAGACCCGCATCCTGCGGACTCTCGTCGGCCTGCTCGACGAGTGGACGCCGGTGATCGCCGGCTCCGAACTCGGTGAACATCCCTACGAGCCGATCACCCCGGCATCGATCCGCAAGGCCGCCAACCTCCTCGACGACCTGCCCATCGAATGGCGTCACCGCAACGAGCGCTACAGCGAGAAACTCGCCACCCCGGACACCTCGGTGGCCGACCTCGTCGGCGACATCGACCCGATGAAGGTCGCCGAGGGCCGCAGCCTCGGTGACCCGGAGACCATCCACTTCGGGCTCATCCCGCGCGCACACCGCGGCATCGTCGCCATCAACGAGCTCCCCGACCTGGCCGAACGCATCCAGGTCTCGATGCTCAACGTGATGGAGGAACGCGACATCCAGGTCCGCGGCTACACGCTGCGGCTGCCGTTGGACGTGCTCGTCATGGCCAGCGCCAACCCCGAGGACTACACCAACCGCGGGCGGATCATCACTCCGCTCAAGGACCGCTTCGGCGCCGAGATCCGTACGCACTACCCGATCGAACTCGACGACGAGGTCGCCGTCATCGAGCAGGAGGCCGACCTCACCGCCACGGTGCCGACCTTCATCACCGAGATCCTCGCGCGGTTCACCCGCTATGCCCGCGACCACCCGTCGATCGACCAGCGTTCGGGTGTCTCGGCGCGGTTCTCGATCGCCGGCGCCGAGACCGTTGCCGCGGCGGCGCTGCATCGCGCGGCCGTCACCGGCGAAGAGGTGCCGGTGGCCCGCGTCGTCGACCTGGAATCGGTGATCGAGGTGCTGCGCGGCAAGATCGAGTTCGAGTCCGGCGAAGAGGGGCGTGAACTCGAGATCCTCGAGCACCTGATGCGCAAGTCCGTCGCCGACACGGTGCGCGCCCATCTCGGCGGCATCGACATGGCGCCGCTGGTGTCGGCGTTGGAGGCCGGTGAGCTCGTGGTCACCGGTGACCGGGTGCCCGCCGCGGACTTCCTCGGCTCCCTGCCGTCGCCGGAGACCACCGCACCGGTGATCGACGAGATCGCCGAACGACTCGAGGCCGGCTCAGATGGGGAGCGGGCCAGCGCCGTCGAACTCGCCCTGGAGGGGCTGTTCCTCGCGCGACGCATCGGCAAAGAGGCCGACGAGTCGGGGCAGACGATCTACGGCTGATCAACCGCCGATCCACGCATTCCTGCGATTTACGGCCGGGCACCGTCCCGGCGGATTCGACCAACTCCGGAGAAACCCATGGTGCAGAAGAACTTTCACCGATCTCGGTATCAGCGCTACACCGGTGGGCCGGATCCGTTGGCGCCGCCGGTGGATCTGCGGGAGGCGCTGAGCGAGATCGGCGACGACGTGATGGCCGGCGTCAGCCCGCAGCGGGCGCTGCAGGAGTTCCTGCGACGCGGGTCGCAGGACATGCGGGGTCTGGACAAACTGCGTGAACAGGTGAACCGGCGGCGTCAGGAGTTGCTCAAGAAGCGCAACCTCGACGGCACCTTCACCGAGATCCGTGAACTCCTCGACCGGGCGGTGCTCAACGAGCGCAAACAACTCGCCCGCGACCTCGACGACGAGGCACGGTTCGCCGAGATGCAGATCGGCAGTCTCCCGGCCTCCACGGCGCAGGCCGTCGAGGAACTTTCCGATTACCGGTGGCGCAGCCCCGAGGCGCAGCAGGACTACGACAAGATCAAGGACCTCCTCGGCCGCGAACTGCTCGATCAGCGTTTCGCCGGGATGAAGGAGGCGCTCGAGGGCGCCACCGACGCCGACCGGCAGCGGGTGTCGGAGATGCTCTCCGACCTCAACGACCTCCTCAACGCCCACAACCGCGGTGAGGACACGTCGCAGGCGTTCGACGAGTTCATGGACAAACACGGCGAGTACTTTCCCGAGAACCCGCGCAACACCGAGGAACTCATCGATTCGCTGGCGCAGCGGGCTGCCGCGGCCCAGCAGTTCTACAACTCGCTGACGCCTGAGCAGCGGGCCGAACTCGATCAGCTCGCGCAGCAGGCATTCGGGTCGCCGGATCTGATGAGTCAACTCGCACAAATGGATTCGGCGCTGCGGCAGGCGCGGCCGGGGCTCGACTGGGACAACGCCCAGGAGTTCTCCGGTGATCAGCAGATGGGCCTGGGGGAGGGGGCCGCGGCACTGCGCGACATCTCCGAACTCGAGGCGCTCTCCGAACAACTGTCCCAGCAGTACGCCGGCGCGCAGATGGACGACATCGACATCGACGCACTGGAACGGCAACTCGGTGAGCAGGCCGGCGTCGACGCCCGCACCCTGCAGGAACTGGAGAAGGCGCTTCGCGAGGAGGGCTTCTTCGACCGCACCGCCGACGGCCGACTCCGCCTGAGCCCCAAGGCGATGCGTCAACTCGGGCAGGCGATCTTCCGGGACATCGCCGACCAGATGGGCGCGCGTGGCGACCGCCAGACCCGCAACAGTGGTCTGCTCGGCGAGCCGACCGGCTCGACCCGCGAATGGGCCTACGGCGACACCGACCCCTGGGATGTGTCACGCACCGTCGCCAACGCCGTGTTGCGCACTGCCGCAGAAGGACATCCGACCAGCGACCTGCATCCGGGTGTGCGGATCGACGTGCGCGACGTGGAGGTCGCCGAGACCGAGGCGCGCACACAGGCCGCGGTGGTGCTGCTCGTCGACACCTCGTTCTCCATGGAGATGGAGGGCCGCTGGACTCCGATGAAGCGCACGGCGATTGCGCTCAATCATCTGATCTCGACCCGTTTCCGCAGCGACGAACTGCATCTCATCGCGTTCGGCCGTTACGCCCGGTCGATCGACATCGCCGAACTGACCGGGTTGCAGCCGCGGATGGAGCAGGGCACCAACCTGCATCACGCGCTGTTGCTGGCCGGTCGGCATCTGCGTCGGTTCCCCAATGCGCAACCGGTGGTGCTCGTCGTCACCGACGGTGAGCCGACCGCGCACCTCGATCCCAGTGGTGAGCCGTTCTTCTTCTATCCGCCGCACCCGCAGACCATCGCATTGACCGTCCGCGAGCTCGATCACGTTGCCCGTCTCGGCGCGCAGGTCACGTTCTTCCGGCTCGGCGAGGATCCCGGGTTGGCGCATTTCATGGATCAGATCGCCCGTCGCATCGGAGGCCGGGTCATCGCCCCCGACGTCGACGGTCTTGGCGCGGCGGTCGTCGGCGACTATCTGCGCTCACGCCGGGGGCCACGGCGGGGCTGACGGCGCAGTGGGTGATGCGCCCGGGGGTATACGCCGCCGGCCGATCAGCCACAGGACGAGACCGGTGATCGCGACGGCCAGACCGAAGACGCCGCCGAACACCGCGAGCAGGATGCCGCCGATGCCGGAGAACAGCCCGCCCACCGACACCGGTGGGGCACCGACGACGTAGGAGTCGCCGCAATCGAGCGCGTACACACCGCCGCTGGTGATCGAGTACTGGGCGAAGGACCGCACGGTGGTGTTCCGGTAGGTGAACGAGTACGTCGAAGTCGACTGTCGTCGTTGGGCTCCCGGGCCGTTGACGGCGCACGACGGGAAGGCGTCCTCGGCCGCGTCGGATTGTGTTCCCGGCGCGTAGAGCACCAGGGTGTCGCCGGCGTCGAGGTTGTGTGTCGCCGACCCTCGGATCTCGAAGGCCCGCGCCGAGGTGTCGGAAACCTTCGACAGCCCGATCACCGCGATCGGAATGCCCGCGCCCAGGCTGACGACCACCGCGATCATGCCGAGCCACATCAAGACCTTGCCCACTCGCCGCATGGCCCGATCGTGCCAGACCGCGGGCACTCCGGTGGCGATCTCAGGGTCGGATCTCAGGGTGTTCACCAATGTCGGGGCCGGCTCGACCGGCCTAGTCTGAACCGGTGAGCACTGCAGAGGACCCGACCTACGACGACGACCGTCGATCGCGGATGCGCGCCGCCGACGCCGATCGTGAACTGGTGCACGAGATCTTGTCGGCGGCGATGGAGCAGGGGAGCCTGACCCCCGCCGAGTACGAGGAGCGGGCGGGAAAAGCGTTGATGGCCAAGACCTTCGGTGAGCTCGACGCTCTCACCGACGATCTGCCGGTCACCCAGCTCGGGGTGGCGCTACCGGAGCCCGACGCGCCGTATCCCTCGACGGTGACGACCGGAAGCGGCCGCGAACCGATCCGCAGCCGTCTGGCGATCATGTCGGGCACCGAGCTCAAGGGGCAGGCGGCCGTCGCCGATCAGCTCTCGGCCACCGCAATCATGGGCGGCGTGGAGATCGACCTGCGGGAGGTCGAGTTCACCGCACCGCATCTGACGGTCGAGTGCGTCGCCATCATGGGCGGCATCGACATCACCGTGCCGCCGGATGTGGCCGTGGAGGTCGGCGGCGGCGCCATCATGGGCGGATTCAGCAACAAGGCATCGGGGCCGGGTGCGCCGGGTGCACCCACGATTCACGTCACCGGCTTCGCACTGATGGGTGGGGTGGATGTGAAACGCAAAGAGCGCGGCGAGAAGCCGCGGAAGCCCTGGCAGTGCGGCGGGCACTGAGGCGAACGCTGCGTCAGCCCACCCGCCCGTAGATCATCCGGCCGATCGTCTGGGTGAGTGCGTCGAGGGCGTGCGCATCACGCGCGTCGTCGGGGTCGCCCTGTGCGAGTTCGGCGAGCCGCCCGTCACGCACGATGGCGACCAGGGTGGCGAGTTCGGCGGCGGCCGGCCCGTCCGGGGCGAGGTCGGCGGCGCGGTCGCGCTCGATCTTGGCGGCGAGCCTGGCCACGAAGCGTTCCCTCGCGCGGCCGAGGAATTCTTGTAGCGGCGGATAGTCGGACTGCCCCGATTGTGCCGCGCACGCGAGGATCGGACCGTTGTCGCGCCAGATCGCGGCGACCGCCGCCAGCTGGGCGCGCAGGCCGTCGAGGTCGGGGCCGTCGGAGTCGAACCACTCATGGGTGCTGGTGAATTCGTTCCAGGTCTGTTCCATCAGTGTGGCCAGGACGGCCTGCTTGGACGGGAAATAGAAGTAGAAGCTCGTGCGGGAGATCCCGGCCGCCGAGGCGATCTCATCGATGGTGACCTGGCCGATCGGCCGGTGCGACAGCAGCCGCCGGGTGGCGTCGAGGATCTGCTCCTCGCGTCGGTCGCCCTTGGTCGGGGCGCCGCGCCGACGCCCCGCAGGCGCGGTCTTGGCGGAACTCATGGGTTCATCGTAGGGAACGGAACATAATCGACGTCACGTCGATCAGAATCGACACCATGTCGATTTTTGTTCTATGGTGGTCGGCATGTCTTCTTCGACCACTCGGCGTCCGGTGTCCCCGGCGCTCGTGATCGTCGCCGCTGCGGCGTCGGTCCTGTTGCTCTCGATGATCCAGACCCTCGCGGTGCCCGCACTGCCGCAGATCGGCGAGCAACTCGACGTCTCGCTGACCACGGTGGGCTGGGTGACCACCGCGACGATGCTCGCCGCGTCGGCGTTCACCCCGCTGTTGGGTCGCCTCGGTGATGTCTACGGTCACAAGCGCGTGATCCTGGCCGCGCTGGCGTTGACTCTGGCCGGCAGTCTCGTTGCCGCGCTGGCCGATTCGATCGACGTGCTCATCGTCGGACGAGTCCTGCAGGGTGCGAGCTTCGGCTTGTTCCCGCTGGCGATCAGCGTGCTGCGCGAAGAACTCCCGCGTGAGCGACTCACCGCCGCCATGGCGATCACCGCCTCGGCGCTCGGCGTGGGCAGCGGGCTGGCCCTCGTGGCGACCGGGCTGCTCACCCGCAACGACGCCGACTATCGCCGGATCTTCTGGCTGTGTGTGGCGATGACCGTCGTGGTGATCGGTCTGATGCTCGCCGCCGTCCCGAACCGGGCCGGATCGGGTGGACGCGTCGACTATGCGGGCGCTCTGGTGTTGGCGATCGGACTGGTGTGTCTGCTGTTGCCGACCTCGCAGGGCCACGACTGGGGGTGGGGATCGGCCCGGGTGATCGGATTCTACGTCGCCGCCGTCGTCGTCCTCGTCGGATTCTGGGTCCTGCAATCGCGCCGGGCGACGCCGCTGGTCTCGGTGGATCTGCTCAAGCACCGCGCAGTGCTCGCGACCAACACCGCATCACTGTGCGTCGGGTTCGCGATGTTCAGCGTGTTCCTCGGCGCCACCTACTTCGTGCAGACCCCGGAACTGTTGGCGGGCTACGGGTTCGGTGCCTCGGTCCTGCGGACCAGCGTGGTGTTCATGCTGCCCGCGGCGATCGTGTCGATCCTCGTCGGACCCATTGCCGGACTGCTCGTCGCCCGCAGCGGGCCGCGCGTGGTGCTGCTCGGCGCGGGGATCGTCGGGGTCGTCGGCATGGTGATGCTCACCGTGCTGCATGACAACACCGGGGAGATGATCGGCGGACTGATCGTCGCGAATGTGGCTGTGGCAGCAGCATATGCGGCCATGCCGGCGCTGCTCGTCGCCAACGTGGAGCCACAGGAGACCGGGATCGCCAACTCCATCAACTCAATCATGCGGACCGTCGGCGGCGCGGTCGGCAGTGCCGTCATCATCACCGTGCTCGCCGCCGAGGTGGCGGTGCACTCGGTGCACGGAGTACCGGTGGCGTTGCCCACCGAGAATGCCTACCGGGTGGCGTTTCTGCTGGGCGCCGGGGCGTTCGCGCTCGCCGCGGCGTTGGCGGCCTTCGCCATTCCGCGCGGCGGACACCCGATGAGCGCCCATCAGCGCGAGGAGGAGATCGCCGTCGGCGCCGCCGGAGAGTTCTCGACGGCATCGGTGTCACTCGACTGATTGGTGTCACTCGACTGATTGGGGCGAAACCCCGGTGATCAGGCCAGGAGCCACGCGATGATCGCGATCGCCGGGATCGACGCGAGTGTGGTGATCAACGCGGTGTCGCGGGCGAGTACCTGACCGCGCCGGTATCGGGTGGCGTAGACCAAGACGTTCTGCGCGGTCGGCAGGGCGCCGATCACGGTCTGCGCGAACAGTTTGTGGCCCTGCTCGCCGAAACCCCAGCGGGCGATCACGTAGACGAGGACCGGCATCGCGATGGTCTTCAACACGGTCGCGAGCACGATGTCGCGACGTGGGCTCTGCCCCTTCTTGAACACCGTCACCCCGGTCAGCGACAGGCCGAAGGCGAGAAGGGCGCCCGGCACCGAGGCGTTGCCCAGCATCTTCAACGGCTCCAGGATGGCCTGTGGTGGCGTCCATCCGATCGCGGAGATGGCCACCCCGAGCACGCCGCCGATGACGATCGGGTTGGTCAGCGGCAACACGACCGCATCACGGAACGGGTGACCGGTTCCGCGTTCCAGCGCGGTGAGATCCAGTGCGGTCAACGCGATTGGCGAGTAGATGAGGATCTGGAAGAGCAGCAGCGGCGCGATGAACGACGCGTCGTCGAGCACGAAGATCGCAATCGGCACACCGAGATTGACGCTGTTGACATACGACGACGACAGTGCGCCGATGACCAGATCGGGAGTCGGTCTGCGCAACAACACCTTTGCGACGACGAAGTACAGCAGCCCGATGATCAGAGCACTGCCGCCGGCGATGACCAGGGTCGAGGAGAACACGACCGACAGGTCGGTGGTCACCAGCGAATAGAACAGCAGGGCCGGGGTGGCGACGAAGAAGACCAGCCGGGAGAGCACCTCGTGGGCATGTTCACCGAGCAGCCCGGTCCGGCCCAGGAGGAATCCGACGCCGACCATGATGAAGATCGCGGTGAAACCGGAGACGACACCTGACACCCGGACGAGTGTATTGCCGCGCAACCGGCGCCGATCGAACGGATGAGTCGACGGCTTCGGTGTGCGGTGGTGACCGACCGGTTCGCTATTCTGATCGGCATCACGCCTCCAGGCGGCCGATCAGGAAGGTCGAAGCATGTCCACACCGCAGGATGACCGCGGGCACTCACCGGACTCCGGCGCATCGCCGGACGACGAGACGACGATCCATCACCCCAAGATCGACTTCAGCAAGCCGGCGACACCGTCCGACGACGCGTCGCAATGGCAGGCGACCCAGCTGAACCCCACGCCCCCGACACCACCACCGGGCGCTGGAGTGCCGCCGACGCCGCCGGCGTCGTCGCCCCCGCCCGCCTACGGCGCTCCGTCGTATCCGGGGTCCGGGGCGCCCGGCTACGGACAGCCGGGTCAGGCTGCACCGGGCTACGGGCAGCCCGCCTACGGGCAATCGGGCTACGGGCAACCCGGTTACGGGCAGCAGCCGGGGTATGGACAACCGGGATACGGACAACCGGGATACGGGCAGCCCTACGTCGGTGTGCCGGCCAAGCGCACGAACCCGATGGCCATCGCGGCGCTCGTCGTCTCGCTCGTCGGGTGCGGGTGCCTGAGCTGGCTCGGGATCGTGTTCGGGGTCATCGCGCGTAACCAGATCAGGGACTCGCAAGGCACCGAGGAAGGCGAAGGTTTGGCACTCGCCGGGATCATCATCGGTGCGGTGGCGCTGGTGCTTTTCCTCATCTACGTCGTCATCGAGATCCTGGTGGGTGGTTTCGCGGCGGTGTCGTCGAGTTCGTCGTGACGGCCGCTGGTCGGGGGTGACGGCGCGTTTTGGATCCACGACCACCCGCCGGGTAGTCTGGTGGGGTTGCGTGTCGCGCCTAACTGCCGCGGACGCGCTGACCAGGAGCGATCATCCCCCGTACTCGGTGCGGGTGAATGGCGAGACCACGTAGAGAAGGGCACGATCATGGCTGTACCGAAGCGCCGGATGTCGCGGGCGAACACCCGCAGCCGTCGTTCGCAGTGGAAGGCGGACAACCCCGCACTGCAAGAGGTCAAGGTGAACGGCGTCGCGCAGCGTATCCCGCGTCGCCTCGTCAAGGCCGCGCAGGCCGGCATCATCGATCTCGATCGCCGCTGAGCGAACGTTTGACCGGATAGCCGGTCCACAACGTACCGACCGCCCCGGGAGTTTCTCGGGGCGGTCGTCGTTGTGAGGGGCGGTTGCCGCGAGGAGGGCCCGTGCTGCTGCAGATTCTCACCATTGCCGGTATCGCCGTGTTCGCCGCGTCGGGTGCGGTGCTTGGTGTGCGCAAGGACTTCGATCTGTGGGGCATCCTCACCGTCGCGATCCTCACCGGTGTCGGTGGCGGCATCCTGCGTGACCTGCTCCTCGGAGTCACCCCTCCCACGTCACTGCAGACCTGGCCGCCGGTCGCGACAGCGGCCATCGCCGGTGTCGTCGTGTTCTTCTTCCATCCGGCCTTCACCGAGTTGCGTCGCACGATCCTGGTGCTCGATGCCTTCGGTATGGGACTGTTCGCCACCACCGGTGCGAGTGTTGCCGTCGGGCTGCACGCGAGCGCGTTGGCTTCGGTGCTCGTCGGGATGCTGACCGCCATCGGCGGCGGCGTGATCCGCGATGTCCTGGTCAACGAGGTGCCGCTGCTGTTGCAGCCGGCCGATCTCTACGCGGTGCCCGCGCTCGTCGGTGCCGGTGTGTACGTCGCCGGGCACGCAATGTTCCCCTCGGCGCACGGGGTGTTGCTGGTGGTCGGGGCCGCGATGGCGACGACCCTGCGCCTGTGCGGACTCGCGTTCCGGTGGCGCCTGCCCGTCGCCCCGCGTCGGACAACCGTGTGGCCGACCCTGCGGTTACCGCGGCGTCGGGCCGGGAAGCGGCCGGGCGACGTCGATTCGTAGGCGGGCGCTCCGGCTCGCTGCCCTCGCGACCATCGGGGGTGAATATAGTTTCCACCGAATCGGGCTGAAGACAGCGTTTTTGCGGGTCGGTGGTCCGCTGCGGTGGAAGTTATATTCGTAGGTGGGCGCCTGTTCCGGTGGTCGAGGTGCCGAGGAGCGCCAGCGACGAGCCTCGAGACGGTGAGAATATGGGTAGGGCTTGACCGGGTGTTCTGACTTACCTCGAGACTGACCTCGAATTGGGTGTCTTCAAGTGGACCTGTCGGCATTCGGTGAAGCCCGGAATTGACACCTGGATTCGTGATGACTGGGCCGGGTGAGGTTATGACTTCATAGGAACCTGTCGGCTGCGGTTGGTCCGACTCTTCACCGTCCTGTCTGCCTCACCCGGCGTAGTCATCCTCCACCGAAGTGAAGGAGACAGGAACCGCAATGTCGAGCATGACTGTAGAGGGGGTGTCGACGCAACCGGTGTATGCCGGGGTCGATACCCACAAAGACACCCACCACGCCGGGATCGTTGACGATGATGGCCGGCAGATCAGTGACGCGCAGTTCGGTACTGATCGGGCCGGGAACGAGGCGATGCTGGAGTGGTTGGCCCAGTGGTGGGTGCATCGGGTCGCGGTGGAACAGACCGGTAGTTACGGGTTGGGGTTGACCACGGTGCTGCGCGAGCATGGTTACACCGTCAAAGAACTCAACCGCCCGGATCCGACGGTGCGGGCCACGGTCGGCAAGTCCGATCCGGTTGATGCCTACACCGCGGCGCAGGCGGCGCGGACCGGGCGCGCCGATATCACTCCGAAGGATCACTCCGGGATCGTTGAGTCGATCCGAATGCTGTCCACGGCAAGGGCTTCGGCGGTCAAAGCGCGTAGTGTCGCGTTGAATCAGATCCGGGATCTGGTGATCACCGCACCGGTGTTACGGGAGAAGCTGGCGGGGTTGACGACCCGGAAAATGGTGGCGGTCATCTGGTCGTGGCGACCCAATCGTGGCGAGTTGGGTGACCCGGTACAGGGTGCGAAACTCGCGTTACGGGGAATCGCCGGACGGGTCCGTGACCTCGATACCGAGATCAAGGCCTACGACACCCAACTCAACACGCTGACCCGCCGGGCCGCGCCGCGGTTGCGGGCCCGCCCGCAGGTCGGTCCGATGATCGCCGCGCAGTTGTTGGTGACCGTCGGGCAATGCCCGGACCGTATCGGTAGTGATGCGCAGTTCGCGCGGCTGGCCGGGATCGCGCCGATCCCCGCGTCCTCGGGGAAGACCAGCCGGATGCGGCTGCACCGCGGTGGGGACCGCCACGCCAACTCCGCGGTCCACCTCGTGGTCATCGGCCGGTTACGTAAACACGAGAAAGCACTCGCCTACCGCGAAAAACGACGAGCCGAGGGAATGGCCGATAAAGACATCATCCGCGCCATGAAACGCCTCGTCGCCCGCGAACTGTTCTACGCCCTCAAAGCCGATCTCAAAGACCTCGACCACACCACAAAAAACGTCTCCCAGACCCCTTGACACGTTATAGGAACGTCCTCTTGTGTCAGGGCTGGTTTCGGGTTCCAGCGGATGTGTGCGGTGGTTTCGAGACGCTCCGGCTCGCTGCGCTCGCGCGGGGCTCCTCGACCATCGGGGAAACGGGCTCCTCGACCATCCGGGGAAAAGGTTCCTCGACCATCGGGGAAGGGGCGCCTTTGCAGTCGGGAGGAGCGGTCCTCCACCAGTGGGGCCTACTGCGCGATCAGCTTGTTGACGGTGCGGTTCAGGAAGTTCGGGATGAACTTGGCGGCGTTGTTGAGGAACAGTGTCTGGGTGCCGACGGAGTAGCTGGTGCGGTGCAGCAGGCGATCGATGCGGTTCGGGTTCACCGATTCGTAGACCTTCTCGGCAACCTCCTCGGGCGTGATGCGCACACCGAGGGTCTTGGTCGATTTGGCGTCGTTGTCGGCGAGCGCGGTCTTGGCCCAGAGCGGCCAGATGCCGACGACGCGGATGTCCTCGTGCTCCCACTCGAGTTCGAGGGCCTCGGTGAGACCGGCGACGTAGAACTTGGTGGCCGAATAGGTGGCGATGCCGGGCTGGCCGTAGATCGCCGACGCCGAGGCGATGTTGACCAGGTGCGCGCCCGGCGTCTTCTTCAGGTACGGGTAGGCGGCCTGCGCGCCGAGGGTCACACCCAGCGCGTCGATGTCGATCTGCGCGCGGATCGCCTCGGGGGTGATCTCGTCGAGGCGTCCCGCGACGAGGATGCCCGCATTGTTGTCGAGGACGTCGAGGGTGCCGCCGGTGTGGTCGGTGAATGCGGCGAGCGCGTCGGCCCACTGCTGCGGTTCACGGACGTCAAGGACCCCGGTGATGAAGTCGGGGTGATTGGCGGCCACCTTGTCGAGTGCTTCCCGGTTCACGTCGTAGACGCCGACGGTCCACCCCTCGCGCTCGAATCGCTCGGCCGTCGCCAGTCCGATGCCCGACGCACCGCCGGTGATGAAGATGGAAGACATGTGCACTCCTTGGTGTGACCTGCGTAAACGTCGTACCACTCAGAACTTACTGGTGAGTATAGTAGCGAAGCTGTTTACCAGGTCACACGGGACTGCTATCTTGACAACAAGCGTTGATATGACATCAGCCGTTGTCATAGAAGGACCCGACCGAGACGGAGGCACCGCGACATGACCGCCGCAATGGACCGCACAGCTCCTCACACCCCCGCTGATGACGACGGAGTCGTCGTCAGCATGCACGACCAGGGAACCGACGAGGTGTCGACGCGACTGCTCGCGTCGGCGGCCCGGCTGTCGCGCAATGCGATGACCGAGATCGACTGGTCTCTACCCATGGACCCGACGAAGTACGGCTGCAGCCCGGAATGGTCGTCGCTCTACGGCACGGCCTACTGGGACGAACTGACCGAGGAGCAGCGCATCTCGGTCACCCGCCACGAGTTCGCGTCGATCATGAACATCGGCATCTGGTTCGAGATGATCCTGCAGGAAATGGTCGTCCGCGATCAGTACCTCGGCGCCTACCACAGCCCCGAGTTCCAGTTCGCGCTCACCGAGATCGCCGACGAATGCCGGCACTCGATCATGTTCGCCAAGGCCAGCGAGAAGATGGTCGGCACCTCCTACAAGCCCACCAAGTGGGTCGGTCGGCTCGGCCGATTCTTCAAGGGCACCGCCAAGAACGAGGTCGCCTACGCCGGCATCCTCGTCGCCGAAGAGGTCCTCGACGTCTTCCAGCGCGGCTGCATGCGTGACGAGCGGGTCCTCCCGTTCATCCGCACCGTCAACGAGATCCACGTCCTCGAGGAATCGCGGCACATGAAGTTCGCCCGCGAAGAGGTGCGTGAGTCGATGAAGGGCATCAGCTGGGCCCGCCGCCAGTTCAGTGCGCTGTACGTGTCGGTGGCCGCCTACATGATCGTGTCGAGCCTGGTGCAGCGCAAGGCATTCGAAGATGCCGGACTCGACGCCGACCGGGCCGTCGAGGAGATGAACCACAACTCGCACTTCCAGTCGATGATCCGCAGCAGCTGCGCGCATCTGATGGAGTTCCTCGACGAGGTGGGCCTGCTGACCCGCCCGGCTATGCACTACTACCGGAAAGTGCACATGCTCTGATGTTTGTCATCACCCAATCCTGTTGCAGCGATGCAGCATGTGTGTCGGTCTGTCCGGTCAACTGCATCCACCCGACTCCTGAGGAGCGGGGCTTCGGAACCTCCGACATCCTGCACATCGACCCACAGGCCTGCATCGACTGCGGTGCCTGCGCCGATGCCTGCCCCGTGGACGCGATCTTCCCCGCCGACAAGCTCGGCACCCGCGACAAAGTCTTCGTCGAGATCAACGCCGACTACTACAAGAACAACCCGGACGTAACCTCGGGGTGGCCGACGCCGGGAGCGGAGCGAGCGGGTCGAAACATCGCCGACGTGGTGTACCCGGAGATACCGAAACTCCCTGCGGGACTGCGGGTTGCTCTCGTCGGCACCGGCCCGTCCGGTGGGTACGCCCTGCGGACCCTGCTCGACCGGACCGAGGCGCACGTGACAGTCATCGACAAGCTGCCCACCCCGGGCGGTCTTGTGCGTGCCGGGGTGGCCCCCGACCACCCGGGTACCAAGGGCGTGTTGCGCGGCTTCGATCTGCTCTACCGCGATCCCCGCGTCACCATGGCCACCAACGTCGAGGTGGGGGAAGCGCCGGGGCAGATCACCCCTGCAGAAATCGCCGACCACTTCGACGCCGTGTTCTACGCCGTGGGCGCGAGTGAGTCACGGCGCCTGGGGATTCCGGGCGAGGAGCTGGCCGGCTCGACGTCGGCGACCGAACTCGTTGCCTGGTACAACGCGGTGCCCGGCGCCGACGCCGCACCCCCGATCCGCCGCGACGACGCCGCGACCGGCCGGGCCGTCATCGTCGGCACCGGTAACGTCGCTCTCGACGTCGCCCGCATCCTCATCTCACCGCCGGAGTTGTTGGCCACCACCGACATCGCCGACCGCGCGCTGCGGATCCTCGAGGAGCAGAACGTCCACGAGGTCGTCGTGCTCGGCCGTCGAGATCAGGCGTCGGCTGCATACACGTCGGCGGAATACCGTGCGCTGTCCACGATTCCGGGCGTGGAGGTGGTCGTCCACGACGATCCCGACGCCGAATTGCCGGACTTCACCGGTCCCGCCGATGCGCAGCACCGTCGTATCGTGTTCCTCTTCCACTCCGCCCCGGAACGCATCCTCGGGCAGACGCAGGTCGAGGCCGTCGACGTCCGCACCGGATCGCACACCCATCGCATCGCCGCCGACCTCGCGGTGCGCTCCATCGGGTATCGGTCGGTGCCGATCGCGGGACTGCCCTTCGACGACGCGCGTGGCGTGTTCCCCAACAACGAGGGCCGGATGCTCGACGAGCACGGGCAGGTCATCCCGGGCGTCTACGTCCTCGGGTGGGCCAAGCGCGGCCCGAGTGGCGGCATCGGCGCCAACAAGATGTGCGCGCAACGCACCGTGGAGGACTTCATCGACGACGCCGTCGCGGGTATCCTGCCCCGATCCGGGCGTGCGGCCGAGGAGTTCGGAGCGTTGTTGCGCAAGCGAACCCGCCATGTCATCGGCTACCGGGGGATGCGTGCCATCGACCGCATCGAACGGCGTCGCGGCGAGGAGCAGGGCCGCCCGCGCGTGAAGTTCACCCGCATCCCCGACATGGTCGGCGCCGCGGGATGGCGCAAACGATGACCGCGGCAATCGAATCCGCGCGGCCGGTCTGGTATCGCCGTTCCCTGCTCGCGGTGTTCATCGCGTCGTTCTTCACTCAGAATGCGATTGCGCTGCCGTATGTGGCGCGCAACGGGGCGTCGTCAGCGAAGGACTTCTTCGTCGGGGACATCCTCAAGACCACCCCGGGCCGGTTCGCGATGGTCGATCTCGGCTACGTCGTGCTGGGCTTTCACCTCTGGGCGTTCGCCGAGGCGCGACGGCTGAGCATCCTGCGGTGGTGGATCGCCTCGGTGGTACTGACCTTCGGCGTCGGCATCGCCACCGCGATCCCGTTCTTCCTGCTGGCCCGCGACCGGGCCCTGTCCTAGCCCGCGACCTCCCGGACGGCAGGTCGAAACGTGAGCGCCTGACAACGCCCCTGTAACACGGCAGCAAGTCGTATTTCACGCGGCGTCGGGATAGTGGCCCCATGGCCAGTACCCCGCACTTCCTCCAGGGCGTCTTCGCGTTCACCGGCTCCGGGCTCGCAAAGCCCGCGCCGATCGATCCGGCGCTGTCGTATGTGGTGCCCTCTGGACTGACCGCGCAGCCGTTGTACTTTCGCGGCGGCAACAGCGCGGGCGAACTGATCTCGGTGACCCTCATGCGCGACGGCTCGCCGATGCGGATCTTCCCGATGGGCGCACGGGGTGCGGTCAACGTGCCGCTGCGGGTGGTGCAGGACGTCGACCCGGATTCGACCCTCGAACTGCTGCTCGCCGCCCCCGAGGGATGCATGGGCGAGGTCGTCATCGACTTCGGCATGGTGCTCATCTGATGGGGGACCAGGCGCCGGGGGATGAAGGCACTGTCGCGACGCGTCGCCTCGTCGTCGTCGGCAACGGCATGGCCGGTGCCCGGACGGTCGAGGAGATCCTGGCGCGCGGTGGCGGTGAGCAGTTCTCGCTCACCATGATCGGCGACGAGCCGTATGGCAACTACAACCGGATCATGCTGTCGCACGTCCTCGCCGGGGAGAACACCGTCGACGACGACGATCTCATGCTGAATCCGATGTCGTGGTACTCCGACAACGGTGTCACCCTGCACGCCGGCGACCGTGCGGTCGCGGTGGATCGCTTCGCCAAGACCGTCACCTGCGAGAGCGGCACGGTCATCGGGTTCGACGTGTTGATCATCGCGACCGGATCGCACACCTTCTTCCCGAACATGGACGGACTCCGCGAACCCGACGGCCGTTTGGCGCGAGGGGTTTTCGGGTTCCGCACGATCGCCGACACCAACGGCATGTTGCAGATGGCCACCTCGCGTGAGCACCTGCGCGCGGTGGTCATCGGTGGTGGGCTCCTCGGCCTCGAGGCCGCCTACGGCCTGACCACCCAGGGCGTCACGGTGGACGTGGTGCACTCACCCGGACATCTGATGAACCAGCAACTCGACGAGCGTGGCGGAAAAGTGCTACGCAACACCATCGAAGCGCTCGGGGTGTGCGTGCACACCGGCAAACGCACGACCGCCGTCTTGCGCACCGACACCGGAACCGTTGCGGGCGTGCAGTTCACCGACAGCGACACCCTGCCCGCCGACATGATCGTGGTGACCGCGGGCATCCGCGCCAACGTCGAACTGGCACGCGGCGCCGGGCTGGTCGTCGAACGCGGCATCGTCGTCGACGACCAGATGCGGTGTGAAGATGAGGCATTCATCTACGCCGTCGGTGAGTGCGCACAGCACCGCAGCGAGGTGTACGGGCTGGTCGCGCCGCTGTGGGAACAGGCGGCGGTGCTCGCCGATGTACTCACCGGCGCCGATCCGCATGCGGAGTATCACGGCTCGCGTCTGACCACCAAGCTGAAGGTGGCGGGCGTGGACGTCGCGGCGATGGGTGTCAAGGGCCCGGAACGCGAGGACGACGAGTTCGTCCAGTTCTACGAACCGCGCAACGGCATCTACAAGTCGGTGGTGGTGCGCGACAACAAACTCATCGGCGCGATGCTCCTCGGCGACGTCTCCAAGGTCGGGTTCCTCACCCAGGCCTTCGACGAGAAGGTACCGCTACCCGCCGAACGCATCTCGATGTTGTTCGACATGGGAACACCCAGTGCGGCAACCGGTGCCGCGGAGCTGTCCGACGACGCGCAGGTGTGCAACTGCAACGGCGTCACCAAGGGCGACCTGGTGGCGTGCGTCCGCGGTGGCGCCACCAGCGTCGCCGAGGTGTGTGCGGCCACCCGCGCGGGTAAGGGCTGTGGCTCGTGCAAGAGGCTCGTCGCCGACATCGTCGAGGTCGCGGCCGGTGACGCACTGACCTCTGATGCCTCCGCCTACTGGTACGTCCCGTGCATCCCGTTGGCGAAACCCGAACTGATCGAAGCGATCCGGCGCCAGGATCTGCGGTCGGTCAGCGCGGTGTTCGCCGCGCTCGCACCCGACGGGGAGGACGCGACGGCGAAAATGCCGTTGGCGTCGTTGCTGCGGGTGGTGTGGGGAGCCGAGTGGCAGCGTGAACCGGGCGCGCTGTTCGTCAACGACAGGGTGCACGCGAACATCCAACGCGACGGCACGTTCTCGGTGGTGCCGCAGATGAAGGGCGGGGTCACCTCGCCGCAACAGCTGCGCCGAATCGCCGATGTCGCAGAGAAATACGACATCCCGATGATCAAGGCGACCGGCGGTCAACGGCTGGATCTGCTCGGCGTCACCAAGGAAGACCTCCCCAAGGTGTGGGCCGATCTCGGCATGCCGTCGGGCTATGCCTATGGCAAGAGCTTCCGGACGGTGAAAACCTGTGTGGGCACCGACTACTGCCGCTTCGGGCTCGGTGACTCGACGGCGCTGGGGATCGCCATCGAGTCGCGTTATCAGGGGCTGGAATCGCCGGCCAAGCTCAAACTGGCGGTCACCGGATGCCCCCGCAACTGTGCGGAGGCACTGTGCAAGGACTTCGGTGTGGTGGCCATCGGCAACGGGCTTTGGGAGATCTACGTCGGCGGCGCGGCGGGCGCGCACATTCGCAAGGGTGATCTGCTGGCCACCGCCGACTCGCCGGAGGAGGTGATCCGACTGTGCGGCATCTTCATCCAGTGCTACCGGGAGAACGCCAAGTGGCTCGAACGCACCTATGCGTGGGTGCCGCGGATCGGGATCGACGAACTGCGCGCCGTCCTCGTCGACGATCGGGACGATCTCGTCGCGGGTTTGCAGGAGCGTATCGACGAGGCGGTCGCCGGCTACGTCGACCCGTGGCTCGACCGTGACGAGCCGAAGTCGCCCGCCCAATTCTCCTCCGCCCTACCACTGCTGCCGCTGCCGCAGGTACCGGTCCGGTGACCGCGGTGCGCCGGGCGCCGGGGTCCGTCAGCTCCGAGTCCGTCAGTTCCGAGCCCATCACCGCAAAACCCGTGGAGATCGGCGAAATGGCCGACCTCGCACTCGGTGAGGGTCGCGCATACGTGCTCGGCGACAAGCAGATAGCGGTGTTCCGGATGACCGACGGCACGCTGCGCGCCACCTCCGCGGTCTGCCCGCACAAGGGCGGCCCGCTCGCCGACGGACAGTTCGACCTCGGCACCATCGTCTGCCCGCTCCACCAGTACGCGTTCGGTTTCGCCGATGGTGGTTGCACCACAGCGGGTATCGGGACGATCGAGGTCTACCGCATCGAGGATCGCGACGGACGCATCATGGTGTGGGCGTAACGGCAACTCGCCGGCCCGGGTCAGCCTTTCGCGACGTCCTGCGCAGCCACCTCGGGCATGGCCTCCTCCTCGGCAAGCAACTCCACCTGTCCGGACATGGCGTCGATGTCCTCAAGTGCGGGCACCGGACGGCCGTCGAGGACGAGTCGCATCCGTTCTTTGTCCAGCTGGCCTTCCCAATTGGCGACGATGAAGGTGGCCACGCAGTTGCCGAGCAGATTCACCGACACGCGCATCGAGTCCATGATGCGGTCGGCACCGAGCAGAAGGGCCACCGCCGCAACGGGAATGCTGCCGTGGCCGATGGCGGTCACCGTCGCGGACAGAGCGAGAAACGACGACCCCGGCACCCCGGCCATGCCCTTGGAGGTCAGCATGAGGACGAGGACAGCCGTCAGTTGCTCGCCGAGACTCAGATTCACGCCGAGTGCTTGCGCGAGAAACAGTACGCAGATCGACAGGTAGAGGGTGGCGCCGTCGAGGTTGAACGAGTATCCGGTGGGAACCACGAGTCCGGTGGTGGTCCGGGAGCATCCGGCGTAGGTCAGTTTGGTCATGATGTGCGGCAGCACGACTTCGGTCGACGCGGTCCCGAGTGCGATGAACAGTTCATCCTTGATGTAGCGCAGGAACTTCCAGAGATTCACCCCCGCGAAGACACGGACGACCGCGGCCAGCACGAGGATGAACAGCACCGCGGCGAGGTAGCAGCACGCGATGAGCTTTCCGTAGCTCGCCAGTGACGACAGGCCGTACTGGCCGACGATGTAGGCCATCGCGCCGAAGGCTCCGACGGGCGCGAGTTTCATGATCCAGCCGATCATCAGGAAGAAGACGTGGCTGGACTGGTCCACGAACGAGACGACAACGGGGACCTTGGAACCCAGTTTCGCCAGGGCCAGTCCGAACAACACGGCGAAGAACAGCACCTGCAGGAGCTCGTTCTCCGCGAACGCCGAGATCACCGACGTGGGAATGATATTCATGAGGAACTCGACCGTGTGCGGTAGTTCGCCGTTGCCGGTCGACTTGGCGACCGCGTCGGCGCCGGTGGCCAGGGTTTGCGGGTCGATGCTGAATCCGCTGCCGGGCTTGACGATGTTGCCGACCGCCAGGCCGAAGATCAACGCGAAGGTGGTGACCACCTCGAAGTAGATGAGGGCCTTGACGCCGATGCGGCCCACCGACTTGAGGTCACCGACGTGAGCGATCCCGAGCACGACGGTGCAGAAGATGATGGGCGCGATGAGCATCTTGATGAGCTTGATGAATCCATCGGCCAGGGGTTTGAGTGCCGACCCGGCATCGGGCCACAGTGCTCCGAGGACGATACCGGCGATGATCGCCACGATCAGCCAGGTGAACAGCGAGGTGTACCAGGCGCCCCGGGGTTTGCGGGCGGGCCCCTCTGACGGCACGGTGATGTCTGTGGTCATCCGGCGAGTCTGGCAACAAGCCAATTCTCTATAGTTATGCGGCGATTACAGTGATGTGAATTCACCTCAGTGCATGATCCGCAGGATTCCGGTCCGTGGTCGCCGCCCGGTCAGTACACATCGCGCACATACCGCTTGTCGGCGGCGAGCGCCTTGACGTACTGCTCGGCGCTCTTCTCCGACAGCTTTCCGTACTGGGCGACAACACCTTTGAGCGTTGCGTCGACGTCGCGCGCCATTCGGCTCGCGTCACCGCACACATAGATGTGGGCACCGTCGTGCAGCCATCGGTAGAGCTCGGCGCCGTGTTCGGCGATGCGGTCCTGCACGTAGATCTTGCGGTCCTGATCGCGGGAAAAGGCAACGTCGAGGCGGGTCAGCAGGCCGTCGGAGAGCATGTCGGTGAGCTCGTCGCGATAGTAGAAGTCGGTGGCGCTGTGTTGTTCTCCGAAGAACAACCAGTTGCGCCCGCCGTGCCCGAGAGCACGCCGCTCGTGCAAGAATGCGCGAAACGGTGCGATACCGGTGCCGGGCCCGATCATGATCATCGGCGTGTCGGGATCGCCCGGCGGGCGAAAGTGGTTGGTGGGCGTCACGAAGACACCCACCTCGGTGCTCTCGGCGTGGTCGGCGAGGAAGGTCGAACACACGCCGTGGCGCGGGGTGCCGTGCACGTTGTAGCGCACCGCCGACACCGTCAGGTGCACCTCGCCCGGCGTGGTCAGTGGTGACGACGAGATCGAGTACGAGCGTGGTGCAAGGGGTTTGATGCGGTCGACCCATTCCTGCGGGTCGGCGTCGACACGGGTTGTCGCCAGCACGTCGACCGATTGTCGTCCCCACGACCATGCGCCGAACTCGTCCTTGTTGCCGGGTGCCGCGAGTGTGGACAATGCCTGATCGCCGCTGCGTTCGGCCATGAACCGGACGAGATCGGGTGTGAGGCGGGCGATCTCGAGGTGGTCACGAAGGGCCGTGTCGAGGGTGGTGGTCCCACCCGGTCCCGACGGGCCGTCGGGGATCTCGACTCTGGCCTGCGGGTCGAGGCGGGTGTGATGTAGCCACTCGTCGACCAGGCTCTCGCTGTTGCGTGGGTAGACGCCGAGCGCATCGCCGGCCCGATAATCCAGGGTGCCCGGCGGAAGGTGAAACGCGAAGTTGCGCACATCCTTCGCCGAGCCGGAGGTATTCAATCGTCTGTTGTGGATCAGGCGGGTACGCAACGGCTTCTTGCGTGAATATCCGGGCGAACTGACCTGCGCGGCGGGTTCGCGAACCTCGACGCGTGCGGCGGTGACGTCGGTGGGCGTCGGCGCCTCGGGAGTGAGACGGGTGAGAACACGCTCGAGCCACACCCCGGCGGACTCCTCGAAATCGGGCTCACAATCCACCCGGTCGGTCAGGCGGGTCGCCCCGAGCTCGGCGAGCCGTTCGTCGAGTTTGCGTCCGTGGCCACAGAAGTCGTCGTAGCTGGAATCCCCGAAAGCCAGCACCGAATAGGTCAACTCGGCGAGTGCGGGAGAGTCGTCGGCGTTCAAGCGCTCCCAGAAGCCGGTGCCGTTGTCCGGTGGTTCACCGTCGCCGGTGGTTGCCGTGACGAACAGTGCGATGCCGGACAAGGTACTCGGATCGCACCCGTCCATCGCCGTGGCCGTCACCGGATGTCCGCCCTCGCGTAGACGCGCGGCCACGGTCTCGGCGAAGTCTTCGGCAGTGCCCATCTGCGACGCCCAGAGGACGGCGATCGGTGCCCGTGACGGTGCCTGCGCCCCAGCGGCTGTCGCGGCGGTGAATGAGTCGGCGGCGTCCGAGCGCGAGAACATCCCGGCCAGCACTCCGTTCACGAAGGCGGTGGTGGCTGCTGCCAAGGGCGCGTCCGCGGGCAGGGTCGGCACCGCGTCGCGGGGCGGTGCGGCACGGAGTCCGGCCACCAGACCGGCGAGGTAGTTCCGTTCGGACTCGGTGAAAGACGGTGCGGCGATGTCGGAGACGCCGAGGGCCGTCGCGAGCGCATCCGTGAGCACCGTCGCCGGAAGCAAAGGCGCTGTCGGCGCGGTGGCGGGCGCTGTCGCCGGAAGCGAAGGCGCTGTCGGCGGTTCGGCGGCACCGACTCTGGTCATGGCGACGGCACACACCTTGAACTCCGGTTGCTGGGAGGCGGGGTCGATGGCATCGGAGGTGACCGCGTTGATCGCGAGGCTCTCACCCCAGAGGTCGTTCCAATGGAAGGGGACGAAGACACTGCCCGGCCGGACGCGATCGGACACCTGGGCCGGTAGTACCGCACGCCCGCGTCGGGACGCCACCTCGACGCGGTCGGTCTCGGAAATGGCCAGACGCGCAGCATCATCGGGGTGGATCTCGACGAACGGTCCGGGAGCGAGCTTGTTCAGCTTGGCGACCCGGCCGGTCTTGGTCAGCGTGTGCCACTGGTGTGGAAGGCGTCCGGTGTTGAGCAGGATCGGATAGTCGTCGTCGGGCATCTCCGCCGGATCGACGTGTGGCCGCGCGAAGAACTGCGCGCGACGCGTCGGTGTGGCAAAGGCCAGCCGCGGTCGGGTGCCGTCGTCGAGCTTGCACAGCGTCTGGCTGCGACCGTCGTTGAGGTAGCGGATGGGGTGCCGTCCGTCGCCGTCGGTGTCCTCCGGCGGGCACGGCCACTGGATGGGGGAGTGGCGCAGCCGCTCGTAGGTGACACCGCGCAGGTCGTAGCCGGTGCGCGGGTTGTGAAAGCGGCGGATCTCGTCGAAGACCTCCTCGGCGCTGCCATAGGTGAAGGCGTGGGAATAGCCCATGGCGCAAGCGATCCGGGCGATGATCTGCCAGTCCGGCAACGCCTGACCGGGTGCCGGCATGGCCGGGGAGAACAAGGTGACGTTGCGTTCGGAATTGACCATGGTGCCGGTAGATTCACTCCACAGCGCGGCGGGCAGGACGACGTCGGCGTAGGCGTTGGTCTCGGTGGCGGTGAACGCGTCCTGGGTGACGACGAGCTCGGCGCGGCGGAGCCCGTCGATGACGGTGCTCCGATTAGCCACCGAGGCAACGGGATTGGTACAGATGATCCAGCACGCCTTGATCTGTCCGTCGGCCATCCGGGAGAACATGTCGATGGTACCGCCGCCGACGTCGGTGCGAAGCGTCCCCGCGGGCAGGTCCCATAGTTCTTCGACGAAGGCCCGGTCCTCGTCGGAGGTGACGGCCCGCTGGCCGGGCAATCCTGGTCCCATGTAACCCATCTCGCGGCCACCCATGGCGTTGGGTTGACCCGTCAGCGAGAACGGCCCACTGCCGAGACGGCAGATCGCGCCGGTGGCGAGGTGAAGATTGATGAGCGCGTTGGTGTTCCACGTTCCGTGCGTCGACTGGTTGAGGCCCATCGTCCAGCAACTCATCCAGTTGCCGGCGGTGCCGATCAACGCCGCCGCGGCCCGCAGGTCCTTCTCGTCGATCCCGCAGGTCTCGGCCACCCGCTCCGGCGGGTACTGCTCGGCGAAGGACGGCATCTGCTCGAAACCATCGGTGAACTCGGCGATGAACTCCTCGTCGAGATGGCCGCCGACGATCAGCAGATGCAGGATTCCGTTGAGCAGTGCGAGGTCGGTGCCGGAGCGGACGGGTAGGTACAGGTCGGCTTTGTCGGCGGTGGCGGTGCGTCGCGGGTCGGCGACGATGAGTGTGGCGCCGGCCTTGACGCGGTCCATCATCCGCAGGAACAGGATCGGGTGGCAGTCGGCCATGTTGGCGCCGATGACGAAGAAGACGTCGGCGTTGTCGAAATCCTGATAGGAGCCCGGTGGGCCGTCGGAGCCGAGTGACTGCTTGTAGCCGGTGCCGGCGCTGGCCATGCAGAGCCGTGAGTTGGACTCGATCTGGTTGGTGCCGATGAAGCCCTTGGCGAGCTTGTTGCTGAGGTACTGCGCCTCCATCGACATCTGACCGGACACGTACAGGGCCACCGCGTCGGGACCGTGCTCGTCGATGATGGCGCGCAGCCGGCCGGCGGTGTCGAGGAGGACGTCGTCGAGGTCGGCGGGGTGCGGCTCGGCGTCGCGGGAAGAACGCACCAGCGGGGCGGTCAGGCGGCCGCTGGAGTTCAGCATGTCGGCGGTGGTGGAGCCCTTGGTGCACAGCCGTCCGAAATTCGTCGGGTGATCCTTGCGCCCCGTGCTCTTGAGCACCCGCATCGGCTCGTCCGATTCGCCGGACACCGTCAGATCGAGCCCGCAGCCGACCCCGCAATAGGCGCACAGCGTTGCGGTGGTCGACGGCGAGGTACTCGGCGGGCTCACCGTTCCAGCGTCGGTACCGCGTGTTTCACGACCCTGGTGCCCCGGTTACGCCGCAATCAACTTGGCCTCACACGCGTGCTCGGCAGATGTGCGGTGGATCGTCGCCGCCGAGTGCACCACCTCGACCGGCCGGTGCAAGCGCAGCCCCGCCCCATCGGGTCCTACGCTCGGCCGAAAGTTCGCACGACCTGCGCGTTGCTCAGACACCTCTCAGTAGTTGTGGATAAAACTAGTACCCATGCGAATACTCGTGGTCGACGACGATCGGGCCGTGCGTGAGTCGTTGCGCCGATCGCTCACCTTCAACGGCTACACCGTCGATACCGCAGGTGACGGCATCGAAGCGCTGGAGAAGGTGGTTGCCGAGCGACCCGACGTCGCGATTCTGGATGTGATGATGCCGCGCCTCGACGGTCTGGAGGTGTGCCGGCGACTGCGTTCCACCGGCGATGACCTGCCGATTCTGGTGCTCACCGCACGCGACTCGGTGTCCGAGCGGGTGGCCGGGCTCGACGCCGGAGCCGATGACTACCTGCCCAAGCCGTTCGCGATGGAGGAACTCCTCGCGCGTCTGCGTGCCCTGCTGCGTCGCGCGGCCCCCGAGGACGGCGCCGACTCGGAGACCCTGACGTTCGCGGATCTCTCACTCGACCCGGTGACCCGCGACGTCTACCGCGGCGAACGCCAGATCAGTCTGACGCGCACCGAGTTCGCGCTGCTGGAAATGCTGATGGCCAATCCGCGGCGGGTGCTCTCGCGCAGCCGGATCCTCGAAGAGGTGTGGGGCTACGACTTCCCGACCTCCGGTAATGCCCTCGAGGTCTACGTCGGCTACCTGCGCCGCAAGACCGAGGCCGACGGGGAGACCCGCCTGATCCACACCGTGCGCGGCGTCGGATACGTGCTGCGGGAGACGCCGCCGTAGTGGCCAACCCCGGACATTCCCCGGTGGGCGCCGAGACGGATTCCGCATCGCCGTCGCCCTTCACCGAGGGACACACCACGTCGGACACACCGACGTCACCCCTGGATGCGTCGACTCCGCACGTGACGACTCCGCACGCGTCGGCGATGAACCCCGGCAGCTCGATGCCCCTGCGGATTCGTCGGGGCGCCGCGCGTCGGTGGTTCCGCCTGCGCAAACACGGCGAGCGCGAGATGCGTGCGCCGATGCCGTTGACGCGCTCGGTCTCCCTGCGAGTGCGCGTGACACTGCTCTCGGCGACGGTGGTGCTGCTCGCGGTGAGTCTGATGGCTGCGGCCGCCTACTTCGTCGTCTACCGCGCCATGTACAACGAGATCGACACCGGGCTGGAGAGTCGTGCCGACGGGATGACGTTGCTGGCCAAGAACGGCACGATCAACCAGCGTCCGGCGGCGCTGCTGACCGGAACCGTGTTCTCCACCAGCATCTCCATCGGTCTCGTCCGCCCGGACGGTGTCGCGCTGACCGTCGGCGAGGTGCCGTTCGGTGATGCCGAGCGGTCGGTGGCGATGTCGCCGACACGGCCGGGCAACAACGCGCAGAGCCTGCGCACGATCAACAACCAGCGGGTGCTCGCCCGCAAACTCGACGACGGCAGCACCCTGATCCTGGCGCAGTCGTTGCTGCACACCGATCGCACGCTCAAACGGTTGGCCTGGGTGCTCTTTGTGGTCGGCTGCGGTGGGGTGGCCCTGGCCGCGCTGGCCGGCATGACCGTGGCCCGAGCGGGGTTGAGACCCGTCGCCAGACTCACACGGGCCACCGAACGGGTGGCCCGCACCCAGGACCTCACGCCGATCCCGGTCACCGGCAACGACGAGTTGGCACGGCTGACCGAGAGCTTCAACACGATGTTGCGTGCGCTCGCCGAATCCCGGGACCAGCAGGCGAGATTGGTTGCCGACGCCGGGCACGAGTTGCGCACGCCGTTGACGTCGCTGCGCACCAACCTCGAACTGCTGATCGCCTCGAGTGAACCCGGGGCACCGCCCGTGCCCGCTGCCGACATGGTGGAGCTGCGCTCGGATGTGATGGCCCAGATCGGCGAATTGTCGACGCTCGTGGGCGATCTCGTCGACCTCGCCCGCGAGGATGCACCGGAAGTGGTGCACGAGGAGATCGACCTCGGCGAGGTGGTCTCCGGAGCGCTCGAGCGGGTGCGTCGTCGCCGATCGGATGTGGAATTCACCACGACGCTGATGCCGTGGTTCGTCTTCGGCGATCAGCACGGCCTCGCCCGCGCGGTGCTCAACGTGCTCGACAATGCCGCCAAGTGGTCGCCGCGCGGACGCACGGTGGAGGTCACGCTCACCCAGCTGAACCCCACCACCGCCGAACTGTCCGTCGCCGACGCGGGCCCCGGCATTCCAGAGGAGGACCGGGCGCTGGTGTTCGAGCGCTTCTACCGGGCCACTCAGTCGCGGTCGATGCCCGGGTCGGGACTCGGGCTGGCGATCGTGCGTCAGGTGGTGGTCCGCATGGGCGGCACGGTACGTGCCGAACAGTCACACCTCGGCGGAGCAGTCATCCGAATGACATTGCCGGGGCATCCGGCGCCGATGGAACCAACGCCGCAGGTGGTTCGTCAGTAGAGAGATGACTCGACAGCGATGCCCAGGACGGTGTTCGCGCGCAGGCCAGGTACTTGATCGCCTAGGGTTGTCTGCGCCACGACAACGGTGACGGACACCCGCGGTGACAACCACGGCGAGCGACACAGGACCGGTGCCGACGACACGACTGGCGGACATGCGCCCGCCGGCAGGGATTCTCGACGAAAGATGTGGGGACGACGATGACGGGTGGAGGTTCGCACCGCGGGCCGTACGGTGATGACGCGCAGAACGCTGGTGGTGCGCCGAACTCCGGTGAGTCCGGGTGGACGGGAGCCTATGGCCGTCCGGGCCAGGAGTCGGGTGCGCCGGGGTATTCGCCCGGTCCCTCGACCGGCCCGATCCCCACTTATGGTTCACCCCAATACGGCTCTCCTGAGTACGGTTCTCCCCAGTACGGGTCACCCCAGTACGGGTCACCCCAGTACGGTTCGTCGGGCTCGGCGCCGTGGGAACGGACCTCCTCCTACGGCGACACTTCCGGATCGAGCCCGGAATCGCAGTCGCGCACACCGGGTTTCGGTGAGGGCGGTACTGCGCCGACACAGTCGTTCGGGGCGGGGTCCCACGGCGCCGAGCCGTACGGCGCATACGGTGCCGGATCGGATCCGATTGGCCCGTCGGGTCCGCCGCCGGGAACCGGTTTCGGTGATCCGCAACCATTGCCGGAGCCGCAGGGTCCCAAGAAGAAGTCCCGGGGTGGATTGATTGCGGCGCTCGTCGCCGGTGCGCTGGTGATCGGCTTGGTGGCCGGCGGCGTCGGCGGATTCGTCGGTTCACAGCTCAATGACGACTCGACGTCGACTGCGATCAACAATCAACCGCTCGGTGGTGATCCCAGCATGCGGGATAGCGGCTCGGTGCCGGCGCCGGAGGGCTCGGTCCAGCAGGTGGCTGCGCAGACCCTGCCGTCGGTGGTGTCGATCGATGTCACCACGGGCACCGAGCAGGGTGAGGGTTCGGGCGTTGTGCTCAGCGCCGACGGCGTCATCATGACCAACAACCACGTGGTGAGCGGTAGCAACGGGCGCCCGGCGACCGACGTCGTCGTGAACTTCCAGGACGGCTCGCGTTCCGCGGCCCGCGTGCTGGGCGCCGATCCGATCTCCGACATCGCCGTCATCAAGGTCGACAAGTCGGGACTGACCCCGATCAAGGTCGGGACGTCTGACAATCTCGCGGTCGGCCAGGACGTGATCGCGATCGGAGCGCCGCTGGGCCTGCAGGGCACGGTCACCACCGGCATCATCTCGGCGTTGAACCGCCCGGTCTCCACGCAGCGTGAGGGTGATACCACCTCGGTGATCGACGCGATCCAGACCGATGCGGCCATCAATCCCGGCAACTCCGGTGGCGCACTGGTCAATGCGCGTGGTGCACTGATCGGTGTGAACACCGCGATTGCCACCCTCGGTGGCGGTGGCGGCGGTGAGGAGCAGCAGAGTGGCAGCATCGGACTCGGCTTCGCGATCCCGATCGACCAGGCGATTCGGGTGGCCAACGAGCTGCGTGACACCGGCAAGGCGACCCACGCCGGTCTCGGGGTGTCGGTACGACCGAGCACCGATCCGAACTCTCCCGGAGCCCTGATCGCCGATGTGCAGGCCGGTGGTCCGGCCGCAGCGGCCGGTATTCCGAAGGGTGCGATCGTCACCAAGATCGACGACCGCAACATCGCCACCGGTGACGCGTTGGTGGCGGCGGTGCGCTCACACAACCCCGGTGATCGAGTCCAGGTCACCTACACCGCAGGCGGACAAACGAAGGCGGTGACGGTGCAATTGGCGACCCTGCAGTCGAACTGATCGAACAGGTGGTTCGTTCGGCTTCACTCCGACGAATCACCGTGCAGGGCCGACGACGATCATGCCGAATCACCACGAGCACGCCGTAGGCGCGCTGAACGCAGAGAGGACAGTGGCCATGATGACCAGCGACTCCGATTTTCAGGTGGCTGAGCTCCCGATGACCGAAGGTACCGAGGTGGATCCGGCCGACGTGGTGGCCGCCGATGCCGCGGCGCGCGCATTCGCGGCCCGTCAGGGCGGCTCGGCGCGCGAGTCCGCGGGCGACGAGGTGGGCCGGGCGTTGGTCGTGGTGGTCGACGACAGGGTGGCCCACGGTGATGTCGACAGCCCACTTGGTCCGCTGGTGGGGGAGCTGTTGGAGGAAGCCGGCTTTCACGTCGACGCGACGATTCTCGTCACCGGAGACGAGGTGGAGATCCGTAACGCCCTGAACACCGCGGTGATCGGCGGGGTCGACCTGGTGGTGTCGGTCGGTGGAGTGGGTGTGGGCGCTCGCGACGTCACCCCGGAGGCCACCGAGCCGCTTCTGGATCGGCGACTGCGCGGTATCGAGGAGGCGGTTCGGAGCTCGGGACTGGCTGCGGGCGCCACCGACGGCGGACTTTCGCGCGGGCTGGCCGGAATCTCGGGGCAGACTCTCGTCGTCAATATCGCGGATTCGCGCGCAGCCGTTCGCGACGGCATGGCGACCGTGGCGCCACTGGCCAAACACGTGATCTCGAGTATCAGGGATTTCTGACTCTGTCGGATTTGCGTACTCGGACGGGGTGACTTGTTGTCCGGACATGAGACCAACGGCGATGACGCAGCGCACGAATGCGGTCACGCACATGGATCATCCGATCCAAATTCTGCCGATGAGCAGTCGGTTCGCGTTCGTGACGCCGCGCGACGCCGTCGTGATCTGGACGCGATATTTGGTGATTCGTTGCCCGAAACAACTCGTGATGAAAGTGATCTACATCACATAGATAGCGGTCGAGCTCGCTACGACCGCGAACGTCCGCCGCACTACGAGTAGCGGCCACAGCGCCAACAGCAGCCAGTTTTCCTGTCATTAACATTCGGCATTGTTCCGATTGCTGAAAGCAGATGCGTGATAGTGAATGAATTCCCTGAGACACGGCTGATTCCAGCTGTTGCCCTCTTTGTGACCTCTCAGATAGCGTTCGCACGGACTACACCGGTACCCAGCGTGGAGGACCGGTAGCGGGTCCTGCGGAACCATGCGAGTGGAGATGCAGTGGTGGCGAGGGTGGTTCACCTCTCGTTAACCCCATCGATGCGATCGGGTTACGTGAGTCGGCCACGATGCCTTCGACCGCCGAGGTCATGACGGGATGTGTGGGTGCATGTCCTGCGAGATTTAGCCGAATCCTGTGAGAGGGAACGAATGAGCAAGTTCAGCAAGCTTGGGCTGCGCCGTGCTGCGGGGGCATGCGCCATCACCGCGGCCGCGGCGATCGGTCTGGCAAGCATGGGTACGGGAAACGCCGCGGCGGCTCCCTTGCCGAACGGATCGAAGGTCGTCACCGGTCTCGATGGTGAGACAGTCCAGACCATCCGTACCGGTGAGAATGCATGGCCGGTCCCATCGCTGGCAGCCAACGGTGCGGGTCGCGCCGCCGAGGTTTCCGGTACCTACACTGTGAAGACCGAGCCGGGCGTCACCGGTCGCGTGTACGTCGGCTTCGTCATCGGATGCCAGCTGGACATCTCGGGATTGTCCGGTGGCCTTGGCGGAAGCCTCGACCTGACAACCGGTCTCCCCACCGGAACCGCCTCGCTGTCGATTCCTGTCAAGCCCGGATCGGTGGTCTCCTCTCCGGTTGACTACAAGTCGATCGGCGACTCGGGAGTTGCGGCGTTCCAGTTGGACCACTTCCAGATCGACGCACAGGGTTGCGGTGGATACGCGCAGGCGCGGTCGTACGTGTATGTGCTGGCCGGCAAGGGCCTGAAGGTCGACACCGACAATGACGTGATCGATAGCGAGGGTGGCTACATCCAGTCCACCCTGTGGGGCAAGCCCTTCAGTCTCAACTGAGTGGCAGCAGACAAACCAGCAACAACTCTGAGATTTCTCTGCTGCACAAGCAGATAGACATTCCACGAAGGGGAATCATGAAGAAGATCAGCACACGTCGTGCGATCGCGGCCGCCGGCGTCGTCGGCGCCGCACTGATGGGCCTGACCAGCCTGGGTGCCGGTGGCGCCGTTGCCGGCCCGCTGCCGGGCGCCAAGGTCGTCAAGAAGCTCGTAGACGGCACCCCCGTCAGCATCCAGCTGTACGACGAGAGCGCCGATGTCCACCCGGCAGTTACCAACATCGCAACCAGTCGCGAGGTGTTCGTCTCCGGCAAGATCCGCGTCACCGTTGGCGGTCAGGCCGATGGCGGAACGATCTCGGCCGGTTACATCGTCGGTTGCCAGCTCAACTTCGGCGGTTCGGCCGGCGCCGATGGAAGCGCGGCCCCGGATTCGGGCGGTGGCGTCAGCACCTCTGCGAGTGCGTCAGGTGGCTTCACTCTTGGACCCGGTCAGGCCGTGTTCGTGCCGACCGTAGGCCAGCTGGTGAGCCTCCAAGACAGCAGCGACAACCGCATCAACGCGAACGTGTTCTCGGGCACCACCGGTGGTGTGGCCTACAGCCAGGAGAAGTTCAGCGTAGATGGCTGCGCGGGCTACGCACAGGCTATGGCCAAGGTCCAGGTCACCGTGGAGACCGATTCGGTCAAGGGTGTTCTGACCGCGTACGGCAAGCCGTTCAGCATCGGCTGACATTCGCGGTTGGATCTCACGATCCTTCAAGCAACAAGGGCGGGAAACCAGAAATGGTTTCCCGCCCTTTGTCGTTCCTTCGGTCGCGGCATAGGGGAGGACCGCGATCCTGCCGGAACGAGGTGCGCCGTGTTGGGTTGTGCGCGGGTCGGGGGAGATGCGCACTTCCCGCACGGCGCCACGGTTGCTCGATTAACCGTGAGCCGGCCGAGTGTTGCCGACGGAACCGACATTAGGCCCGCGACCTTGGGAGTCGTTCGGGGAAACCTGTGAAAGCGCTGGCCGGTCGATCGCGCCGCCCGATGTGGTCGAATCATCCGTTTCCAGTGCGCTGGTGCAGGATTCGGCGAGTGCTCGCCTCGGGTGAGATGTCGAGCCGGCGCAGCAATTGGGCGTTCAGCGCCACGACGACGGTGGACGCCGACATCAGGATCGCGCCGACGCTCATCGGCAGCACGAAGCCGATCGGCGCGAGGACGCCGGCCGCCAGCGGCACCGAGATCAGGTTGTATCCCGCTGCCCACCAGAGGTTCTGCTGCATCTTGCGATAGCCCGCACGCGACAACTCGATCACCGACAACACCGAGCGGGGATCGGAGGAGGCGAGGATGACGCCGGCGGAGGCGACCGCGACGTCGGTGCCCGCACCGATCGCGATGCCGACGTCGGCTTGTGCGAGAGCGGGGGCGTCGTTGACGCCGTCGCCGACCATGGCGACCCGATGGCCCTCGCGCTGAAGCTCAGAAACCGTGGCGGACTTGTCTTCTGGACGTACACCCGCGTAGACGCGGTCGATGTCGAGCTCGGCGGCGACGCTGTCGGCGACGGCCTGTGCATCTCCGGTGACCATCACCACCTGCACGCCGAGGCGGTGTAGGGCGTCGACCGCCTGCCGCGATTCGGGGCGGACCTCGTCGGCGAGTCGCAGTGCGCCGATCACCGCGCCATCGGCGACCACGTGCAGGATGATCGCGCCCTGCTCGCGCCAGTCGTCGGCGACGGCGAGCTCGTCGAGTCCCATCTCGTCGAGCATGCGTGGACCGCCCACCCGGATCGTGCGGCCATGTACCACTGCGGTGACGCCGATGGCCGGAGACGATGAGAAGTCCTGTGCGGGTGCGATGTTCAGTTCCTCGGAGCGAGCGGCCTGGACGATTGCGCGGGCCAGGGGGTGTTCGCTGCCGGATTCTGCGGAGGCCGCAGCGGCGAGTACGTCATCGGTGGAATGGTCCGGCGTCGGCTCCACGGCGGTGACCGCGGGCTCGCCCTTCGTCAGCGTGCCCGTCTTGTCGAACAAGACCGCGTCGACGGTCCGCATGGACTCGAGCGCCAAGCGGTCCTTGATCAGCAACCCGCCGCGCGCGGCCCGTTCGGTGGCGATCGCGACGACCAACGGGATGGCCAGTCCCAGCGCGTGCGGGCAGGCGATGACGAGTACGGTGATGGTGCGGACGACGGCATCGTCGGGCATGCCGAGTGCGACCCACACAATCGCCGTCAGAACGGCTGAGCCCAGCGCGAACCAGAACAGCCAGCCGGCGGCGGTGTCGGCGAGACTCTGTGTCCGCGAGGATGACGCCTGTGCTTCGGCGACGAGTCGTCCGATCCCTGCCAGGGCCGTGTCGTCGCCGATCGCCGAGACCTCGATCCGCAGACCGGAATCGGTGGCGACGGTGCCTGCCACCACCGAATCCCCGACGCCCCGCGTGACCGGCGTGGATTCGCCGGTCACCATCGATTCGTCGAGGTTCGCCGACCCGTCTAGGACGACACCGTCGGCGGGTATCGATCCGCCAGGGCGTACGAGCACCACGTCGCCGACGACGAGGTCGGCCGGCGCGACGCTCACGGTCTTCCCGTCGACCACCTTCTCGGCGGAGTCCGGGAGCAATGCCGCGAGCGAGTCGAGTGCTGATGTCGCCTGCGCCAGCGAACGCATCTCGATCCAGTGGCCGAGCAGCATGATGACGACGAGAAGTGCCAGCTCCCACCAGAAATCGAGCTCGTGGTCGAGTAGATGCAGGGTCGATCCCCACGACGCGACAAACGCGACGGTGATCGCGAGCGCGATCAACAGCATCATCCCCGGAGCGCGGGAACGGATCTCGCCGACCGCGCCACCGAGGAAGGGTCGACCTCCCCACAGATAGATCACGGTCCCGATCACCGGCGATACCCAGCGCACCCAGTCGGCGGAGGGGAGCGAGTAGCCGATCAGGTCGGCGAACATGCCGCTGAACACCACGGTCGGGATCGCGAGCGCCAGCGTGATCCAGAAGAGCCGGCGGAACACGGCGACATGATCTCCGTGCCCGGCGTGACCACTCATCGCACCGTGACCGGAATGGCCGGCGTGTGCTGAGCGCGTGTGTTCCGGGTGATCGGTGGTGTTCCCTTGCTGGTCGTGCTGCTCCATGCCGCCGACCATATACCCCTAGGGGGTATGTCGCAACGATGCTCTGGACTGTGTGAATCGGGTTCGGTCAACGCTGAAGGCCCGCATCCCTTTCGGGATACGGGCCTTCGGTGGAGGTGCGAGCGACTCAGCGGGAGTGGCGGCCGGGGCCGTCCGGCGGATAGTCGCCGGGATACTGCTCCCCGGGGTACTGCTCGCCCGGATACTGCTGACCGGGCGGCGGATAGTTACCCGGAGGATAGTTGCCGGGCGGCGGGTAATTGCCGGGCTGTCCGCCGGCGGGCGGGTAGTTGCCCGGCGGGGGATAGTTGCCCGGCGCGGGGGACGGCGTCGGCGAACCCGGTCCCGGATACGGCGTGGTTCCCGGCCCCTGGCTGGGACGTTCGGGCGGAGTGAACGGTCCCGACGGTGCCGGATCGGAATATGGTGCGGGCGGCGTGCTGATTCGCTTGGTCGTGGTGTCGACGGCATTACCTGCGCCGGGATCGCGTTCCGACGGTCCGCCGGGGACACCGGTGGGCGGCCCGGACGGATCACTGAGGTGCGGCGGAAGAATCGACTGCGCCTGCTCCTTGGCTGCCGAGCTCGATCCCTCGGGAGCCAGATAGTCGCGGATTTCGGTGAGCAGCGAGATCTCGGTGGCCTCGGCCTCGTCGGGCTTCTTGCCCAGCGATGCGAGCTTGTTGTACGGAACGATGATGATGAAGTAGATGACGGCGGCGACGATCAGGAAGTTGATGATCGCGGCGATCAGCGCGCCGAAGTCGAGGAAGGTCGCCTGGTTGTCGGTGATCTTGAAACCGAGCCCACAGACCGACACCGGGTTGTTGACGGCGGTCTCGCCGGCCTTTGTGGTCGATCCGCCACAGTCGCCCTGGCCGGTGGGGATCGCCGCCAGCAGCGGATTGATGATGCCGGTGGTGAACGCCGTGACGATACCGGTGAACGCGGCGCCGACGATGACCGCTGTGGCCAATTCGACGACGTTGCCTCTGAGTATGAAATCCTTGAAGCCCTTGAGCACTTCCGGTCCTTCCTGATCGGTCTTCGGTGCCGGGTATTCATGCCGTGACGCCCATGGGTGGGCACGGACCTTTAGAAAACTCTATCCAGGATCGTAAACGAGACTGAGTATTTCGCTCAGTGAGTCGACAAGACGCGCGACAGTAATTGTGTTCAGTGGGTCGTGGTGCCACCCGGGATGCGGGTGTCGCCGTCGGCGTCGGAGTGGCCTGATCGGTCGGTGCCGACAGCGCGCGAGGTCAGTGCAGAACCACCGCGAGTGGCACGTCGAGCCCTGCTCCGGCAACTCGATGAGCTGCGGTTTCGGTCATCGCGAGCAAGATCGGCGGGTTTGTCGTCGCGCGCGTCGGCGTCGTCGGGCCCGCACCGGGAACCAGTGCGACGATGGCACCCGCGGCCAGGATCTGTGCCTGAGCGTTGAGCACGTCCACGAGATCCCCGGCCCGCAACAATGATGCGACCGTGTCGTCGGCGAGTCGGACCGGAACCAGCCGCGCGTCGGCCCGTCCGGTCAACTCCATCGGCAGGCGCGGCGACAACAGCCGCGACTCGGTGACGATCTCTCCGGTGCGTACCGGGCCGGTCACCGTATGCGACTCGCCGTCGGCGGTCAGCCGTAGCGCTCCGTCGGGCACGAGGTCCACCGGAATGCGGAGTTCGCGCAGGTCGGTGCCGGTCACGGTGTGACCAGGCAGCAGATCGCGCGCTGCCACCAGGACAGGCGCATCGTTCTTCGCTCGCTGACCGGTGACGCCGACGACGACGGCCACCGACACCAGTAGCAGCGCTGCGCTGCGCCGGATCATCACCGATCGTGCCCAGCCGGGACGCAGGACGTGAGCGACGCGATCCCGCAGTCGTGGCCCGAGAGCCGAACCACCTCCGAAGACATTCATGACGGGCAAACTAGCGGTACTCGGCGCGCCCGACCCGGCTCGAGTGACGCCCTGTGGACAAAAGGCTTGGGGGCCTTGTTCTTCCACAGGGTGGACCTCCCGGATTGGACGTGGGCCCTTGTGAACTGGGAGAATGGCACCCGGTGTGCCGGGAAGTCTGGTCGGCTCCGCGCTCGCGATGAGCCGGATTCTTGCCGACGAACGATCAGGAGCCGCCCGTGACGGACCCCGACAACACCTGCACCGACCCCCACGCCGAGTCGGATCCCGCCAAGACCGGCCACACACCCTGGCGAGTTGCCGACCGACGAGCACGCCTGCGGCGGGTACTCGCCCTCGACACCACCAGCGGCATCCTGCTGTTGACCTTCGCGGCAATCGCGATCGTCTGGGCCAACACACCCTGGCGCGAGGCCTACCACCATCTACTCGCGATCGAGATCGGCCCGGAGTCACTCCACCTGCACCTGACGCTGGCGCAATGGGCGGCCGACGGTCTGCTCGCGATCTTCTTCTTCGTGGTCGGTGTGGAACTCAAACACGAGTTCGTCGCCGGGGGACTGCGGGATCTGCGGCTCGCCGGTGTGCCGATCGCGGCCGCGGTCGGCGGCGTGGTCACTCCTGCACTGGTGTATCTGCTGGTCGTGGGCACCACGTCGGACGATCCGTCCGCGCTGCACGGCTGGGCGACGCCGACGGCCACCGACATCGCCTTCGCCCTGGCGGTCCTCGCCATCTGCGGGCGCGGCCTGCCGCTGGCGCTGCGCACCTTCCTGCTGACGCTGGCCGTTGTCGACGACCTACTGGGCATCATCGTGATCGCCACCGTCTACACCGACACCATCGATCTGCTGATGTTGGGTGCCGCGGTGCTCGTCGTCGTTGTCTTCGCACTCGCGGTGCGGGCGCCGCGCACTCACTGGTGGTTGCTGTTGCCGCTGGCGCTGGCGGCGTGGGTGTTGATGCACGTCTCCGGGGTACACGCCACGGTCGCCGGCGTGCTCCTCGGATTCGTGGTGCCCGCCAATCCGATTCGCGGTGAGAAGCTGAGCCGTGCAGAGCTCTTCGACGAGACTGTACGGCCCTGGTCGTCGTCGGTGGCGCTACCGGTGTTCGCCTTCGCTGCCGCCGGGGTCTCTCTCGTCGGCGCCGGCGGTGCGCTGGTGGAACCGGTCTCGCTCGGCATCGTGGCCGGCCTGGTGCTCGGAAAGATCGTCGGCGTGCTCGGCGCGACCGCGGTGATGACCCGATTCACGCCGCTACGACTGCCCGATGCGATCGGTCTGCGTGATCTCGTACCGATCGGCATGCTCACCGGTGTCGGATTCACCGTCGCCTTGCTCATCTCGGAACTGTCGTTCGAAGACGGTGAGCATGCGGCGCCGGCCAAGGCCGCCGTCCTCATCGGCTCGGTGATCGCCGCAGCCCTCGCCGGGCTGCTGTTGCGCTGGGACGCGCGCAAGACCCGCGACCCCGACATGAACCGCGACGGCATTCCCGACCGCGACATCGAGGTCATCGGCGGATAACCTTCCTGACCAGCACAAACCGCGTCTACTGGCACTCGGAATGTCCGAGTGCCAGTTTCGGTTAAACTGATCGAGGTTCCTACGTTTCCTGTGGAGGTTTTCGGTGCCCACTTACTCGTATGCGTGCACGGAGTGTGACAACAAGTTCGACGTCGTGCAGTCGTTCTCCGACGACTCGCTCACCGAGTGCCCTCAGTGCACCGGACGGCTGCGCAAACTGTTCAACTCCGTCGGGATCGTCTTCAAGGGCAGCGGGTTCTACCGCACCGACTCGCGCAACGGCTCGTCGTCGTCAGAGAGCAGCAGCTCCTCGGAAAGCAAGTCCGACTCGTCGTCGAGTTCCTCCTCGGACTCCTCGAGCAGCAGCACCAGCTCGTCGTCGAGCAGTGACTCCAAGTCGTCGTCGAGCTCCTCGAGCAGCACCAAGGCAGCGACACCCGCCTCGGCCTGACGGAGCCGGATTGACTGGCGACGAGATGCTGTGTCGATCGTTCGGGTGAAATTTCGAAATCGGCGGCAAATGCGCCGGATTTACCTGATTTCTGTATTCGCCGGGGTTGTCCTGTAGGCACACTCTGATAATTTCGTGTGGGTCACGTCCCAAACCTTGGAATGGGCGACGCAAACCACAAAGGAGTGTTCACGCATGGCAGCCAGCAAGACTCGTCGAAATGTCCGTGTCCTCGGAGCGACCGCCGCGATCGCCGGCGTGGGTGCGCTCACCGCGGCGATGGCCGCACCTGCCTCAGCAGATGTGACCGGCGTATCGATCACGACGCCGTCCGGCTTCGCGTTGAGCTCGGGCAGCTTCGGAACGTCCTGCTCGTACACCGTGTCGGCGGATATCAACAATTCGCAGGCCGGAGCGCCGTCTGTGGTGTTCAAGGCCGCCAAGGCAGGTGGCTCGACATCGACGATTGGAACCGTAACCTTCAACCAGGCAGGTCCAACCACCGTGACTGCTACGTGGAAGCCGACGTCGAAGGGCGTCTACACCATCACCGCAACACAGAACGGCGTCAGCCAGTCGACGACAGCCAACGTCACCGGCACCGGCATCCAGCTTCCTGCCCCACTCGGCAATGGCAACTGCCTCGTCCTGCCGTTCTGACACCTTCGCGAAACTCTGACAAGGGAGCCACGACACTCGTCGTGGCTCCCTTGTCATGTAGGTGGCGACAGCCGCGTGAACCCACCACCCGGCGTCAGCACCCACTCCATCGGCACGTCGTAGGCGTCGGCGGGTAGGTCGTCGAGCAGCTCGTGGTCGTAGACGATGCCGACGAGTGTTGCCCGAATGCCGGCGATGCTGCGGTCGTAATAGCCTGCGCCACGGCCCAATCGCGCCCCGGTGCGGGCGACTGCCAGCGCTGGGACAAAGACGACGTCGGCGTCTGAGATCGCGTCGACGCCCAGCCGCGGGCCGGTCGGCTCGAGAAGTCCGAACCGACCCCTGGCCAGCGAGTCCCGTGCGTCGTAGCGCACCCAGTCCAGCGGTGCCGGCGGCCCGGGCGGCACCACCGGCAACAGCACTGTGCAGCTGTGGCCGCGCAGCGCGTCGAGGAATGCCACCGACCCCGGCTCGGCGCCTACCGGAACGTATGCCGCGGCCGTCACCGTGTCGTCGAGCAGCACAGGGCTCGATGCGAGGTGGGTGACGAGCCGAGTCGCCGCGCGGTCACGATCCTCGAGGGTCAATGCTGCTCGCCGGGCTGCGAAGCCGGCCCGCAGTTCGTCCTTGCCCGCCACGGATTCTCCTTCGCCGCCGATCGCTGTCGCCGCGCGTATCGTAGCGCTGACCAGGTGTGACACCGGTCTCGGTGGCGGCGATCTCCCAGCGTTCGCGCATCGCATCTGTGGCTGCTTCCCGGCAACCGACATTAGGGTGTTTCTCATGACCAGCGTGAGTAATTCGACGACCGAGATTCCCGAGTACCACGACGTACCCGACACCCCGCCGATCCCACGTACCGCGGTGGTCCCGGCCGCGGGCCTGGGCACTCGATTCCTGCCGGCGACCAAGACGGTGCCCAAGGAGTTGCTGCCCGTCGTCGATACCCCCGGCATCGAACTCGTCGCCGAGGAGGCCAAGTCGGCGGGCGCCGAACGGCTGCTGATCATCACCTCGCCCGGCAAGGACGGCGTGGTCGCGCACTTCGTCGAAGACCTGGTGCTGGAGAACACCCTGGCCAAGCGCGGTAAGGCGGCGATGCTCGCCAAGGTTCGCAAGGCGCCGTCGTTGCTCGATGTGGCCTCGGTGATCCAGGAGAAGCCGCTGGGCCTCGGCCACGCCGTCGGGTGCGTCGAGGACTACCTCGACGACGATGAAGACGCGATCGCGGTGCTGCTGCCCGACGATCTGGTGTTGCCCGGCGGGGTGCTCGAGGTGATGGCCCGGACCCGGCAACGGCGCGGCGGATCGGTGCTGTGTGCCATCGAGGTCCCCGGTGACCGGATCAGCGCCTACGGCGTCTTCGACGTCGAGGACCTGCCCGACGCCAACAACCCGAACGTCAAGCGCCTCAAGGGCATGGTAGAAAAGCCCGCACCCGAGGATGCTCCGTCGAATCTCGCGGCCGCCGGCCGATACATCCTCGACCGCAAGATCTTTGACGCGCTGCGCCGCATCAAGCCCGGTGCGGGTGGCGAACTGCAGCTGACCGACGCGATCGCCCTGCTCATCGAGGAAGGCGAGCCGGTGCATGTGGTCGTCCATCACGGCACCCGTCACGACCTCGGCAACCCCGGCGGCTACCTGAAAGCGGCCGTCGACTTCGCCCTCGACCGCGACGACTACGGTCCCGACCTGCGCGAGTGGCTCACCGAGCGCCTCAAGCAGGACTGACCCGCCCCCTCTGGTGTCGGGTATGCGGCCCTCCGCGCGCCTGACACGCGTGCGCCTGCCCGACGACTAGCCTTTACCCGAAGGTCGACCGGCAGGTACCCCGGCCGATGAGAATGCGCGCGGGCCGGCGGCGGAGTGAGGTGAGATGCGTTCGGTTGAGGATCATCTGTCGTTGGTGACGGCCGCGGCGGTCGCCCCGCGTCCGGTGCGTGTGGCGATCTCCGAGGCCCAGGGTTTGATGTGCGCCGAAGAGGTCGTCACCGAACACCCCATGCCAGGGTTCGACCAGGCCGCCGTTGACGGATACGCGGTACGGGCGGTCGACGTGGCACTCGCCGGTGTAGGCGCACCCGAGGATCTCGACGAATTCGACGCCGGTGGTGCCGACCTCGTCGACCTCGAGGCGAACGAACCGATGATCGTGTCGCTGCCGGTCGTCGGGGAGGTCTCACCCGGCGCCCGCACCCCGACCCGCCTGCAACCGCGGCAGGCGGTGCGCGTCGAAACCGGTGCTCCCATGCCGACTCTCGCCGACGCGGTCGTGCCGTTGCGGTGGACCGACGGCGGGGAGTCGAAGGTCAAGGTCGGCCACGGCGTCGAGAGCGGCGACTACGTGCGACGCGTCGGCGACGACGTGCAGCCCGGTGACGTCGCCGTCCGTGCCGGGTCGATCATCGGGTCGGCGCAGGTGGGTCTGCTCGCCGCCGTCGGGCATGCGCGCGTCATGGTGCATCCGCGTCCGCGGCTGTCGGTGATCTCCATCGGTTCCGAACTCGTCGACATCGACCGCACTCCCGGACCCGGACAGATCTACGACGTCAACAGCTACGCCCTCGCCGCGGCCGCCCGTGATGCCGGCGCCGACGTCAATCGAGTGGGCATCGCCGAACGCGACAGCTCACGCATGCGGGAAGTCGTTGAAGCGCAACTCATCCGGTCGGAGATCGTGGTGATCTGCGGTGCGATCGGCGGACAGGCGGGCGGCGCGGTCGTCGATGCGCTCAGTGATCTCGGAGACCTCGAGATCGTGCGGGTGGCCATGCACCCGGGCTCGGTGCAGGGCTTCGGCCGGCTCGGCCGCGACGAGGTGCCCACCTTCTTGCTGCCGTCCAATCCGGTCAGTGCCCTGGTGTCGTTCGAGGTGATGGTGCGTCCGCTGATCCGCATCGCCCTGGGCAAACGGCAACCGATGCGCCGGGTCATCAAGGCACGCACCATCGGTCCGATCGCGTCGGTCAAGGGCCGCAAGGGATATCTGCGCGGACAACTGATGCGCGACGAACGCTCCGGTGAATACCTCGTGCAGGTACTCGGGGCGTCACCGACCGGATCGAGTCATCTGCTCGCCGAACTCGCCGAGGCCAACTGTCTGATCATCGTCGAGTCCGACGTCGAGGAACTCGGGATCGGCGACGAGGTGGAGGTCGCCTTCCTCGCCCAACGCGGCTGATGCCGACGAGTCGGCGCGCGTGCCGGTTACCTCCGCGCCGGGTGATGGTCACCGCATAGACTCCCAGATGTGTTCAGGTGGCTGAGTGGTGAGCCGGTCAGTCCGGGGTGGCCGGCGACGCTGGGACCTCTGGGGACCAAGGCGGGCGCGGTGACGATACGGCCGGTGAAGTTGCGAGACGCCAAGGACTGGAGCGAGCTGCGCATCCGCAACCAGAACTCGTTGATGCCGTGGGAACCGACGGGCGTCGGATCGTGGGCGTCGCGTCATCAGGTCTCGTCCTGGCCGCCGCTGTTCGCGGTGCTGAAATCCGAGGCCAAGCGAGGGACGTTGTTGCCGTTCGTGATCGAACTCGACGGTGTCTACATCGGCCAGCTTACGGTCGGCAACATCCAACGGGGCGCGGTGCGCACCGCATGGATCGGCTACTGGATCGACGCCGGCCACGCCGGGCAGGGCATCACCACCGCGGCCGTCGCGCTCGGCGTCGACCACTGCTTCGGTCCGGTCGGGTTGCACCGGCTCGACGCGACCGTCCAACCGGACAACGTTGCCTCCCAAGCGGTGTTGAGCAAGATCGGGTTCCGACGCGAGGGGCTGCTCGAGCGGTACATGGACGTCAACAAACGCTGGCGTGATCATTTCCTCTACGCCCTCACCGCCGAGGAGATCACCGGCAGCGCCACCGAAACCCTCGTGCGGTCGGGGCGGGCGGCGTTTCTGTAGCCGATTTGCCGCGGGCGTGGGTCGACGGGCGCCCGTCATCCACCGAAGAACTCAGCCACCGAAGAACACTGCCAGAGCCTGTGCCGACTCGGCGGCCGAGCTGATATTGGCGGCGCAGACCACTCCGGTGGCCAGCGCGACGAGCGTCAACGCTCCGGCACAGGCGAGCGGTCGTGTCCGGGCGCCGCGGGGTGCAATTGCCGCGGCACGAAGAGCGACGCCGGCCGCGCCGAGAACACCGACGGTGAGCACGCCGGCGATCACCGCGAATGCCGTGTGGTATCGGGCGAAGTCGTCGACGAGAACCTGCAACGGTGCCGAGAATCCGCCGCCGACGGATGCCATGAGTTCGGTGTGCGCCTGACTCGCGATCGCGAGGATCGTCGGGTCACCGCTGCCGGAGAGGAAGGGCAGTAGCGAGGACAACGGTGCGATCGCCCCCTGGACGTTCGCTGCCACGATGACGAGAGCGACCGCGGCGACGGCAGCGGCCGGTAGCACCCGCAAGGGTCGGCGGCGCGTGGGTGCGCTCGTTCCCCGGTAGAGGGCGATGGTCAGTCGAGATGCGGCGACGAGTAACGCCAGGCCGATCACGGCTTTCGCGATGTGAAAGCGCCGCCAGTCGTCGACGAGAGCCGTCAGATCGGCGGGTGGTGCGCCCGATCCGCTCGTCCAGAAATGGGCGAACGCCGAGCCGAATGCCGTTGCCATGGCGTCGGGGCCGGAGCCGACGAGCAACCAGGGGGCGAGCATCGTCGCCGCAGCGAGCGCGGCGGTCAGCACGCCGAGGGCGACGGTCCGGGTGGTGCTCGTCGTCGGAGTCGGGTGGTGGCGATGAGTGTGCATGACGGGCAATGACTTTCGTTCGGTGATCGGGGACCGCACCATGGTGGGCCCATCGGCTGGTGCGGCACATCGGCAGTGGGAACGATGTGTGGGTCCTCCGCGCGGACGAGTTCGGAACCGTTCGCGAGGAGGACGCCTCCTGCGGACTCGGGGTCTACAGTTGGCTCCGATGCCGACCCAGATTGCCGAGACCGTGCGTCGATGGCGCGCGTGGTGGATGACCGACGCCGGTCCGGGTGCCGCGGCATCCGACGGCTCGCTTGCCACGCGCATCGGCCGGTGGTTACGTATCGGTGCGACGTCGCCGGCGGCGTCGGCGATCGTTCCCGTCGCGGTTGTGCTGGCCTGTGCCGCAATCCAATTGAGTCAGCGTGGCGGCCCGACTGCTGCTCATCCGGGGGCCGCGCTGCTCGTGAGTGTGCTGCTGGCGCTCCCGCTGTTGGTGCGGCGTCGTCTTCCGGTGACGGTGTTCGCGGTGCTCGCGCTCGTCGCTTTCGTGCAATGGGCCCTCGACCTTCGGCTGGTGGCCGACATCGCTCTGCTGATCGCTGTGTACACGGTGGCGGCGGCGTATCCGGCGCGCACGGCCTGGGCCGCGGCCGCCGTCGTCGAGGTGGGTGCGGTGTTGGCGGTGCTGCGTTGGCAGGCGAGTGGTGACCGCGTCGAATCCCTTGTGCTGTTGACCGGGCCGTTGATCGCCGCGGTGTGCGCCGGGATCGCGGTGCGTAACCGCCGCAATGCGATCCTGGCCGCCGCCGACGGTGCCCGACGACGCGAACATGAACGGCATCAGACCGAACTGCTCGCGGCCGCGCACCACCGGCAGCAGATCGCTCGGGAGATGCATGACGTGGTGGCACATGGTCTCTCGGTGATGGTCACGCTGACCGAGGGGGCGCTGGCCACCGGGGATCGCGACCCCGCCGCCACGCAGGACGCGATGAGGCGCGTCGCCGACACCGGCCGCGAGGCGCTCGACGACATGCGCGACCTCGTCCGGGTACTGCGCGCCGACGAGCTGCCGCGCCGACCGCAACCCGGTGTCGACGACGTCGAGACCCTGGTGAATGAGTGTCGGCGCACCGGAGTCGACATCGAGTTCGTCGTCGAGGGAACCGCGACCGATGTATCCGCGCCCGAGGGGCTGACCGTGTATCGCATCGTGCAAGAAGCCCTGACGAACGTGCGAAAACACGCTGACGCGAGCACGGTTCGCGTGAACCTGGTCTACCGCGACGACGCGATCGACGTCGAGATCGTCGACGACGGGCGCAGCTCCGGGGGCTCGGCCGAGCCGGGGTTCGGACTGACCGGGATTGCCGAGCGTGCGGCACTCCACGGCGGTCGCACGGAGTCCGGACCCCTGGTGGGCGGTGGTTGGCGGGTCTGGGCGTGCATCCCGACACGACGGGTCGCGGCAGGCGCCGACCGATGACGATCCGGGTGGCCATCGTCGACGATCAGGAACTCGTCCGGCTCGGGCTGCGGATGGTCTTGCAGGCCGCCGACGGCATCGAGGTGGTGGGGGAGGCCGCCGACGGCGACGAGGCCGTGGCGCTCGCGGAGTCGTGCGCTCCCGACGTGATCCTGATGGATGTGCGGATGCCCCGGATGAACGGTGTCGAGGCGACCCGGCAGGTGGTGGCCCACCGCCCATCGGTGCGGGTGCTGGTGTTGACGACATTCGACGTCGATGAGTACGCCTTCGACGCCATCCGCGCAGGAGCGGCCGGGTTCTTGCTGAAAGACGTGCGTGGCGCGGAGTTGGTCGATGCGGTCGTGGCCGTCGCCCGAGGTGACGCGGTGATGTCCCCGCGTATCACGCGAGCCCTGGTCGATGCGTACGCCGCGACTCCGCCCGCACGCACCGCACCCGACCCGGCTCCCGTCGACGACCTGACCGAACGCGAACGGCAGGTGGTCGTCGCGGTGGCTCGTGGACTGTCGAATCGAGAGATCGCGTCGGAGTTGTTCGTCTCCGAGACGACGGTGAAGTCGCACGTGGCCAACATTCTCGCCAAGCTCAACCTACGCAACAGGATTCACGTGGTGATCTACGCCTACGAGCGTGACCTGGTGCGACGCGATGGATGAGCAGACGGCGTCGGGTTCCGTAGCATCGGGCCATGACGCAGCTGGAGATCATCGTCCGCGGCAACGCCGACGGGAAATACGCGCCCGAGCGGGCAGTGGTGCACCTTCGGGTGGCGGTGTCGGGGAGTGAACGGGAAGCGGTGTACCGCGACGCGATCGAGGTGCATGCGCGTCTGATCGCGACGCTCGACGAACTGGCCGGTACCGACGCTGTGGCGACGTGGTCGAGCGACACCGTGCATGTCTATTCCCATCGGCCCTATGACGCGAAGGGCAAGCTGCGAGACCTCGTGTACTCCACCAACATCGGCGTCGACATCGAGTTCGCCGACGTCGACGCGTTGGGCGGGTTCATCGACGTGTGGGCGCAGGAATCCGGGGTCGACATCGCCGGCGTGCGGTGGGCGCTCACCCCGGAGAGCCGGCGTCGGCACGAGGGGGAGTTGCGGCGCGCGGCCGTCGAGGATGCGGTACTCAAGGCGCAGGCCTACGCCGATGCGGTCGGGCGCGGGCCGGTCACCCCGACCCAACTCGCCGACCCGGAGATGCTCGACGCCCACCAGCCGATGCCCCGGGCACTGCTGGCCGCCGGCGCGCCCGCCGGCGACGGCGGCTCGCCATCGCTCGACCTGCGATCCCGCGACATCGAGTTGTCGGTGACCGTCGACGCGCGCTTCATCGCCGAATGACCAAGCGCGTCCGCTGAGAAGTGCATGTGAACTGGACTGATTCGGGTGTGCCCCGGCGCGTCTGCGCAGGATGCGGCGCGTCCGCACCTAGATTGTGGAGTGGCCCGGTGTAACCAGAGTGAAGAAAGGGAGAGCCATGCCGAACTCCGTCCTGTGGATCTGCCTCGTTGCGGTGTGGCTCTTCGTGTTGGTGCCGATGGTGATCAAGGGTCGCCCGCAGACCAAGAAGACCACCGAGGTCGCCAAGGCGACCCGTCTCCTCCATCGTGGTGGCACCCGAACCCGCAGCACCCGGCGGCGGCGCGCGGCCGGTGCACACCCGCACGACCCGAGCTACGTCGCCGAACGCACGACCGCTCGTCGCTCGGCGGCCGCCGTTCTCGACGCCGAGGACGATGCCACCGAGGACAATGTTGCCGGTGACGGCGACACCGTCGATGGCGACGCCGAAGACTTGACTGCACAAGCGGATTCGTCGGTTCACTCCGACGCCGACGAGGTGCTTACCGGTGACGTCGAGACCGACGAAGCCGACGACACCGAGGACGCAGTGGCCGAGAAGGTCACCATCACTCGTGTCGAGGTCGATGTCGTCGAGGTCGAGGTGGACCTGCTCGACGAGGACGAGGACGACGAACTCGACGACGAGTCGCAGTACGAGGACGCCGAACTCGACGACGAGTACGACGATGACGAGAACGCCGAGTTCGACGATGACTACGACGAAGATGCCGAGTATGACGACGAGGACGCCGAGTACGAGGACGATCTCGACGGTGACTACGAGGATTCCGAGTACGACGAGTATGACGATGACGACTACGACGACGAACTAGATCTCGAGGACGAGGTCGACGAAGAACTCGAAGGTATCCGGAAGCGTCGGGAGGCAACACCTGCCGCGGCGAAGGAAACGGTTCCGGAGGTCAAGCAGGACAGGAAGTCTCGTCGTCGGAGTGCGTACACGATCGATGCGACCGGCGACGCGTTGCGCTACAAGGAGCGCCAGCGGGTCACCCTGGCACTCGCGGCAATGGTCATTGCGGCCATTGTCTGCGGTGTGCTGTTCGGCCAATATGGCTGGATCGCCACCGGGGTGTCGGGCGTGCTGTTCGTCGGATACCTGTTCTACTTGCGGCGAACCGTCAAGGCAGAGCAGCAGATTCGGGCCCAGCGCATCGCCCGCGCACGTCGCGCCGCGAAGGCCGACGCAGAGCGCGAGCGCCGCGAGATGCAGACGCCGGAGTTCGCTGCCGCCCCACCGCCGCCGCGGCTACGTCGTCCCGGTGGTGCGGTGGTCCTCGAGATCGACGACGAGGACCCGGTGTTCGACCATCTGCCGCCGTTCCAGCGGCGTCGCGTCATGCGCGAGGACGAGGACTTCCGGCAGGCCGCCGCCGGCTGACATCCAGCGACTCCGGGTGCGCGACAATCCATTCGCGTCCCGACCGGACGGCGCGGCACAGCGCCAGCCGTTCCCCGATGTAGAGCGACGGCGCTCCCAGTAGCGGAACCCACGACAGCGTCGAGAACGGTCGGGGCGGCTGGGGGCGTCGACTCATCTGTGCGTCGACCTTGCGCAGGATCTGCGCGATGTCCCACAGCAGACGCAGCGCCGATCGCTTCGAGGTTGCGTTCTCCGGGCCGACCGGTGTCACCGACGCCGGGAGAGCGTCATCGGGGAGGTCGCGGTCGCACAGCACCGACGCGAGCAGGCGGATCTGCCACGCGCGATCGGTGACGCCGTACTCGCGGGCGATCGCGACGAGGACCGTGGCCTGATTGGCGAAGCCCAGCGGAGTTGCCAGGGGCAACACCTTGGCCCACGCGCCCAGTGCGCCGGGATAGGCGACGGCGATGGTGTTGACGGTGCCGAGCCGACTGATCCACCAGTCGGCGCGGTCCTTCATCGACAGCTCCGTCCAGCCCTTGGTGCCCGGCCAGTCGGCGACGTCGAGCGCCTTGGCAACGGTGTGCTGGACTGCGGCGATCCCCGAATGGTCGCCCTCGTCGAAGGTGTGTGCCTTCAGTCCCAGCGGGTCCCGTTCGGCCAGCACGTCGAGGAGCGGATCGATCACCGCGATCGCTGCGTCCAACGCTCTTGCCAACTGCTCATTCTTCATCTCGGCCACGAGGTGCAGGATAGCGGCACGAGGTCACGACACGGTGTGACCTGGCGTTTGTGAGGTGCGCGGGCGGTGCTGCTAGAGTGTCAACGGTCGGTTTCCGGACCGGCACGGGGCTATGGCGCAGTTGGTAGCGCGACTCGTTCGCATCGAGTAGGTCAGGGGTTCGATTCCCCTTAGCTCCACTGAGATCTCGTTTGCAGGTCGGTCTGATTGTCGAAATGCGGCTCGGAGTCTGAGAGACTGAGGCATGACCACCGCGATCCCGCTCGACGCTGAGGCGATCGCTGGTGTATGCGTCCGGTATGGCGTCAAGCGGTTACGCGTCTTCGGTTCGGTACTGACCAAGCGCTTCGATCCGGGCCGGAGCGATGTCGATTTCCTGGTCGAGTTCAAGAGCGGCCGCGAGAACGTGTTTCATGACTACTTTGACCTCAAAGCGGCGCTTGAACAGATCGTCGGGCGTGATGTGGACTTGGTGGTGGCCAACGCGGTGAAGAATCCCTATGTCGCCAAGTCGATCTTCGACAGCGCTGAAGATGTCTACGCGGCCTGACAACAGCACAGCGGGATACATCTGGGACGCGTTGACCGCAGCGCAAAACGTTGGGCTGATCGTCGCCAATGTCCCGATTGAGCGTTACATCGGTGACTTGTTGGTGGAGTCTGCGACCGAACGTCAGATTGAGATCGTCGGGGAAGCCCTTCGCAACCTTCGGCGGGTTGATGAGGACCTGGCTGCACGAATACCGCACGTACACAAGATTATTGGCATGCGTAACGTCCTTGTGCATGGGTATGCCCAGGTAGACAGTTCCATCGTGTGGACAGCAGCGACGATGGACGTGTCGGACCTGATACCGGTACTGGAGGCACTGCTCAGCGAGTCAGAGAACGAGCTGGGGCAATAGACGACTTTCCCGGCGTCGCAGAGGCAAAACGAAGTCGGGGTGAGTGACCAGGAGCAGCAAGTGAAGAATCCAGTCGCATCGAGTAGCTCTGCGCGAGACCCGTCATGTTCGTGATCCGGGATCTCGGCGAGATGGTGGTCTGGCGGGATGGTGTCATTGTCAATCCTGGCGGCACCAAACCCCGGACGATTCTCGCGCTGCTGTGTGCTCACGCCGGGAGGCCGGTCCCCGCGTCTACGCTCATTGCCGAGGTGTGGGGCGCCGACGCCCCGGCAAAGACCCAGCGGGCGCTGGAATCGCAGATGTGGCGGTTGCGGAAAGCATTGGTACCGGAGGGCTTTCCGCCGGTGATCATCACCGAACGCGCCGGGTATCGGCTCGATCTCGCTGAGGTGTCGGTGGACTCGATCGATTTCGATGCCGCCGGCGTCGCGGTGCTCAGCGGTGCTGTGGTGGACCCGTCGGCACTCGACGCGGTGCTCTCGACGTGGCGCGGCGAGCCGTTCACCACGGCTGCGCCCTCCCCAGGCCTCGATCAGGCCCGTCGGCAGCTGGACGTCATCCGGACAGCGTTGCTGACCCGTCGGGCCGATCTGAGCGCGGAATCGGGTCAGCACCATCGGGCGATCGACGAGGCCCAAGCATTGATCACCCGGGACCCGCTCGACGAGCACGCGTGGGCGCTGAAGATCGCGGCCCTCGCCGCGACCGGCCAACGCGCCGAGGCGTTCACCGCGTACCGCGACGCTCGCGAACTCCTCGCGACCGAACTCGGCGTCACCCCGGGAGACGAGATTCGTGCGGCTCATCGCCACGCTCTCGGCCAGCACAATAGGAGCGTCAGACGGCTCCATCTGCCGTCGCAACACACGTCGTTCGTTGGGCGCGCCGCCGAACTCGCCGAGACCGTGCGGTTGCTCGAATCGGAACGCGCCGTCTCGCTCGATGGCATCCCGGGTGTCGGCAAGACGCGCCTGGCGCTGGAAGCGGCACGGCGCGTTGCCGATTCGTTCGACGATGGCGTGTGGTTCATCGACCGGAGCACCGATGCGGGCGTGGCCGAGACCGTCCTCACCACGATGCGAATCCAGCCCGCGGCAGACTCCACCGCAGGTCTCGATCAGGTGTGTGATCATCTGGCGACGATGTCAGTGCTACTTGTTCTCGACGGCCCCATGTCGTCCGAGGACGTCGACGTTGTCGACGCGATCCTGCAACGTTGCGCCGCAGTGACGATTCTCGGCTCGAGCGGACCAATGGGGGTACGGGGCGAGCGGGTGCTGACCGTGCACCCATTGACCGTCCACATCGGTCGCACCGGCGGCCCGTCACCCGCTCAGCAACTTCTCGTCGACCGTATCCGCGTTGCCCGTGGCGTCTTCGATCCCGACGCCGCCGACCTCGACGATCTCGACCGGATCTGTACGGCGATGGGTGGATTGCCACTGGGTCTCGAACTCGCCGCGGCCCGGATGGCGACGTTCTCGGTGCGGGAAGTGGCCGACCAATTCGGAAGTGCGGTCCCCGAGCCGATCGACCGCGCTTTCCGGCTGGCCTACGAGTCCCTGGATGTCGGCCTGGCGCGCCGGTATCTCCGCCTCACCGCTCTGCGCAATCCGTTCACCTCGGCGCTGGCCGAAGCCGTGTGCGGCGCCGACGTCGCCGATGATCTGGCCGAACTCTGTCGCCGCTCGTTGTTGTGGCCCATCCGCGGTGACCGACTCCGGCCGACCCGATTCACCATTCTCGACACGATCGCCGAGCACGCTCGAGTACTGGACCGACCAGCTGCACTCGAGGCGGTACGACGACGAGACCACGCAGTCACCGCGATTCTGGCCACGACTCCGATGCACAGCACCGTGTCCTCGGCGCGAGACCTCGCCCGCGTCGACAATGATGTCTCCACGGTGCTCGCCTTTCTCGAGTCCGTGGTGAGCGACCCCGCTCGCCTCGACACCCACATCGACCTGATCGAACAGCTCGGCCCGTACTGGTACCTCCGCCGACGTCTCGCCGCCGGTATCCGCTTGCTCCGCATCGCATCCGAAACCTGTTCGCGGGGCAGGTGTTCGGCGCGTACGAGCGCGATGGTGACTGCCTGTTTCGGTGCAGCGTTGGCATTCAGTCAGCAGACTGCCGAAGCGCACCGGCATCTGACCGCACTGTCACCCGATGACCTCGACACGGCGATCGTCGTGGACGACCCGGACCCCGACGTCGGCTGCCGGCGCTTCGCCTTTCTCGCCCTGGCGAGTTGGACAGGTGACGACCACGCCCTGGCGAGCATCTTCGCACAGCGGGCTTGGGACGCACTGGCCACGGGTTCTCGCGAGGCAGCCATCGTGACCGCAACCAAAGCTCTGTGCGAGCTGACGGCCGGCAACGTGGCGGAAGGCACGCACCATGCCCACACCGCACTCGCGCTCGGAGCCGAACTGGGCGATCCACTGGCCATCCATCTCGCGGCCGTGATGCTGGGTATCCGAGCTCTGATCAGCGGCGACACCCGCATGGGACTTCGCTGGAATGACCAGGCGTTTCACGCGTACCTCGACGCCGGGGGCGTACAGATCTGTGACACGGTCGAACAGCGCGGCAACCACCTGGCCGCGGCCGGTGAGGTGAACCGCGCCGGCCGGGCGTTCGCGGTCGCACGCACCTACGCGCTGGACGCGGGCATGGAGTGGCCGCGCCATCCGTTCACGCACGACGCCATCCGCCGGTGCCGCGACGACGAGAACACGGCCTTCGACCAGGGGTGGCGCGCAGGTATTGCCGATGCTCGAGACGCACTCGTCATGGGTGATCACGAGCGCTTCGCCGGCATGTGAGCGTTTTGTGAGGACCGTACGGTCTTCTTGTCACATCACGACCAGGGTCGACGGACCTCGTGATTCGACATCCACCGTGGAGGTACTCATGACACAGCACCTGGCGATGTCCGACGAAGAGTTCGACGGACAGTTCAGTCGCACACTGCAGGCCGCGGCCGTCGGCGCCGCCGATCTCGGCGAAGCCCACGCCACCGCTGACCTGATCGGCGGAAGGTACAACACGCAACGCTGGTACACCCACTGGATGGCCCGCGCCGAATCGGCTCGGGAATCCGCCGAGACAGCACACGTCACCGGCCACCTCATCACCGCCCACCAGTCGTACCTTCGTGCCAGTGAGTACTACCGGCAGGCGTACTACTTCCTTCGTGCCGATCTCGACGATCAGCGATTGCACGACGCCTATCACGCGCACTGCGACACCTTCCGTCACGCCATGGAACTGTTGCCGCACACCTCGGTGCCCATCGTCGCCGACGAGGTCGCGATTCCGTACGCCGACAATCGGTCCACGGTCGGCGGCCGCACCGACATTCACGCCTGGCTCTTCCGGCCGGTGACCGACCCGAATCGACTTTCTCCGACCATCGTGATGCCCTGCGGATACGACTCCACCGCCGAATCGGGATGGATCTTCGCCCAAGGCGCGCTCGCGCGTGGGTACAACGTTCTCAGCGTGGAAGGACCAGGCCAGGGAGCGTCACTCTATCTGCACCGCATCTTCTTTCGACCGGACTACGAGCACGTCCTATCGCCGATCGTCGACTGGCTGAGCGCCGCACCAAGCGTCGACCCCCAACGGATCGTCGCCATGGGCCGTTCCTTCGCCGGGTATCTCATCCCACGTGCGGTCGCCTCCGAGCCCCGCATCGTCGCGATGATCTGCGACCCCGCCCAACCCGACATGGGGGCGAAGATCCCCGGTGGCTGGAAGGGCCGTATCGCGGCACCGCTCATGACGGTACTGAGCCGGGTCAGCCGGAAACGGGCCGACTTCTTCGGTGCACGCATGGCATCCCACGGAGTGCGTACCGTTGCCGACTACCTCGCGGAACTCAGGACCTACACTATGACTGATCGGGCCGCCGACATCGGTTGTCCCACACTGATCATGGAATCTCCCGGAGATCCTGTCGGTGGGCACGGTGCGGAGCTCTACAGTGCATTGGCCGTCGAACACAAGACGATATGCACGCCCGTGGCGGGTACCGGCATCGCCGGACACTGCGGCGGCCGGGGGCAGAAAGCGTGGGACGCGGTCGTTTACGACTGGCTCGACGACTGTCTCGCAGGCGTCGATTCGGCAACCCTCGGCGCGTCCGGAGCACCACGATGATCTGTGAACCGTCCTCGACCGGGAACCTGGTGTGGGCCGGTTCATGACGTCAAGGGTTCCTGATATCGCCAGGGTCGTCGTGATCGACCCGAACCACGACCCCGCGGTCCCCATCCACTCGCACTCGGTCACCGGTCCGGAGCAGGTGAGTGCCGACCAGGGTGTTCACGACGCAGGGTAAGCCGTATTCGCGGGCTACCACGGCGCCGTGGGAGACCGAACTCCCGATGTCGGTGACCAGAGCGGCGATCACGGTGAAATACGGCGTCCATCCGACGTCGGTGACCGGCGCGACGAGGATCTCCCCGGACCGGACATCACGCGCCTCACCGATCGTCTTCGCCACTCGCACTGTGCCTTCCACGACACCTCTGCTCGCCGGTCGACCCACGATCCGATCGTCGGCGACGTCACGTTCGGCGACGGTCAGGCGCGGGGACGGACGCCCGACCGAGACGTCGTCGAATTCGAGGGAGTCCTGAAACGCCAACGCTTCTCGTCGTCGGATGGCGCTCTGTACGAGGTCGGTGATGTCCTCGGCGTCGACGACCCGCCGCAACTCGGCTCGGTCGAAGAAGAAGACGAGATCGGCGTCGGGGAGCCGTCCGCTCTCGGCGAGCACCTCGCCGAGATGGCGGTAGCCCCGCTTGAGTTGGTGGGCCATCAACGCCATCCGCGATTTCGTTTCCTCGCGTCCACGCGCGCCGCCCTGCGCCAGGCGTGCCAGGAGGCGAATCGTCGGCGAGGAGTGCTCGGGTGTCGGGGCGCGGCTCGGTTCCCGACCGGGCCGCTCGGTCGTCGATCGCACCATGACCTGCATCATCGTCCCCAGCCCGGCGGGATCGTCGGCCCAGGACGGGTCGCGCATGCACAGTTCGCGGTATCCGCGGTGGCCGTGGCGCTCCAGGAACTTCCGCAAGGCGACTCCCGCGTCCCCGGGCGCCGCCTGCAAGGCGGTGACCGCGTCTTCCGGTGTTGCGGAGAGGAATTCGTCGGCGATGGCTGTGTCGGCCGCGATCGTCTGCACGACCTCGTCGAGTTCGGCGAGCGTCTCGGCGCTCTCGACCCCCGATGCCCCTGACATGAGGCGGGCGGCCTGAGCTTTGCCCTCGTCCTCATCACGGCCGTCGGTGACCACCCGGCGAACCATCACGCTCTCGAGGACATTGGCCGCGACGGCCGCGCGTGACGATGAACGGACGTGTGTGAGCGTGATGTCGCAGTACAACTGCACGCCGTCGTCCAACTGCCGCAGCACGGCCCGTGGGTCCGAGCTGGTCGGAACACGGAAACCGGCGATGTCAGAAGGCATCCGGCGGATCGCCGGCCCCACCGTCAGCGCATGGGTGGTCAGCCTGATCGTGCTGCCGAGCTTGCGCAAGAATGGTTGTGCCGGTTTCGGTTCCAGCTCATCGACCACGCGGCCGCAGATCGAGGTCGAGAACTGTTCCAGCGAGTTCCCCAGAATCCCGGAACTCAGCGCCGTGCCCTCGGTGAGGTTGAGGAACATGTGGCCGTAGAAGTATCCGACCTGCAGCCACGGCGTGTGGTAACCCTCCTGTGCCCGCGCGACGACCTGAATCGTCTGCATCGCATAGTCGATCGCGAACCCGGACACCGATGCGGTCAACGGGCAGAACGCACCCGGCATCATCTCGCCGATGTTGCACCGCGTGTACACGTGGTCGGCGCCGGCGACGGGCGAGTCCATCTCGTTGAGATCACCCGGCAAGGTGGTGATCGGCCGGGCCTGCAGCCACCAGAGGTTGCCCGACCGGTCGATGGCCCACTCGAGGTCCATCGGCATACCCCATTCGTGTGCCGCGCGCAGCGCACCCGCCCTGATCAGGTCGATCTCCTGCGGTGACAACACCGGAGCGGCAACGTATTCCGCGACCACCGGTGCACCCTCCTTGTCGAGGACGAGGTGATCGGGAGCCGAGGTCCCGTCGACCAGCGACTCACCGAGTCCGGCGACGGCATCGATCACCATCAGGTCGCGGCGACCCGACGCCGGGTCCGCGGTGAACACCACTCCGGCGGCCCGCGCGTCGACCATTCGCTGAACGACCAGATTCATGGTTGCCGCGGTGTGACCGCTGTAGGCGGACGCGCGTGCGGAGTGCACCGAGGCGGCGCACGTGTGGATGGCCTCGGTCAAGGCGTCGATGGAGTCGACGCCGAGCACGGTGTCGTATTGGCCGGCGAAGGACTGTTCGCTCCCGTCCTCCCCGGCCGCGGAGGACCGTACGGCCACCGGAGTCGTTCCGGCGGAGGCCATCTCGCCGAACCGGGCCGTCACGCGGTCGAGAGATCCGTCCACCGAGGCATCCGCGACCACGAAACCGACCGGGACGGGCAGCCCCAGAGCGCGCAGACGTGCAAGGCCGGCGGCCTTGCCGCCGTACCGGTCGTCGGTGATGTCGTCGAACTCGACGGTGGCCGCTGTCATCGGGAACCGCCCAGCGCATCAACGATTTCCGCGAGTGCCTCGACCGCGATCGGGCGTGGCTGGTAGAGACAGATGCTGTCGGAGACACCGTCGACGCGGTCGCGGATGTGCGCGGCGATCTCGGCGGGCGTCCCGCATGCGGCGATGGTGTGCAGCATCTCGTCGTCGATGAGCGCAGCCATCTCCTGCCAACGCCCCTGTTTGGACATCGCATTGAGTTCGGGCTGCAGGTCGCCCCATCCGTGCGCGTCCAGCACAGGTCGGTATGCGGGGGTGGAACCGTAGAAGGCCAGCAACATTCGCGTCGAGGTGTGGTCGTCGTCGTGACCGGAGGCGACCGACACGATGATCTCGGGGATCACCGTGAACTCGTCCGCGCTCCGCCCGGCCCTGGCAAGGCCGTCGCGTACCGCGGGCAGCGTCGTGCCGTGCAGAAAGCGTGTGGACCCGAACGGCATCACCAACAGACCGTCGGCCACCTCGGCCGTCGCACGGGTGAGCCGAGGACCCAACGCGCCCAGATAGATCGGTGGCGGCCCATACGGGTTGGGGCCGGGGTTGAACGTCGGGGTCATCAGCGTGTGGCGATAGAACTCACCGCGGAAGTTCAATCGTTCGCCGTCGTTCCACGTCGCGAAGATCGCACGCAATGCACCGACCATCTCCGTCATGCGCTCGACCGGCCGATCGAACTCGGTACCGTAGCGTTTCTCGATCTGTGCGCGCACCTGGGTGCCGAGCCCCAGGACGAACCGTCCCTTGCTGAGCAATTGCAGGTCGTTGGCCTGGTGGGCGAGTTGAATCGGGTTGCGCGGGAAAGCGATCGCGACGTTGGACATGAGGTCGAGGCCGTCGACCGACGAGGCCAGCACCAGGGGAGTGAACACATCGAACGGCCCCTCGAAGGTGAAGACGCCGGACGCGCCGGCCTCCTTCAGGAGGTTCGCCCGGTCCACGGCGTCGGTGGGTCCGAAGAGTGCGGTCATGATCTTCATGGCGTTGCCTATCCCGCCACGTCGGTCCAGTCGGAGAAACCCGACGGATGGTGTGGGCCGATGATGCCGTGCTCGAACAGGCCGGCGCCGCGATGTTGTCGGCCGTCGGCCTCGGTGCACACCGCACTCCCGACGTGATCGATGAGGCTGAAGGGCGCGCGGGCCATCACCTGCGCGTCCGTCAGATCGAAGGTGACGCGTTCGGCGAACGGGCCCTCTTTCCACGTGCCGTGCGCCCACGTCGAATCGCCACCGTAGCCCGACCCGAAGGCAATGGGCGCGAACAACTTCGACTCGACGTCGAGTGAGATCTGCTCACCCGCGCGATTGAGGAATTCGATGTGCGCGCCGTGCGGAATCCTGGTCCCGGCGGTGTAGTGGATGGTGACCCGTACGCCGTCGAGCTGCTCGATGCGCCCGTCGCGCCACCGACGGGTGCAGTCGTAGAGACTGCGATGACCGTCGGGGTCCTCCTGCAGGATGAGGAACAATACGAAGTCGTCGAACGCCAATGGCAGGTAGAGCCACCACATTCCGCGGAAAGCGGTGTCGGGACGTCCGGGCGATTCCGGCTCGCCGACCGGCCGGATACCCCACGACCGGTCGCGGCTCGCCACACTGGTGTCGTGTTCGACGGTCAGTCGTTCGCCGTCGACGTCGATCCATCCCTCCCAGGAACCCACTTGGGCAAAGCGGCACGCCTCCAACGTGACTCGCCGCTCGGTGAGCATGGTGTGCGGCTTCTCCAGCGCTGCCGGGAACAATCCGCGCCAGGTGAGGTCGGCGGCGATGCCCTCGGTGTCCGCGAGGGTCAGATGCATCTGCTGTAGTGGCTCGACGACGTCGAGGCGATATCCGTTGACGTTCTGGTGGAGTCGGTCGTCGTCGATCGCGTCGCTCAGATGAACAGCGGTCTGGGTGTCGCCGCGGCGGACGACGAAGTAGGCGTCCTTGACGCCCAGACGCGGATAGTAGCCGATGCCGGTCAAGGCCATGAAACGGCCTTGCTGGTCGAGCACGTTGAAGTACGAGCGGTCGTAGAAGTTCCGGTCGGAGGTGGCCGGCCAGGTGATCGGCGCGGGCGTCTGATGGATCGGATACTCGTCGAGGGGGCTCAGCTCCACCGAATCTCCCTATCAATACGACGCACATTGCATTGGAACTAGAATGTGATCCATGACACCAGATCGTCGAGGTGATAACAAGAGGCCGATATCGGCGGGGCGGCCCCGAGATGGTCGAATCGACGCCGCGATCATCGCCGCCACCCGCGAGCTGATTCTCGAGACCGGCTATCCCGCGCTGTCGTTGTCGGCGATAGCCGCTCGTGCCGGAACGACCACGGCGGCCATCTACCGGCGATGGTCGGGTAAGGCGCAGCTGGTCCACGAGGCGGTGTTGTCGGCGGAGGTCCTGACACCGCCGACGGGGTCCGGGGACGTCCGACAGGACATCCGCGCGCTCGTCGAGATCGTGCGCTCGATGTTCAACCGGCCGGAGGTGCGGGTGGCGCTACCCGGACTGATCGCCGACACCGTGGCATCGCCCGACGTCCACAGCCAGATGATCGCGAGGCTGGCGGGCGACCTCACCGCCTTCGAGTCCCGCTTCGGTCAGGAACGTCGCGACGACGACCGGCTGCCGATGCTCGCCGAGGTGGTCGCAGGTACCGCGATCTTCCGCATCCTCATTCGCAGCGACGCGGCGCTCGACGACACCTGGGTCGACGAGATGGTCGAGCTGATCACCGAACGGTGGCCGGGCGACGGCGAGAGGTCGTAACCTGGCTGTATGGGACGCGGAAACGGGCACGGAGGCTGGCGTGATCGACTCAGCAAGCTGATCCCGAGACGCGAGAAACGCGCCTACCACTCGACGGGTGGTGGGTACTCGCCGATCTCGCCTCGCAACGCGGACGGGGAGCGCGGACCGATCATGCCCTTCAATGGCAACGGCTGGGGCCGCTGAAGACCCGAAAACCCCTGTCCGACAACTATTTCGCCGCGATACTCGACGTGGGCTGATTGATCGGTCGACTCGGGCTCGCGGCCGGCGGCCCAGCCGGATGCAAATATGTTGACGCAGACACGCCGTGGCGAACCAAGGATTCTCGGCGTGTCGCGGCGGATCGGTGGGATCTGTATTTGTATCGGCGGGACTCGACCAGATTCCCCGGCCGGTGGTGGCGGCACGCCGGGGCCGCGAACGATCGAGTGAACACCCAAGCGCGCGATCAGGATTCGCAGGACCAATTGGAGGTCTGTAACCAATCTGTGTGCGGTAGAGCCCACGACGTACAACGCAGTCGTGCACTGGGACGAGACGGCAATCAAGCTGCATCGCATCCTGCCGAGGCCCTGAAAGCTGCCCCGAAGGGACCGATCGCGGCCCGTGCTGAGCCACCGTGCTCGACGCCCAGCCCACGATCAGAATGAGTTCGGTCAGTCTGCGGACTCAAACAGCGGCCGGACGCCTCCAGCGGTCAGGATCTCGTCGTTGCTTGCGCCGGCGGCGATCATGGGCCACACCAGGGTTTCGTCGGAGACAACGAAATCAACGACCACCGGCCGATCAGTGACGGACCGAGCGGCAAGGATGGTCTCGTCAAGCTCGACTCGGTCGGTGCACCGGAATGCCGCACACCCGAGAGCTTCTGCGTAACGGACGAAGTCGGGGATGAGGCGGGTCTTCGTCGCGAGATCGACACCGTGGAATCGGCCATCGTAGTGCATTGTCTGCAGTTGGCGAACCATGCCGAGGTTGCCGTTGTTGATGATGGCCACCTTGATGGGGAGGCCCTCGGCCGCTGCGGTGGCCAGCTCGCGTCCGGTCATCTGGAAACAACCATCACCGTCAATTGCCCACACCTCGCGGCCGGGATGCCCGACCTGTGCGCCGATGGCCGCGGGCACCGCAAAACCCATGGTGCCCAGTCCTCCGGAGTTCAACCAGGTACGCGGCTCACTGAAGTCGATGTAGTTCGCCGCCCACATCTGATGCTGTCCGACGCCGGCGCTGAAGATGGTCCCGGCACTCACCGAACGGCTCAGTGTCTGGATGACCCGCTCGGGGGAGAGGGTTCCGTTGACGGGGTCGGCGTAGCTGGGTGAGTAGTCCTGGTGCATCTGGTCGAGATAGTCCTGCCAGCCTCCGAGATCAGGCAGCTGTCGTTGTGCGACCTCAGATCGCAGCGCAAGTGTGAGGGCCCTGATCGCGGTTCGTGCGTGCCCGACGATCGCGACGTCGACGCGTCGGTTCTTCCCGATTTCGGCCGGGTCGATGTCGATATGGATGACACGTGCGTTCGGCGCGAACGAGTGGGCCTCACCGGTGACGCGGTCATCGAAGCGGGCGCCGATCGCGATGATGAGGTCACTCTTCTGCAATGCTGCGACCGCGGCGACCGTGCCGTGCATTCCGGGCATGCCATAGTGCTGCGGGTGGTGATCTGGCAGTGCGCCACGCGCCATCAGGGTGGTGACCACGGGAATGCGCGTGAGTTCGGCCAGTTCTCGAAGCGATCGGGAGGCACCGGCCTTGATGACACCGCCGCCGATGTAGAGTACGGGCGCGCGGGCGGACCGGATTTCCCTGACGGCTCCATTGATGTCGCCGTTCGCCACCGTCGTGGCAACGCTGTAACCGCGCAACTCGAACTGCGGCGGCCACGCGAACCTCAGGTCGGCCGTGGCGACGTCGAGCGGGACTGCGACGACGACGGGCCCCGGCCGTCCCGTCGACGCGATGTGGAACGCCTGGGCGATGACTCCAGGGATGTCCCCGGGGTCATTGATCCGGAAGCTGTGCTTGGTGATCGACTGTGTCATTCCGATGGTGTCGATCTCGGCGGACGTGTCGGTACCGAGAGAACCTGTTGGCACGTTGGCGATGATGGCGACGATCGGGACGGAGTCCATGTTTGCATCGGCCAGTGCGGTGACCAGATTCGTGGCTCCGGATCCTGGCGCTACGAGGCAGACACCGGTCCTGCCGGTGGCGATGGCATATCCGGCTGCGGCGTGCCCAGCCCCTTGCTCGTGCCGAACCGCGACAGTTCTGATCGTCGCGGAGGCGCCCAGCGCAGCCCACATCGGCATGATGTCGGCTGTCGGCAGCGCGAAGATTGCCTCGACAGCGAGGGCTTCAAGGCTACGCGCCAATGCCGTTGCACCAGTGAGTTGTTCTCCCTCGCAGCTGCTTTCGGCTAGCGTGTCGTCAATGAGGTGACGCACCTCGGGCGTTCGCGGTCGACTGTGTGGTGATGAGGTGGTGATCAGATCCATTTGAGGTGTTCCGTACGGCGATGGGGCGGGTTGAACAGACACTTGAGATCAAGCCGATGGATTCAGCCGGCGAGCGATGCGACATGCGACTCGCCTTTCGACAGCGCGATCTTCCGCGTGCAGAAAGTACGGAGTTCATCGCGTGTGTAGCTATCCAGGAAGTCCACGTATCCAGCGGCGATGAACAGAACGATTCTGTGATAGAAAACCGCTGGCGTGATACCGAATTCGGGGAAGATGTACTCGTCGCCGCTTCCGAACGGCAGCCAACTGACTGCGTAGCGGATCATCGCCCGGTCGTCGGCGACGAGTTCCGGGACGGAGGCGTCAGCGTAGGTCGTCAGCACTGAAGCCTCCTTCTAGTCGATGCTTCACTGCGGTGAGGAATCGTGCAGCGTCGGCCCCGTCGACGACGCGGTGGTCATAGGAGATCGACAGGTAGGCCATCGAGCGCACGTCGATGTTGAGGTTGTCATCGCGGCGAGATGGAATGAGACGCTCGACGACAGCGCCGATGCCGAGGATGCCAGTCTGCGGTTGGTTGATGATCGGGGTGTCGAACAATGCCCCGCGGCTGCCGGTGTTGGTCAGGGTGAAGGTGCCGCCGCCTAATTCGGCGGGCGTGATGGTGCCGGTACGGACGCGGTCGGCCTTGTCTGCGATTGCTCGCGCGAGTCCCTCGATGCTCAGGTCCTGCGCCTCCCGGATGACCGGGACCATCAGTCCTTTGTCGCTGTCCACCGCGATGCCCACATGACATGCGCCGTGGTAGGTGATCTCGGTGACGTCGGGATTCACCGACGCATTCAGGACACGATGTTCGCTCAGCGCAGCGACCGCGGCCTTGGCGAAGAACGGGAAGAACGACAGCTTGACCCCGGAGCGGGTGAGAAATTCGTCCTTGTGGGCGCGCCGCAGGCGGGCGATCTCGGTGACATCGACCTCGAGCACGGTGGTGAGTTGGGCAGAGGTCTGCAGGGACTCGACCATCCGCGCGGCAATGGTGCGACGGATGCGTGGCAGTTTCTCGACCACACCTTCGGTCACCGACGACGCCTCGCGTGGCGCTGTCCGCGGCGGTGCCGCGCTGACGACCTCGGTTTCGGCAGGTGGGGCTGCCGGTCGCACCGCTGGATGATTGGCGGGCGTGTCCGTGGTGCCTTTGTCGGTGTCCGAGACATCCCCGGCGGCGTAGCCCGTCGCGATGATGGCGAGAGCGGCTCCGACACCCACGACGTCGTCCTCGGCGGCCAGGATGTCGACGAGGACACCGGTGACCGGAGAGGGGATCTCGGTGTCGACCTTGTCGGTGGCCACCTCCAGTAACGGTTCCTCGGCCTGCACCCGGTCGCCGGGATCCTTGAGCCACCGGGTGATCGTTCCTTCTTCGACGCTCTCGCCGAGAGCGGGCATGCCGACGGTGGTCGTCGACTGTGTGTTCGTCATCGTGTTCCCTTGCAGGAGGTCTTCAGAGCCGGTTGGACGAGGCATGAGGCAGTCACGGGAGCACATCGAGTGCGGCACGCACGATGCTGTCGGTGTCGATGCCGTGGTGTTTGTATACGTCCTCGAGCGAGCCCACTTGGCCGAACTGACTGACTCCCAATGAGACTGACGGCACCCGGTTGACTGCGGCGAGGAACGCCAGGGTGTGGGGGTGGCCATCGAGCACGGTGACCATTGGTGTCGCCCGCTCGGCGGGTAGCAACTGATCGAGGATCCACGTCGACGCCGAGCCCTGGCCCCGTCGTGCCTGGAGGGCTTCGAAGAGCAGCCCGGGGCTGGTGACACACAGGACATCGGCAAGCACGCCGACCTGCTCCAGGCGTCCGGCGGCAGCGAGCGCCTCGGGTATGAGGGCACCCATCCCGACGATCGTCAGTGCCGGATTCTCGCGCCGGATCAGCGGGTAGCCTCCCGCCACGACCTGCCGCCGTCGGCGCTCACGGGCTGCTGGGTCCTCGGGCACATGTGCCATGGATTGATCGACCGGACGCGTGGACAGCCGGAGATAGGCAGATGTGCCGTCCGGCTTGCCGAGCCGGCCGATACTGGCGAGCAAGGTCCATTCGACGTCGATGCCGAACGCCGGCTCGTAGGAGATGCACCCCGGCTGCTCAAGGCCGATCGACGGCGTCTTGATGGACTGGTGTGCCCCGCCTTCGGCTGCCAGTGTGACCCCGGACGGCGTGCCGACCAGAATGGATTGCCCGCCGGCGTAGATCCCAAAGGACCACGGCTCCAGTGCGCGCTCGACGAACGGGTCATACACCACCCCGATCGGGAACAGTGGCTGCCCCCAGCGGCTCCATGTAGCACCGAGCTCGCCGATGAGCCCGACGAGATTGGTCTCGGCGATTCCGAGTTCCATGTGCTGGCCCGTCGGCTTCTCGCGCCAGTGCATGAGGGTTTCCGGATCGTCGTCGAACCAGTTGCGGCGCTCGGACGACGACCACACCCCGACCTTGTTGACCCAGCCCGCGAGGTTGGTCGTCGAACTCACGTCCGGACTGACGGTGACCAGACGCTTGGCGACCTCGGGAGCGCTGCGGGTGAGGTCGAGCAGCACGCGACCCAGGCCGGCCTGGGTACTCGCGGTGCCCTTCGGAGTGCGTCCACTGTCGACCGGCACGGCGGGAACGTCAGCGGGGGGAATCGGTTCCCGACGCAGGCGGGCGGCGGTGGTCTCGCACAACTGTGCAGGTTCGGAGTCGTCGTCGAATCGACCCCAGGGTGTATCCGGGTCGCGGCCGAGCCGCTCGGCCAGTTGCTGGTACTCCTGGACACTGAGCAGCGATGAGTGGTTTTGCGGATGTCCTTCGGTGGGTAGCCCGTAGCCCTTGATCGTGTAGGCGATGATGACGGTGGGACGCGTGTCGTCGATCTGTCGGTAGGCCTCGATCAGCGCGGCCATGTCGTGCCCGCCGAGGTTGCGGATGGCGGCCAACAGCGTCTCGTCGTCCAGGTCGGCAAGCAGTGCCATGATGTCGACACCGCCGGGGCCGGCACCGGGCAGGCGATCGCGCACCTGGTCGGCCGAGCAGCGCAGCAGCCGCTGGTACTCGGGGTTGGGCATCTCGAGAATGCGGGTACGCAGGGCGTCTCCGCCCGGTTTGGCGAACAGCGACTCCAAGAGCGCGCCGAATTTGACGGTCAGGACCTGCCACCCAGCGGCGGCGAACATCTTCTCCAACCGGCCGGCGGCGATGTTGGGGACCACCCGATCGAGCGACTGCCGGTTCAGGTCGACGATCCACACCACCTCACCGAGTTCGGCGACGCCGGGATCGAGGATCGCCTCCCACACCGCGCCCTCGTCGAGTTCCGCATCGCCCACGAGCGAGTACTGGCGACCGCTTTCGGCTGTGCCTGTCGCGGTCTGGACGTACCGACGAGCGATGGCACCCCAGATGGGCGCGGTGGCACCGATGCCGACCGAGCCGGTGGAGTAGTCGACGGTGTCGGGATCCTTGGATCGGCTCGGATACGACTGCAGGCCCCCGTACTCGCGCAGAGTCGTCAGGTACTTCTCGTCGAGCTCGCCGAGAAGGTAATTGAGGCTGTGCAACACCGGGGAGGCATGCGGTTTGACCGACACGCGGTCGCCCGGTTGTAGCTGCTCGAACCAGAGCGAGGTCATGATCGAGACCATCGACGCGCACGAGGCCTGGTGTCCGCCGACTTTGAGCCCGCTCGTGTTTGGCCGAACTCTGTTTGCGTGGTGGATGATCGCGGTGGACAGCCACAGTACGCGGTCCGCGACCGCGTTGAGCACGGACGGATCGGCACTGGCGAACACATCTGTCGATCGGCGTGTGGATGGGACGGGGGTGGACATGAAAGCTCCTCAGGCATCGGGGTACGCGAGGGAATCGCCACGTGTCTTTGACTACGTTCGGATCTCGAAGCGCGGACAGTCATCAAAGGGTGGGGATGATCTATCAGCGGTGGACACGAGCGGCGGCGCGTCGAACGAACGAGCCGTTCTGGACTGCCTCGCACTGCTCATGACGGTGACCGACTCGATCTGTATCCGCAAGAGCGGGTGGTGCGCTTGTGCAAACTGCACGCCGACACGGGTGACAGCGCCATGCGGATGAGCACGATGGGCACCGGCTGACTCGCTGATGCCGTTCGCGCTGAACTCCGGTTCTCGTTCGATTGGCCTCCGACGAGAGGCATGCCGGGACAGGCGCTCACCAGGCACTGGATCGGACAGGCGGCCGATCCCGCTGCGCGAATGGCGCGGGAAGTGATCGCCGATCGAGACACCGCTTGCGCGGCAAGCCATCTCTTGCGGTCCCAGATGAGGGCGAGATTCGAGAGCGGTGGAAGGTGCGAGGTTCAGTCGGCCGGTTCCGCAGTGCCCTGGGGTTCGGGGTGGATGTCCGGTGGTTCGGGTAGCCGACAGCAGCGCCGGAGATGTGCGTAGCGGAGATGTGGCGGTTGTCATACATCCAACCGTAGGATGTTTGGTAGTTTCAGCCACGTTGCTATTGCAGATGTCAGGAGAAAGCTGTGTCTTTACGGTCAACATCCCGAACAACCCTCAGCGGTCAGGTGATCAATGAGCTCGAGCGACTGGTCGAGTCGGGGGAGTGGCCGGTGGGAACCCGCATTCCGCCGGAGCCGGAATTGATGAGAGACCTACAGGTCAGTAGAAACACGCTGCGCGAAGCAGTCCGGGCCCTGGTTCACACCGGCGTCCTCGATTCGCGACCGGGAGATGGCACTTATGTTGCCGCGACCGACGGGTTCGCTGCCGCGTTGGCCCGGCGGTTCCGCAACAGCGAAGCCCTCGAGATTCTCGATGTACGTCGCATGATCGAACGGGACGCGGCCGGCATGGCCGCGCGTCGACGCACCGCAGACGATATCGAGAACCTACGCACGCTCGAGCGACGCAGAGCCGAAATGGCCCACAGCGACAACGGCGCCTCAGTCGATGCAGAGCTCGCCTTCCACACAGCGATAGTGGCCGCCGCCCACAACTCGTTGATGTTGGACCTTTATGCCTTCATGACCGATGCGGTCCGAGAGTCCATCGCGGCGGTAGTCGACAGCTTGGCCGGCGGCGTCAAAGGCCATATCACCCTGCACGATCAGCTGCTTGCTTCGATCGTGGCACAGGATCCCGTCGCCGCGGAGCAAGCGGCAACCGAGCACCTGGAATCGGTGATGGCACTGCTCGCGAAGGGCGGCATCTCGTGACCACTTCGAATGTTGAGCCGTCCGAGGCGCCGATCTCCCACGCGGCGTCGGACGGACGGCGCTGGCAGATCCCTCCGACGGCGGGGTTCTGGGTCGTGGTCTCGCTCATCGTGACCGGGCTTCTGGGGAGCTATGCTCTGACACCGCTTTACCCGATTTACCAACAGCGCTGGGGCTTTTCGGATCTGACTCTCTCCGTGGCCTTCGCGTGCTACTCACTCGGAACGGTCGTGGCCCTGCTGGTCGCGGGATCATTGTCGGACCACATCGGCCGTCGCGCTGCGTTTCTACCGGCACTGGCCGGAGTCGTGATTGCGATCGTCGTGCTCGCAACGTCTGTCAATGTGACAATGCTGTTGATAGGCAGGGCATTACAGGGAATATTCACGGGTATCGTGACCGGCACTGCTGGCGCCGCGCTCATGGACCTGGCCCCTGGCGGACGCAAGAAGACCGCAGCCTTGGCCAACTCGGCGAGTATTGCGGTAGGGTCGGCGCTCGGCCCGCTGACAGCGGGATTCCTCGTCGCGCACGTCGCCCCTGCGACGGTGGCGCCTTACCTGCTCGTACTCGGATTGCTCGGCTTGGGCATCATCGGTGTGGTCTTGATGCCTGAGACAGTTGAGCGCGGATCCTTACGCACGCACCGGATACGGTTCCCGCGCCCCCCACAGCACCGGGGCCCCTTTGCGATTGCTTCCCTGGGCGCTGTGGTCGCGAGCGCGAGCATGGCACTGTATGCCGCTTTCGGCGCCCCCATCGCGCACCTGGGAAACCTGGACGGTGAATCGGCCGGTGGGCTGCTTGTCTTCGGCATGTTCGCAGCCATCGGAGTGGCTCAGTTCGCGCTGCACCGCCTCCGGCCCCTGGTCGCTCTTTCGTCCGGGGCAGTCACATGCGCGGTGGGATGGGGGGCTATCGTCCCGTCGCTGGCCGCCCACCAATCCGCGGTGTTGATCGGGGGCACCCTCATGGCGGGAGCCGGGTGTGGACTCATGATGATGGGAGCCACTGCAACGGTTGGGCACATCGCCGACGACGGACGGCGAGCAGAGACGATCTCCCTGTTCCTGGTGATCATGTTCCTGGGACTGGCAGTACCCGGAATCTGCGGCGGCGCACTCTCCGATGCCGTCGGGCTCACCGCAACAACCGCGGTGATGCTCGCGTTCGCAGTAGGTGCCTGCAGCGTCCTTGTGATCGCGTCGCGTACAGCCCGAATACGAACACTGCTGAGCTGAGCACCGATCGATTGGTGTAAACGCGATTGTCACGAAGGGCGAAGTTTCACCGTCGACATGGTGGCGGGCTATCGCGTGTTGACCCGCTGGTTGTTTCGATTGGTCACTGCCAACACCAGTACCGCCGCCGCAACGAGTGCACAGATTCCCCAGATCGTGGAAAACCCTGTCCAAGACGGGGAGGCCGAGGCATCTGCTGAGTTGGTGGACAGAACGCTGCCCGCAATCTGTGCGCCGAAGGTACCGGCGACCGCCTGGATCGCGTAGGTGACTCCGTTGAACCCCGCGACGCGCTCGGCCGGGACGCCACTCACCACAAGATTCATTGATTGAGTCATCGCGATACTGAATCCGAAGGCGCATAGCATCACAGCCGCCAGGACGAGAAGCCCACTTCCCCGATCACCCAGGGAGATCATGACCGCCATGGAGATGAGGACCGAAACCGGCCCGCCTGCCGAGGCCACCCGCGCGCTGATGTTCTTGTCCAACCATGATGCCAACGGTGCCGTCAGGCCTATCAGCGTGGCCACCACCAGAATGAGACTTGTGAGCGTTGCGCTGGCACCGAGACCGTAACCGGTCTCTGATGGCTGTTGCACCTGCATCGGAACCACCACCAGGACCACATTGATGCAGAAACCCGCCAAGAACATGAGGCTTGCAGCGGTGATCACGTTGTAGTCAAACATGATTCGCAAGTCCACAAGTGGCTCGTCGACCGCCAGCTCCACGAATGCGAAGAGCGCCAGCACCAGAATCCCCAGACCGAGAAGGAGGAGGAAGGGGGTTGAGTACCAACCCCAATCGGGTGCGTAGGTCAACGACAGCAGGACGATCGCAAGCCCCGCACCCAGCAATGTGCTACCGATCAAGTCGACACGGCCACCTCGTGTCGGACTCGTCGGCGAGTTCGGGACAATCGTCCACACGGCAACGATGGTTCCCACCAGAACGAGGAAGGGGGTCCAGAACAACCACCTGTAGGAGAGATTGTCGGCGATCGGCCCGGCGGCCAACATGGCGATTGCGGTGCTTCCGAAGATGGCGCCGACCATCAGGCCGTTGGCTGCCTTCGTGCGCGCAGCGCTTTGGGTCTCGCGGATTATCCCTATCGCCAGCGGTACCGTGCTGAGACCGATTCCTTGCAAGAGTTGGCCGGCTATCAGCATGGGCATGGAGATGGACAGTGCGGACAGCAGCGTTCCCGAGGCGACGATGACCAGCACTGTCAGTAGAACTCGGCGCTTGTCCCAGATCTCGCCGAGTCGGGCGACGATGGGGGTGGCGATGGGGCCGGTCAGGAGAACTGCGGTCAGAACCCAGGCGATACTGGCCTGGGAAGCGTCGAATTCCGTCTGCAGCATGGGTAGCGCCGGCGGAGTGACGGATTCCAGTCCCTTGAAGGCCGCGACCGAGCCGATGGACGCGGCGAGGATGGCACCGGCACGAGTGCGCTGAGAAGGGGAAACGGTCATATTCATCGGAGGCGTCCTTTGTCTTCGTGGAGTATCCGGGTGGGGGAAACCAGGGCGACAGAGCGTTGTGTGGGACCGAATCGGTCTTGTTCCGAGGTGAATCTCTGCTAACACGTGTGGCCGAGCAACGGCGACCCGGGGAATCAGGGCAACCCCTCGCCGGCCATGGTGCGCCGACGCAGAGCCTGCCAGGTCCAGTAATGGCTTCCTGCGCAGATCCTCAGGTCGCGGTCCCGGGGTGGGGACAAACATCGTCGCTGACGTTTCCGGGGCGGGTTACCTGGACGACACCAGCGTTGCGATGTGATCTAGGTCATCTCAAGTGATTAGGAAATAACATAGACAGGCTGAGCGTCAGTGTCAACCCAGCCTGAACCGGAGCGGCCTGAAGCCCTGTGCAACCAGAAGACTTCAAGCGCACCACGTGATTAGCGTTGGCAACGGTTGTGTCCACGCGAGTTAGTACAGCGCATTTCTGGCGCTCATTGGTTCCGAGCAAGTTAATTGGTGTTAACGCCGAGTGCGCCGCCGCGGTTCGTCGGCATGCGTGCGTGACACACCGTGGCCGGGCGGCTGCCGCGGCTACCCGTCCGAGAGGGTCGACGAGGTCAGCGCCTGTAAGGCCGCGTGCGACATCATCGACACAGTCGTTGCCCGATCCAGGCCCTTGTTGAGGGTTGCGACCGCGTTGAGCATCGCAAAGACCGAGTGGGTCAGCAGGCGGACCTGTGGTTCTGAGAGATCGGGGCGAAGGGGGATCACAACGGAGATCCACTCCTCGGCGTACCTGCTCATCTCCCTCCGGATGCGACGCCGTTCGACCTCGGAGAACGCGTGCTCGTTCTTCTGGAAGATCAAAGGCGTCGGTGGCGCATCCATGACGGACCTGATGTGGTGGTCCACCATCGCCTGCAACGCCCGCGCGGGATCGGTCTCGGATTCGATCGTGCTGCGAGCGTAATCTTGTAGCGCCCCAAGGCCCTTCTCCACGACCGCGACCAGCAGTGCCTGCTTGTTCTGGAAGTGGCGATACAGCGCCGGCCCGGAAACCCCTGCCTTGGCGCAGATCATCTCAACGGTGACCGAGTCGTACGCATCGTGCAGGAACAGTTCGGCTGCGACGGCGATCAGTTGCTCCCGTCGCGGCGAACTTGTGCCGGCACCCGAAGGGATATGCGTCTCTCGTGCCATGGGCATCACCCTATCTTGCGGTTTCTCCAGCTCGGCGCCCCGTTCGTGACCCGGTCGAACGGAGTCGGAGGACCCAGGCGCGGACCTCGAGAGGGGCTGGACGAAATGTTACTCAGCATTAACGCCGCTCCGTGCTGCAGTCGCTGAACCTCGGCTACATTCAAAGGGCAGGGAAGCGTCGTTTGGCGGCATCTGAGCTGGATAGATAGTGACACAATGCCCCCTTTGGCATGGCCGATGCCTGACCTGGTTGACACTTGGCCACTTCGGTCTTAGGTTAATGATCAATCACATAGAGAAGGGATTCTGTGATGCGGTTCATCTTCATGAGTGAGGGCGAGACGATGCCCGGTCATACGCACGAACATCGCTACCGAGAACTGGTCGACGAGGTGCTCCTTGCCGAAGAGGTTGGGTTCGACGCTTTCGGCACGTCCGAGCAGCACGTCGCGATCGGGACGGCGACCACCTCGGCACCGGAAGTCATCTACCCGTATCTGATGGCGCTGACCAGCCGCATACGGTTCGTGCACCTGGTAACGCTGCTGCCCACCCGTATCAACCACGCTCTGCGTGTCGCTGAACGACTTGCGACAGAGGACATCCTGTCCAACGGACGCGTCGAGCTCGGAGTCGGGCGCGGAAACACCACGCTCGCCCTTCGGGCCTTCGAAGTGTCTCCCGCGGAGAACAAGGCGCAGCAATTGGAGGGCCTGGAGGTCATCCGCCGGGCGTTGCACAACGACGTGTTCTCCTACGTGGGCGATCATTACAAGATCCCTCCCCGTAGCCTTGTCCCGAGGGGAGTGCAGAACCCTTATCCGCCAATCCATATGGCCACCGGAAGTCCGGAATCGGTTCGTGCGGCAGCAGAACTCGGAATCGGCGCGATCGTTGGTGGCTTCTATCTCGGCTTCGGTTTCATCGAGAACATGCTGCGCATCTACGACGACGCCCTCGCGGGCGCTACGCACACATACCCACTGCAGGCGGAGAAGCTCGTCGCCGTGGGCGGCGGGATGCACTGTGCCGAGACCCGCGAAGAAGCCGTCCGGTGGGCGCGGACGCTCACCGAGACCGTCGCGCTCTCGACAGACGCATACCAACGCCTGTCAAAGCTGTCCGCCGACTACCAGTACATGGGAGCGGTCAAGGATATCGATTTCACCGATGAGAACTACATGCTCAATGATTCGGCTGGTTTCATTGTCGGTGACCCGGAGGACTGCGTCGCGCAAGTCCAGCGATTCGCCGATCTGGGCGCGGATGCGCTGGTCATGCGAATCGACGGGCTCCCCCACAAGGAGCTGATGAAGTCGATCGAGCTGTTCGGGAAATACGTGATTCCCAAGTTCAAGAATCCGCGCGCCGTCGTTCGGACCCCGGACGCGATCCTCGCCGACATTCGCAACGCGAGGCCCGCCCACTATGCCGAGTTGGAAGCGTTCAATCACTCTGATCAGCAAGCGGCTGAGAGTCTCATGGTAGGAGAAACCCGATGACGAGTACCGATATCTTCGCGCGTTACCCCGACGAGATCCAGATCGAGCGCAAACCCGACGGCGTACTGCTGATCACCCTCAACCGTCCCGAGCAGCTGAACTCGCTGACGATGCCCATGTTCGAGTACATGGCCGACATCTGGCTCGACATCGACCGAGACCCCGAGACGCGGGTGGCCGTGGTCACCGGAGCCGGTCGAGGGTTCTGCACCGGAATGGATGTGAGCCAACCGGATCCGTCACTCGACGAGGCGATTGCGCTCATGGAGACCGAGCGTCGGCGTCTGAACAATCTCGTCAGCATGGACAAGCCGCTGATCTCGGCGATCAACGGACCTGCCGTCGGGTGGGGACTGTCAATGGGCCTACTTGCCGACATCAGCGTGGTGGCCGAGAATGCCGTCCTGCTCGACGGCCACACTCGGGTCGGAGTCGTCGCCGGTGACCATTCGTCGCTGATCTGGCCGCTCCTGGTCGGCATGGCGAAAGCCAAGTACTACCAACTGACTTCGGCTCGGCTCAGTGGCGCAGAAGCCGAGCGTATCGGTCTGGTCAGCCTTGCCGTACCGCACGAGGACGTCCTTTCACGTGCACTGGAGATAGCCGGCGATCTCGCTCATGGGTCACAGCAGGCGATCCGGTGGACCAAGCGTTCTCTCAACACCGGCTGGCTCACCAACGCGCTGCCGCAGCAGGAGCTCTCTGCTGCCCTGGAGACGCTCGGATTCGCCGGCGCCGACTACCTCGAGGCGCGCCAGGCTTTCCGCGAGGGTCGCCAGACACGTTTCCCGTCGGCCCACGCGGGCGCGGACATGGCTCTGGCAGAGTCATCCGGCGCCGCGACGACCAGGTGACATCGTGACCGAACGTTATTCCCCGAGCGTCGCGGAGCTCTCCACCGTGGACCGATCAGGAGTCTTGGTCGTGTCCATGGACAACCCGCCCGCAAATGCGATGAATCGCGCGCTCATCCGTGGACTTACTCAGTTGTTCGTTGATCTTGCCGAGGTTGCCGATGCGCCGGCCGTGGTGCTGACCGGCGGAGGAGACCGGTTCTTCACCGCGGGTGGCGACATCAAGGAGCTGCAGGGAGTCGGCGCATCGGAAATCGACGGACGCATGCGGGATTTTCACGCGGTCCTCACCGCCCTTGAGCGATATCCGCGGCCAGTCGTCAGCGCCGTCAACGGCCACTGTGTGGGTGGCGGCATGGAACTCGCCTTGTTCACCGACAGCGTCCTGGCAGTCGATCACGCGCGATTCGGCTTTCCTGAGATCAACCACGGCCTTCTGCCGGCGGACAAGGGGATTCAGCGGGCGGTGGCACTCCTCGGCGTGCGTCCGGTCCGAACGATGCTCTTCTCCGGCGAACTCTTCGATGTCCGACGCGCCATCGAGGTCGGTCTCGTCGAAACCGTCGTCGAGCCCGCACGCCTCATCGAGATCGCCGTTGAGACTGCACGTGAGCTGGCCGGCAAACCTCCCGTGCTCTTCGCATCCCTCAAGCGGAGTGTGAACAATCCGGTTGACACGGACGACGCCGAGTCGCTGCGGCACACTTTGACTGCGGCAGGAGCCTACTTCGACGATCCCACATGCAAAGCCCTACGTGAGGGCTGGTCCGGAAAGAGCAGCAGGTGATCCGCTGAACTGCGAAGAGTTAAGAGCAAGATGACAGACAGTCCCACCACCGCCCATCAGGCCAAGGATTCAAGTTCAATGGCACCGACCAGCCCCACATCAACGATGCCTCCCGGCAGCCAGAAGATTCCGGTACTACAGCACGGCTCAGGGTTTCAGGCAGTCGATCGTACGTTCGCCCAGATGCTCTACGACCGGGCACAGCATGAGCCGCGCACTGTCGCGTTCAGTCAGTGGAAAGACGGAACGGCCCAGCCGACCACCTGGGGTGAATACTACGACGCGGTCATGCAGGTCGCCCTCGGCCTGCACAACCTGGGTATGCAAGACGGGGACCGCATCGCCATCATGTCCTCAGCGCGGCGAGAATGGGTGATTGCCGCGATGGCGGTCCTGAGCATCAACGGCGTTGTCGTCGGGGTATACCCCACGAGCTCTCACCACGAACTCGAGCAGGTACTCGGCAGCTGCGAGGCGACCGCGATCTTCGCCGAGACGGATGCCGATCTCGCCAAGGTTGCCGAAGTGGCGCCCCGGTTGCCCCACCTTCGCGTCGTGATCGGATTCGACACGGCCCCATCGACCCAGGAATCGATCGTCGGGACCACGTGGGGTTCGATCAGGGAATCCGGGAGCGAGCTTGCCCGCTCCGCACCGGATCTGCACACCGAACTGATCGAGGCCGGCGTCATCGACCAGCCCGCCGTGCTGTTCTCCACCTCCGGCTCAACAGGCTTGCCCAAGGGCGTCGTGCACACGCACCGATCGCTCCAGTACTCGGTCGCGGGCGTGGCGATGACCTACCCGGAGATCGGGCGTGAACGTCACGATCTGGTTGGCTTTCTGGGGTTGTCACATGTGGCGCCCGCACTGATCGGGGTCTTCGCCCCGATCATGACTCGCTTGGTCATTACGTACTGCACGATGGAGCAGCGCTCCGAGGTCCTCGTCAACGTACGGCCGAGCGCGGTCGTCTGGCCACCGCGAATGCACGAGAAGCTCGCCACTGAAGCGCTGCAGGCTGTTACAGAATCGAACCGAGCCTTCCGTGCGGCCTATTCGCTCGCCATGAGAGTGGCACGGCGGACGAGTTCGCTGAGGTGGGAACAGGCGCCGATACCGATGTATCTGCGTGTCATCGACGACCTCTGCAAGAAGCTGGTGTTTCTGCCGCTTCGGGCGAAGGTGGGCATGGATCGAATCACGGTCAGTTGGACTGCCTCGGGAAGCATGACACCGGAGGTGGCCGCACTCTGGCATACCTGGGGGCTCGATCTGCGCGAACTCTATGGGACGACCGAGACATGCGGGGCTGTTGTTGCGCAGTGGGACCGAGACTTTCCCGAGCCGGGGACCATTGGCAAAAGCCTTCCCGACGACCGGTGGCAGACGCGTGTGTCGCCCGAGGGTGAGCTCGAATTGCGGGCACCATGCCTGTTCGCGGGATACTGGAACGATCCGGACGCCTCGGCAGATGCGTACGCGGAGGGCTGGTACCGAACCGGTGACCTTGTCGATATCGCATCAGATGGTGAGGTGAAGATCATCGGACGCTGCAAAGATCTCATCAAGACCAGTGGCGGCAAATCGGTGAGCCCCCAGCCGATCGAGGTGAGGCTCAAGGCAAGCCAGTTGATTGACGAGGCGATCGTCGTCGGTGAGGGGCGCAAGTATCTGACGTCATTGCTTGCCATCAGCGAGCAGGCGCAAGAGCTGGATTCCGACGAGCGTGACCGCGCGCTGCGACAGTGGATCGACGAGGTCAACTCCGAACTCGCACGGCCGCTGCAATTGAAGGACTTCCGAGTATTACCGCGGGCATTGTCGGCTGACGCCGGGGAGTTGACCTTGAAGGCAACCGTTCGACGCGCGAATGTGCTCACCTCGTTCGCCGAGCTGGTCGAGACCATGTACGACGTCGACGAGCACACCGAGATCGCCCGTCAGGCACGCCTTTCCAGGGCCGATCGTGATTAACCCACCGGCGTCGGATGGCGCGACACATCCTGAACTGCGAATGGATTACCTCACCAGTCCCGAGGTCGCTGCTGCGATCGAGAGTGGCATGCGCACGGCGGTTCTGCCGCTGGGCGCAACCGAACAACATGGCCCACACCTCCCGCTGGCGATGGACGCCCTGCATGCCGACGAACTGGCGGTTCGGATCGCCCGTCGTCTGGGCAACGCTCTGGTCCTGCCGACCGTCCGAGTCGGATACTCTCCGCACCATCTGGGTTTTGCCGGAAGCCTGTCCCTTCGGTCCTCGACACTCGAGGCCATCTGCGAGGATTACCTGGGACCTCTTGCCGGATATGGCTTTGAACGCGCGATCATCTTCTCCGCGCACATCGGCAACCATCCGGTGATGCGCGAGTTCGAGCAACGATTGAAACGAAATCTCGCACCCTTGTCGGTCGCTCTGTTCACCGACGGCGAGTCCATCATCGACACCTGGCGCCGGTGTACGGAGCAGTCGGATGGGCTGGGGGCGAATGTCGGTGGCCACGCGGATATCGCCGAGACGGCAGTGCTGCTCGCACTGTGGCCAGAACAGGTGCGTTCGGACGCCTTCGAATGTGGTTACACCGGAATCGTGGACAGTGAACTCCTCGGACGCGCATTCGACGAGGGAATTCACTCGGTGTCGCCAAACGGTATCCTGGGCGACCCACGCGGTGCCACTGCGGACTTGGGATTGAAGTGCATGGAGGCGGTCACCTCGCTGATCGTGGAGCACACCGACGCCCGTGGTCTCCCAGATGCCGAAAGCGGCCCTACGGCAACGGACATGACGAACCATTCTGGTGATCTCACCAGTCCCTGATGACCGGTAAAGGTGGCAATGAACATGAGTGATCTCAAGCCGGTGAAGACCGGAGATTCAGCGCAGGACACCTCGCGGCTGCGGCGACTGTATGGCCGGTACCCCACCGGCGTCGCGGCCCTCTGTGCCCTCCGCGCAGAGAAGCCAGTCGGCATCGTGGCAACCTCATTCACTCCGGTTTCCATGGATCCGGCGCTGGTCTCGATCTGCGTTCAGCACACCTCCACGACCTGGCCGCAACTGTCGGAAGAAGACCACATCGGCATCTCGGTTCTTTCCGCCAAACAGGAATCCGAATCTCGGCAGCTCGCTGCGAAAAACGTGGACCGTTTCGCCGGTATATCCTGGTTTTCCAGCGAGTCGAACGCGGTTTTTCTCGCCGAGGCCGCGGCGTGGCTGGACTGCAGTATCACGACCTCGTTCCCGGCAGGCGATCACGACGTCGTTCTGCTCCAGGTGAACCGCATCTGGATGGATGGCACCGTAGCGCCACTTGTCTTTCACGACAGCGGATTTCGCTCTCTGGTTGGACTCGACCAATGAGTGCCGGCGGGCGTGGTCGGGTTGACCGCGCAGCTGAATCACTGGCGACGGGGCGCCCGATCATCATGACTGCCGGTGGTGGTGGCTCGCCGTCGGCAGCTGACATCGTCATCGCGGGCGAGCGGGCGGAAGCCCCCTGGGTCGCGTGGGCCATCAGATACACGTCGGGGTTCCTCTGCGCAGCGATGAGTGCCGGGCGAGCCGACCAGCTGAATCTGCCGGCCCAACAGGCCGATGACCCCGCGAGAATGCGGACCCCGGCCTACGGTGTCGGGGTCGATGCGGCGGAAGGAATCGGAACAGGAATCAGCGCCGTCGATCGCGCCCATACGATGCGCGTACTTGCCGCATTCGGCACCGAGGCCGACGACCTCACCCGCCCGGGCCATGTGGTGCCGATCAGAACCGCAGACCGAGGAGTGCTCCAGCAGCGAGGCACGGCCGAAGCGGCCGTCGACCTGTGCACGATCGCAGGCCTCGCACCGGTCGCGGTGGTGGCGACCCTGCTCACCGATGACGGAGACCTGCTCCAAGGGGACGAACTCGCCGATTTCGCAATCAGGCATCAGATCGAGACCGTCAGCGCCGACAGCCTGGCTCACTACATCCTGCGCCAGGGCACTGCGCACGGCGGACGGCTGCGGCGACTCGCCGAGCGACCTGTGAAGCTCGGTGTCGAGGGTCCCTTCCTCATCGACTTCGCCGACGAGGTGACTGGCGCAACCCATACGGTGCTGGCCGGGCACCTGGTTCCCGGGCAGATCCCCACGGTGTATGTGCTGACCGCCTGCGCCCGTTGGGAATCGGACCACGAGTCCGCCGGCGTTGACGGGCGGCTCGACCTCGAGGCCGACCGCTATCGGGTCCCCGAACACGGTGGGATGATCATCACGTTGCGGGACACCACTGAGTACTTCGTGACCGAGAAGTTCGAACTGGCCCGCGGAGCCGTCGTCGCCGTTCTCAACCACTTCGGTATCAGCAGTGCGTGGGTGGTCGGCTGGCCTGATGGTTCCGAGCTCGGGGCGGCCCGTCTCATCGAGTGCCGACCCGAGCCACAACACCGTCATGTCGCTGCATCCTGATTGCCGCCTCGGGGGGGCAGCGGTGACGCTGAACAACAGATCCTTGGTTTCACTTCGGCCACGTGGCCCATTGGGGAGGTATGAATGACCACTCTCGACGTCCCGCTCACGCCGCTTCGGTTCCTGGAGCGCGCAAACGAAGTCGTACCGCAGAAGGTCGCCATCATCGACGGTCAACGGCGCTGGACATACGCAGAATTTGCCGATGAGGTACAGAAGCTCGCGAAGGCTCTTCGCAACGCCGGCCTCGACGACGGTCAACGAGTGGCGTACCTCGCCGGCAATTCCGCCGAAATGCTCATCGCGCACTACGCGGTTCCTCTCGCTGGTGGAGTTCTCGTCGCAATCAACACCCGCTTGGCACCCGCCGAAGTTGACTACATCTGCAGTCACTCGGGAGCCCGGTTCCTGTTCGGGGACGAGGATCTGCTCGGGCCGCTGCTTTCCTCTGAGCTCGAGTTCACGACCATCCACCAGTGGATCTCGCTGCCCGGCAGCGACGGCGGAAAGCCTCCGACGGCGCTGGGCCTGCATTATGTCGAGTTTCTGGCGGGCGGTCACGGTCCGGATCTCCCGTGGGCCGTCGATGATGAACAGCAGGACATTTCGATCAACTACACCTCTGGGACCACCGGACGACCAAAAGGTGTCTTGTACTCACACCGGGGAGCTTTCTTGAGTTCGCTTGGCGGTGTGCATCACTCGAGCTTCGACGCGTCGACCAAGTACCTTTGGACATTACCCATGTTCCACTGCAACGGTTGGTGCACCACGTGGGCGGTCACCGCGGCGCTCGGAACCCATGTGTGTCTGCGTGGCGTTCGTGCCGACACAGTGTGGTCGATGCTCGATGAGCATCAGATCACCCACCTCAACGGAGCACCGACCGTCCTGACCATGCTGGCCCACGCCGAGCAGGCTCATACCCTGCCGACCCCGTTGACGATATCGAGTGGCGGGGCACCGCCGAGCCCGACCATCATTGCGGCGCTCCGAGCGCTCGGAGCGTCGGTCGTGCATGTTTACGGGCTCACTGAGACCTACGGCCCCTACACCGTCTGCGAACCGCAGCCCGAATGGACTGGGCTCGATGATGATCGCCGAGCGCAGTTGATGGCCCGACAAGGTGTTGGCCTGATCTCAGGCCAGCGTGTGCGCGTCGTGCGCGAGAAGCGTTCCGAGACAGGGGAGCTGGTAGATGTCGAAGCCGACGGCCGCGAGATGGGTGAGATCGTGATGCGCGGTAACGGCGTGATGAAGGGGTATTTCCGAGACGAAGAAGGAACCCGAAAGGCGACCGAGGGCGGATGGTTCCATTCGGGTGACCTGGGTGTGATGCATCCAGACAACTACGTTCAGCTGCTTGATCGCGCCAAGGACGTCGTCATCTCGGGAGGCGAGAACATTTCCACCATTGAGGTCGAGCATGCCCTCTTATCGCATCCTGAAGTACTGGAAGTAGCAGTCGTGAGTACTCCTGACGACAAGTGGGGGGAGAGACCGAAGGCGTTCGTGGTGCCGATCCCGAACTCGGGCCTTGACGAAGCTGCGCTCAGAGAGCACGTGAGAGCACGAATTGCGTCCTATAAAACGCCGGGTGTCATCGAGTTCGTGTCAGGACTTCCCAAGACGTCAACGGGGAAAGTCCGAAAGAACGAACTGCGTGCCCACGAGTGGAAGAACCAGACCGCCAGGATCAGTGGATGAGCCAAAGCGGCCACGGCGAGAGTATGAATGCATTCGTTCGGCCGCGCGCAGAGATGGATGGTCAGCTCCCGAGCATCCGTTGCGGTCCGTGCCCTCGTCGTTCCGCGGCATCTGTCGTATCGGAACATTGATGATAATTCTGCTTACGTCGTCTATCACACGGACCTGAAGGCGGTGCCAATGAGCGGGAAGATGATCGATTCTATCGACGCCCGAATTCTCCTCGCGCTCAAGGACGATCCGAGAGCCACCACGATCGCCCTGGCTTCAACTACGCAGCTGTCGCGCAACACCGTTCATGCCCGGATCGCAAAACTCGAGCAGATGGGAGCGCTGAGGTCTTTCGAACGACGGATCGATCCCGGTTCGCTTGGGTACACCATGACCGCATTCATTCTTACCCGCGTGACTCAGCAGAAGCTCTCCCGCATTTCTGCTGCGCTCGACGGGATACCGGAAGTCATTGAGGTTCATGGCCTCGGCGGCGTGACCGACCTGCTGATTCATGTGGTCGCCCGAGAAGCAGACGATCTCTACCGAGTTGCCGGACGCATCCTCGACATTGAGGGTGTCGAGCAGACTACAACCGCGCTGGTGATGCGAAAGTTCATCGACTACCGGCTGGCGCCGCTTCTGTCTTCGATCGCTGGAGACCGCGTACACGACTGATCGCTCTCTCCGACGGTAATCCGTCGTACTGGACAGACCAGTGCATCAAAGACTGTCCATTTCTGGTCTCTGGCGAGGGCCCTTACGGTCCGAATCTGGCGCAACACTCAAGAAGATCGACGTCAACAGAGGCGCGAATCGACGCACGAATTGGCACCGATGCCCGTCAAGCACCGAGCGGGCCAATGGGGGCTCGCCAAGGTTGTCCGCCCGCTGGGCGCGGAGGGAGTGGAATCGTATTCATGCGCAGCGACGCCGCGCTCGATGACACGTGGGTCGACGAATGGTCGAGCTGATCACTGAACGGTGGCCGATGCAGGGTGAGAGTTCGTGGCCTGGCTGTATGGGACGCGGGAACGGGCATGAAGGGTGGCGGGATCGGCTCAGCGAGCTGAGGCCGCGACGCGAGAGGCGCGTCTATCACTCGATAGGTGGGGGGTACTCACCGATCGCGCCTCGCAATGAGGACGGGGAGCGGGGCCGATCATGCCCTTCAATGGCAACGGTTGGGGCCGGTGGGCGAGCCGAAAGCCGTGTCCCACAACTGTTTCGACGCTCTACCCGGCGTGGGACGACCGTCCGTCCGGTTCGTACTGCCGGCTGACCGGCCGGTCGGATACGAATATAGTTGACACAGACACGCCGTGACAAAGGCCCGGTACTCGGCGTGTCGTGTCGGATCGGTGGGATCTGTATTCGTATCGGCGGGACTCGACCAGATTCCCCGGCCGGTGGTGGCGGCACGCCGGGGTGCGGAAATCGAGCGAACAGCCAAGCGCGCGATCAGGATTCGCAGGCCACTCCGTCGCCGTCACGGTCGAGTCCGGCTCGGTAGCCGGGGTCTCCCACGTGCAGCGGCGCCGCTCCGGCGGCGCGTGCCTGGGCACAACTGCTGTAGTAGACGCTCGATCCCTCGTCGGTGGTCGGCGCAGCCGGCGCATCGGTGGTGATCGGGGTCGTCGTTTGTGGGATGAGCCCACGCGCCACGGTCGGACCGCCCGTCTGCTCGCTGGTGGTGGGCGCCGGCGTGGTGGTGCTCGCGACAGCGGTGGCGGTGGTGGTCTCGGTCATCGTCGCGGTGACCGTACTGACCACCGTCCGCGTCTCCGGGGCCGCGGCCTTGTCGCTGCCGTGCATGGCCGATCCGACTCCGCACGAGAACAACATGAGTACCAGCACCGTGATGATCCCCAGCCCGATCGCCAACGGACGCTTCTTGCGGCCGGGCGGGACCGGCAAGGGGGGTGGTGGACCGAATGGCGCTGTCACTGGTGGGGCTCCTTTGCGCAGAGGAAGTCGCGGGCCGAGAGCATGTGATGAAGAAGCGAGCGACAATTGCGTCGATTGTGCGCTCGAATCGACCGTGCTCGGTATCCGTTGACCGGACGAACCGGCCCATTCGGTGAAAGGCAAGAATTCTCTCGCTGCCGACCTCCGACTGCGGTATCGCCCGCCGACTGCGATATCGTCCGACGTTGGGAACCGTCGATCGAGGAGTACTCAATGAAGATCAGCTTCCGCGGCCTCGTGGCCGCGGCCACCGTGTCCGTAGCGCTTGTCGCGGGTTCGGCACTGGGGGCACCTGCGGCGTCGGCGGCACCGACCGGAGAAGCGCTGGCCGCCAAGCAGGCTCTCGACGCGATCACCCCGCACCCCCAGGACGCGGCGAGCGTTGTCGACGGAATCGGCGCGGCGAACGCCGTTCTGAAGAAGCTGGGCATCACCCCGTTCACCCCGACCATCGGCGCCTGCACCGACTTCACCTTTCCATCGGCGCTCGGCGGAGCGATTGCGGGGCCCTATACGCCGGGCTTGGGCAATTTGACCTTTCCTGTCGTCGGTGACATCAACGCCGTCCGGAAGGGCGAGATCCTCTACGGCTTCGTTCCGGTCGGCACGTTCAACGACTCCGGCAACAAGTCGGGAATGCAGGTGGCGTGGTTCAACGTCAACACCTTCCAAGGCGGGTTGGGGGCGCCGATGAGCGGCTTGGCCGAGACTCTCGTCAACGCCGTGGCAAAGCGACTTCAGGCCGCCGGGGTTCCGGAGGCGCAAACCGTGGCAAACAAGGCGCTCGCCTCGGTGGTGAACGCACTGCCCTCCAACGGCGTCCGCGGCGGCCTGGTCGACACCGGTTCGGGCACCGTGCTCTCCGCGATCTACGGCACCGTCAACAAAGGCAATGCGACGTGCTACTTCTTCCCGTCGCTGGGGATCGCCACCGCTCGCTGACGTCGGTAGCCGGATCGCGCACTTTCGCGATTTATGAAAGTGATTGAATTCTTTATCTTGCCGAATTTGGTGAGCTGTGGTTGGGTTCCCCGTGGGCATGATGGCGAATGCCGGAGTGCGCGATCGGCGGGCCGGTCGGTGGTGTTGCAGTAGGGGGCATCACCGACATGGATGCGCCGGACCAGCGGGGGGTGAGGTCTGGACACGAACCCGTCGAAACCGGCATTGCGCCGACGTCGAGCCAGCATAATCGGACGATGTCACGGCCCCAGAGAACGGCGGTCGTGGTCCGTAGCGCCTACGGGACCACGACCGTCGAATGGTTTCTGATATTCACCATCGGCACGATTCTCGTTACGCGTGCCTATCTTCGGCTCACCGGCTATCCGCAGATCGGTGGCGGCACACTCCACATCGCGCATGCGCTGTGGGGTGGAGCGCTGATGATGATCGCGCTCATCGTCGGGTGGCTGTTTCTCGGTGCCACCGTTCGCCTTGCTGCGGTTGCCCTCGGCGGCATCGGATTCGGGCTGTTCCTCGACGAGGTCGGCAAATTCGTCACCAAGAACAACGACTACTTCTACGGACCGTCGGCGGAGATCATGTACATCCTCGTCGTGGTCGTGCTGGTGATCAGCAGGGTGGTCCGAGACCTCGCGAAACCGACCGTGGCCGAGGCGCTGGCGAACGCCGCGTCGATCGCCGCCGACGGGGTGAGTCACGGTTTGCCGCCCCGTCGACGGACGCAGGCTCAGTGGTTTCTCGCTTATGCCGCCGATCGAGGTGGCGACCCGACGCAGATCGCCACGATCCGAGAGTTGCTCTCCACCAGCGCCACCGGTCCCGACCGGCTCGTGGCGTTGCGGGCTCGGGCCGTGCGGTTGATCCCCGGGTTCGCGCGCAGCCCCCGCTGGGTGACGGTGTTCGGCGCCCTGTTGGTGATCACCTCGGTGTGGGCGACCGTCCTCGGGGCGTGGCAGCTGTTCGTCGGACACATCGACAGCGGCGAACTCCACCTGTACCTCGAACTCAGTCGAAACCGGCATGCCGCATGGATTCTGTTCATCAGTGGCATTGCGACAGCATTGCTCTCGATACCGGGAATGCTCGCCCGCCGCCGAACCGAGCAGGCCTGGCCGCTTCGTCTGCTGCGACTCGCCGCACTGATCTTCACGCTGAGCAATGCGCTCGTCGACTTTGCGCTCGAGGGGTTCGGCGCCCTGAGCAACCTCGCTGTCGGCCTCGTCGCCCTGGCGGTGATGAATTATCACCTCTCGGCCCGGATGTCGGCCGAGATCGGCGAGCACGGGGTCGGGGAGCCAGGGGTCGGTGAGCGAGGTGTCGGCGAACCGGGGGTCGGTGACGTGCGGGTCTGAGCGTGTGAGGCGGGGCCTCAGCGATACATACGAACCAGGGGGCAGGTGAACGGATCGCGTTCGCCGAGCCCGACCTGGTTGAGGTATCGGACGACGATGGCGTAGGAGTCGATCAGCGATGTCTCGGTGTAGGTGACCGAGTGGCGCGCACAATGCGCCTGCACCAGCGGCCGGACCTTGGCGAGGTTGGGGCGCGGCATGCTGGGGAAGAGGTGATGCTCGATCTGATAGTTCAGGCCACCCATCATGAAGTCGATGATCCGCCCGCCGCGGATGTTGCGCGACATGAGTACCTGCCTGCGCAAGAAATCCACACGTACATCCTTGGGCACCAACGGCATACCTTTGTGATTCGGGGCGAAAGCGCCGCCGAGCAGGACGCCGAACACGGCCATCTGGAGCAGAACGAACACGACGGCCTGGGCCGTCGTCATCACCACGAATGGCAGGACGGTCGCCACGCCGAGCCGGGCCACGATGAGTGACAGCTCCAATAATCGATGCGGCACAGGTGCTTTGGTGACGAGTCCTTGGATACTGGCCACGTGCAGGGCGGCGCCCTCGAGAGTCAGCAATGGAAAGAAGAACCAGCCCTGCCGACGGGTGAGCCACGCGGCGATGCCCGACCGCCGCGCCGCGACGTCGGGAACAAAGGCGATCGGGCCGTCGATGATGTCGGGATCGGTCCCGATCTGGTTGGGCGCCTTGTGATGCCGATTGTGTTTGCCGCGCCACCAGTGCAGCGAGAGTCCTGCGCCCACCGCGGCCACGATGCGAGCCGTCCACTCGTTGGCCGCAGCCGAGGCGAACATCTGGCGATGGGCACCGTCGTGCCCGAGGAAACCGAATTGGGTACTGACCACGGCGAGCAGCACGGCGAGTGCCGGTTGCCACCACGAATCACCCAGGAGGAGAACCACCGTCCAGAGCGCGAAGAAACTCGCCGACGTGGCGACAATGCGGACCAGATAGTAGTTGCGGCGACGGTCGAGAAGGCCGGAGGCGCGAACCTCGGCGGCCAGCTCCGTGTAAGAACTCACGAATTCGTTGCGGGGGGCCGAGAGTTCTCGGGTGGGGGACACAAGTGCCTCGATCTGTGGTGCTGCGCGCCGGCAGTGAAGTGGGTCGGGCTGACGTGTTGTGCGAGAGCGGAAGTCGGCCACCGGCCCGATCGGCGGGTGGATGCGTCGCGTGGCATCGACTGTGCGGCGATCTGAGCCGTCGGCGTCGTGCGACGCCATTGAGAGAGGAGATGATCGTGCGGCCTGTTCGCGCGGTGTGCGCGGGCTACCGGGCCGACTCTACAGCAGGCGACTCTGCGGCAGGAGAAGACCGCCGGCGGGGGAGCCCGTGGCTCTCCGCCGGTGGTTGCGGTGACGTGCGGCCGAGCGGGTCGGCGGGCCGACTATCGGCCGGAACGGCGACCGCCGGAGTCGCGTGCGGAATCCGCGGCGCGGCGCTCTGCGGTGTCGGAGAACACGAGCTGGAAAGACATCGGATTCTGTGTCAGATCGTCTGTCTGGGAGGGGTTTTCGTTCTGATGTGAAAAGAGGTTGTGGTCCATCGGGGTCCTCGATGTCTGTGGGTGACGCCGTTCGTCAGGGTAAGTTGCGAGAATCCGTCATCGTTGAGGGTCTCTCACGCATGACGATCCACATCAGCCGTCGGTGATGGGCGAGGCGAGTGGGCGGCCGGATCGCGCGGTGTGCGCGGGCTACGGGTTCGACCCTACAGCAGCAGACGGCGAGCGGCAGGCGACAGGCCGGTGGATGGGGTCCGGATACGGCTCGGCCCCGGCACCGAATCGGTGCCGGGGCCGAAAGGCCGAAGCGAGAACTCTTACAGAGCGCTCACGTTGGTGGCCTGAAGTCCTTTGGCGCCCTGCTCGACGTCGAATTCGACGCGCTGGGCTTCCTCGAGGGTGCGATATCCGTTCCCGGTGATCGCAGAGAAGTGGACGAAGACGTCCTCACCCTGCTCATCGGGGGCGATGAAGCCGAAGCCCTTTTCGCCGTTGAACCACTTGACGGTTCCCTGTGCCATCCTGCTACTTCTTCCTGTTGCTTTGGGCCGTCGATGCGACGACCCGTAACCAGGGTCTCATACTTTCCGCCGATACCTGACATCGGAGGGCCCGCGTACGCTTTCGCCATGACTGCAACTCGCGTTCCCGCGAAGTTCGAATCGATGTTCGGCGACGTCGGCATCGACCCCACGTTCGAAGCTGTCGCCGACGAGTCCGGAGTGGACGTCGACGAGGCGCGCGGCGTCCTGACCGGCGCAATCGATGACGCGGCGACGGTTCAGAAGATCGCTGACACCCTGTGCATCGTCCCCGAGGCGCTCGCCGACCTGATCGCGGATCGGTAGCCGACGGCCCGGGGATCCCATCGCCGATTTCGGCGAACATCGAATCCATCACCCAAGCGCTTGCTAGGTTGCCTCCATGAGGTTCCGGGGGATCGTCGTCGTCATCGGTGTGCTCGCCGCCGCAGTCACACTGCTCATCGGCTCGGGTGGCGGAATCGCCCGGGCCGATCTGCCGGTGACCTACAACTTTCTGGGCGGCATCCCCGACGAACTCGCCCATCCGGGCGGCTCCCTGCCCGGCTCCAATGACTTCGGGTGCAAGCCGTCGACGGCGCATCCGGAGCCGGTGGTGCTCGTGCACGGAACGGGTGGCTCACAGCAAACCAACTGGGGTACCTATGTGCCGTTGCTCAAGAACCGGGGGTACTGCGTCTTCGCACTGACCTACGGGGTGATCGACGGAGCGCCGTGGCCGGTCAGCGCGGTGGGTGGCATGAAGCCGATGGAGTCCAGTGCGGCGCAGCTCGCCACCTTCGTCGACAAGGTCCTCGCCGCCACCGGGGCCCGCAAGGTCGACATCGTCGGCCACTCCCAGGGCACCGTGATCCCGGACTACTACGCCAAATTCCTCGGCGGAGCGAACAAGATCGACAAGTACGTCTCACTGGCGCCGCTGTGGCAGGGCACCAACGTCGGCGGCGCCGCCGTGCTGATGCCCTTGCTGCGTGGACTCGGGTTGACCGACGCACAATTCCCGCTGTGTCAGGCCTGCGCCCAATTCGATCCGACGTCACCGTTTCTGACCAAGTTGCGCGCCGGCGGCGTGTACCTGCCGAACATCACCTACACCAACATCAGCACCCGCTACGACGAACTCGTCGTCCCGTACACGTCCGGACAGCTTCCCGGTGGTGCGAACGTCCACAACATCGTTGTGCAACAAGGGTGTTCGGTCGACTACACCGAGCATGCGGGTCTCGCCGGTTCGCGTCGGGCGGCGTATTTCGTTCTGAATGCGCTCGACCCGCCTCACCCGCAACCGGTGCCCTGTGACCGGGCCGCGCCGATCACGGGAAGCGCGTTCTAGCCGCGCATCACGCGATACCGAGCGCGCGCAGTCCCGCGGCGCTCGCGGCGGCGAGTATCACGACGACCACGATCGGCGCTTTACACAGTGCGGCAACGACTCCGACGGCCACTCCGGCAGGACGGGCCCACCCGATGACCTCGTGGCCGGAGTACAGGGCTCCGGTGAGGGCCACCGACACCAGCAGCACGACGGCGGCGCGGTCCAGGAGGGCGGCGGTGCGCGCCGACACCTGTATCCGGGTACGCAAGGCCGGGCCGGCGATGCGCAGCAGGTAGGTGCCGATCGCGAGAACCGCCACGCCGACGATGATTCCGATGGAGTGACTCATGATGCGCCGGCCTCGAGGCATTCGTCCGCGGCCGCGGTTGCCGGCTTTCGGGAATGATGCCGGACGGTCGCCAGCACCCCGACCAGTGCGACGAGCACGGGCAGCCCGGGCGGCACGAACGGCGTCACCGCCAGTGCCGCGGCGCCACCGATGAGCGCCGCCGCCAGTGTCGCCCGATCACGCAGAGCGGGTAGTGCCAGTGCGGCCAACAGGGCGGGGAACGCCGCGTCGAGCCCGAGCGAATCGGGAGAGGCGACGAGTGACCCGAGCGCGGCACCCAACGCCGCACCGAGCGGCCAGCATACGAGAATGCCTGTGCCGCAGAGGAAGAACACCGCACGCCCACGTCGGCGGTCGGTCTCGGCGGTGGCCAGGGCGGCGGTCTCGTCGTTGATGAGATGTGCGCCGACGAGCATCGGAATCCCGCGGTCGAGGTGGCGACCGACGGCCAGGCCGTACCCGAGGTTGCGGGTGTTCACGAGTAGCCCGGCGGCGGCGCCGAGCAGCGGGGCGCCGCCTGCGGCGAGGACGGCGACGAAGACGAACTCCGACGACCCGGCCAGGACGACGGTCGCGATGATCACCAGTTGCCACCATGCGAGTCCGGCGCTGTGTCCGGAGACTCCGTAGGACATGCCGATCACCATCACCGACAGGCACATCACCGTGACGGCGCGGATGGTGGCGTTGTCCAGGTCCCGCCATGGCCGGCGAGGCCTCCCGGCCGTGAGAGTCGTACTGTCTGGCGAACGCATGGCCACTATGATGAACACATGGCTGTCGTACGTCAAGAAGAACGATCGTTCGACGAAGCGAACGACGGGTCGGCGGGTGCCGCGGCGTCGGTCGATCCGAAGAAGCTCGTCGCCGCCGGACTCAAGCGCGAGCGCACCCGCGCGGGCCTGTCGCTCGGCGAGCTCGCGCGTCAGGCCGGGGTCAGCAAGTCCACCTTGTCCCAGCTCGAATCCGGCGTCGGGAACCCGAGCGTGGAGACGATGTGGGCGCTCAGTACCGCACTGGGAATCCAGTTCTCGGCACTGCTCGACGCCCCCGAACGCAGGGTCGAGGTGGTGCGCGCGGGGGAGGGGCCGGTCATCGCGGCCGCCGACGCCGACTATCTGACGACACTGCTGTCGGCGGCCCCGCCCGGTTCGCGTCGTGACATCTACCTGATCCGGGCCGAACCGGGTGCGCCGCGACGGTCGGCCCCGCACGCCCGCGGCGTCGTCGAGCATGTGGTGCTCAGCGCCGGCCGGGCGCTGATCGGGCCGACCGAGAACCCCGTCGAGCTCGCACCCGGCGACTACATCGGTTACCCGGGCGACGTGGAGCACATCTTCGACGCGCTCGAGCCGGGCACCGCGGCGGTGCTCGTCAGCGAATCGCTGTAGAAGTCAGGACGTCATCGTGTGACTGCGCGCTGCGGCGAGTCGCCGGTTGAGTCCGAGCGCCAGCCACGGCTTGGCGCCCCAGGCGAAGGCACGGCCGCCCAACAACGCCGACCCGGGCGAGAATCGGCCGTGCGCGGCGAGGACGACGGTCTCCGCGTCGATGCTGATGAAGACATCGGGATGCGGCGGGTCGGTGGGGTCGATCTCCAGACGGCCGTCGACGAACCGATAGATGATCCGCTCGGAGGTGCGGCGGATGCGGATGTCGTAGGTGGCGTTGTGGCCGCAGCAGGAATGTGAGTCGGCCCACGGGCGCAGCAGTTGATGGCCGCCTCGTGTCACCAGTGGCGCGATCGCCGGGTCGATGTCCCACTGCTCGCCGACGGCGCGCGCGATGTCCCGACCCCGCACGGCCATTTCTCCGATGAGGATTCCCAGCGCGGTGTCCGAGCGCACGCGCTGACGGCCGCCGATGCGCATCATCGGCACGCGGGCCCCGAAGTGCGAGACGGTGTCGAGCAGGTCGTTGAGATCGGCGAGGAAGCGCTCGCTCAGCGCGCACGTGTCACGGGTGGGGAGGTTGGCGATCTGCTTGGCGTAGATGTCGGTCAAAAAGCTTGGATGACATGGCCATTCGTCTTTGCCGTGTACCAGGTCGAGGTAGCGGGAGGGTTCGCAGGCGATGTGGCCGACGCAGTCGGCCAGCGACCATCCTCGCCGGGACTCGACGCGCGTATCAGGGGTGTCGACGTCACGCACGAGTCCGGCGAATCGCTCGCCTATGGTTCGTGCCGCGTCGATGTAGTCGAAACGAGAGATCGTTCCGGGCATGCTCACCCCCATTCGCGCCGACGACGTTACTCGGCGCTGGGGCCCTGCGCAGCAGGCGATTCACAGGCAGGAGTCAAAGGACGCCAAATCGTGATCGTTCCCGGTTTGCGGGACAGACCATCCACGAAATCGTGAGAGCTGTCCACAAATTCGTGGGGATCACCCGCGGCCGAGTCGGGATAAAATTCGTCGCCGCGAGCTTCCCGCGGGGGTGAGCACGCCGCTTTCGAGGTCGTCGACGAGTGACCCGACCGTCTCCGCGGAGTCGGTCTTGTTGGTGCCGATGAACCCCGACGGCCCACGTTTGATCCACCCCGTGACGTACATGCCGCGCATCGCCTCGCCGGTCGACGAGTCGGCGATGACACGTCCCCCGGAATGAGGCACCACACCCGCGGCGTCATCGAAGGGCAGTCCGGGGACGGGGCGGCCCCGGTACCCGATCGACGTCAGCACCAGCCCGGCGTCGACGACCTCGCCGGCGGCGCCGTCGGGGCGGTCGGTGACGACCCCGGTCGCGCGGCCGTCGACGACACGGATCTCGCGCGGCGCCCGGCCGAATGCGAAACGGATGTGCGAAACCGTCGGGGTCGGGCGGGCGGCGATCTCGCCGAGCACCTCGAGTTTGGCGCGAGCGGTCGGATCGGTCGTCGACGACGGGTCGGGGACTTCGTCGGCGTCGATGGTCACCGGGATGCCGCCGTCGACGAGCCCGACGAGTTCGGGCAGGGTGAACGCCGCGTGTTCGGCGCCGCGACGGCCCATGACCGTCACCCTGCGCACCGCAGACGACCGCAGCGCAGCGAGCGCACGGGGTGCGATGGAGGTGGCGGCGAGGTCGTCGGGATCACGAACCAGGATGCGCGCGACATCGAGCGCGACATTGCCGGTGCCGATGATCGCGACCTCGGGAGACGACAGGTCGACGTCGAGGTCGGCGAAATCGGGATGGTCGTTGTACCACCCGACGAAGGAGGTCGCGCTGGTCACGCCACGGGCGTCGGCACCGGCGATCTGCAGACGGCGATCGGTGGGCGCGCCGCCCGCCCAGATCACCGCGGTGTGCCGGGCTCGCAGCTCGTCGAGGGTGAGGTCGCGGCCGATCTCGGTGTTCAGCCGGATCTCCAGACGCGGATGGCCCGCGATGTCGTCGAACAGGCGCATGACCGAGCGCGTGGACTCGTGGTCGGGGGCCACGCCGAAGCGCGCCAGTCCGAACGGCCGATCGAGCCGCTCGTACATCGTGACGCTCACCTGCGGATACCGCAGCAGATCGTCGGCGGCGTACATCGCCGACGGCCCCGATCCGACGATGCCGACCGACACCTTGCCGGCCACGTCGAGCGCGTCGGGGTGGCTGATCGGCGCGAGCGGCAGGCGTCGGCCCGGATCGACCGGGAAGCGGGCCTCGGTCAGTCCGATCCGCGAGCCCGCGGCACCCGAAACGGTGCCGGCGTACATCGACGCGTTGATGTCGATGAACCGCTCCTGGCCGTCGGTGAGACGATGCGACGCCGTGATCGCGCCGACCGGGCACGCGGTGACGCAGGCTCCGCAATCGACGCAGGTGTTGGGGTCGATGTAGAGCATCTCGGCGATACCGAAATCGGGTTCGTCGGGGGTCGGATGGATACAGTTCACCGGGCACGCGTACACACACGACGCGTCGCCGCAGCAAGCCTGGGTGACTACATGGGGCATGGGATGAGCGATCTCTTGCTTCGACGGAAGGGACCGGACGCTTGCTACGCCGGTGAGCGGCGACCGAGGGACGGGCGACCGAGGACCGGGGCGATCAGGGCGCGGTGTAGACCGGTTCGCTGCGGAACCGCGATGAGCGACCCGAGATGCCGAGCGCGCGCCACAACGTGCGGGAGGCCGGATTCATCAGGCCGCACTGTTCGCCGAGCATCCGGACATCACCGAAGACGTTGCGCCGCACACGCTTGGATTCCGGTGAGCGCCAGAAGATCTCGCGCATCACCGAGTCCGGGACGTCGAACTCGCGACGGAAACTGCGCGGGGGCACCATGATCGCTCCCAGCAGCAGACGCATGGCGATGGGCAGTGCCAACGACAGCGCGAAGCGCTGGAAGCGGTTCTTCTTCGGGACCGTCTCGCGCAGGTGGTGATGGGCGAAGGAGATGTGGCGCGCCTCCTCGGCGACGTGCAACTGCATCACCGCGGCCATCGCCGGGTGCAGGCTGTCGGTGGTGCGCAGGAAGTCCTTCTGCAGGTGATCGATCGGCTCCTCACCGCCGAGCACGCCGAAGAAGAAGACCGTCGGGAAGATCGTCGACACGAGTGGGACGAACATCGAGATCCGGCGGTAGAAGGTCTTGGCCCCGGGAACATCCATCCCGATGCGGTTCACCAGCTCCTGGAACATCAGGGTGTGGTTGCACTCCTCCTTGGATTCGTGCGTGGTGTAGCGAAACCGCTTGTCGCCGTTGTCGAGTGCGAAACTGTACTGCATCAGACCGCGGATCAGGATCGACTCGAACTGCAGCCCGACCTTGGCCACGTTGGCCTGACGCCACATGCCGATCGCGATCTGCTTGTCCTGCGGGAGCGCCTGATACCACGGGTGGCGTCCGATCGGATCGACGTCATAGGACAGAATCCACCGCGGATCATCCGCGACGACCGCCATCTCCGGGGCATCCCAGTCGATGTCGAGGTAGGGGTCGAAGTTGCGATGCACCGACGCGGCCGACAGGTCTTCGAGGACCTGGTTGTAGTCGTTGTCGGCGTCGGACTTGTCGTGTTCCGGGACGTACTTGAGAGCCTGGGTCATCGTCGGTCTCCTCCGAGATCGGTGGGGCGTCGTACGCCGGTGGCGTCGGGCGTCATGCGACAACAATCGTTGTCACTGACGGTAAGGGCGCCCACCCTCTTGTGTCAACAGTCAATGTCACAGTCGACGGTGTGCCAGGTGTCCTCATGTTTGCCGGACGCCCGTACGGTATTGCGCCGCTCGACCCTGACGCCGTTGGAATCCGCCTGGCTCGAGCACCGGCCCTCGGGAGACGATGTGGGGCATGGAGAAGATCCTGATCGTCGTCGGAGCGATTCTGCTCATCGTTGCCGTCACCGAATTCGCTCCGCGTATTCGCGTGCCCGCGGCGCTGGCGCTGGTGGTGATCGGTGCTGCCATCGGCATCATGCCGATCGTCCCGGCCCTGCACCTGGACCCGGAGTGGATTCTCGTCGGCGTGCTCCCGCCGCTGCTCTACGCCGCAGCCGTGCAGATGCCGGCGATGGAGTTCCGACGCGACTTCGGGACGATCAGCGCGCTGTCGGTGCTGCTCGTGCTGGTCAGCGCGCTGGCTCTCGGGTTCTTCTTCTGGGCGGTGGTTCCCGGGATCGGATTGGCCACCGGGGTGGCGCTCGGGGCCATCGTCAGTCCCACCGACGCGGTGGCCACATCGATCGCCAAGAAACTCGGGGTGCCCTCGCGCGTGACCGCGGTGCTCGAGGGCGAGAGCATGCTCAACGACGCCACCTCGCTGGTGCTGTTGCGGGCCGCGATCGCCGCCACGGCCGCGACCATCTCCTTCTGGGGAGTACTGGTCAACTTCGTGTACGCCGTGGTGGTGGCTGTGGCGATCGGCGCGGTCATCGGGATGCTCAATCTGCGCGTGCGGGCCCGGGTCCACGACCCGGCCGTCAATACGGCGATCTCATTCACCGTCCCGTTCCTGGCGTATCTGCCCACCGAGGAACTGGGTGCATCGGGATTGGTCGCGGCCGTCACCGCCGGGCTGATCACCGGCGCCGGGGCGGCGCGTTTCCTCACCCCACGCCACCGCATCTCCGACACCCAGAACTGGCGCATGATCGCGATGCTCGCCGAGGGCGGCGTCTTCTTCCTCATGGGCCTGGAGTTGTTCGGCCTCATGGGAGACGTCGTCAACGAACACAACGGGGTACAGCACGCAGTCTGGCTCGGCCTGGCCGCTCTCGGGGTGGCGTTGGCGATCCGGGCCGTCTACATCGTGCCGCTGGTGTGGTGGGTCGATCGGCGTCGACAACGCGGCGAGGCGATGCGGCCGATTCTGGAGAACTACACCGCGACCGCCACGGCCGGGACGTCGAGACGTGATGACGCCCGGGTCCGCCGACGCTTCACGCGGTGGCGACGCCGGTTCCGTCTCCGTCGCCACCCCGACCCGGACAAGATCGCGCCGACGACGATGTCGCCGGAGACCGCGGGTCGGATCAACGCGCGGATCACCCGGGCGCTGGCCGACATCGACTACTACGACGACGCGCCGCTGGGTCGTAAGGAGGGCGTCATCATGGTGTGGGCGGGACTGCGCGGCGTCGTCACCGTCGCCGCCGCACAAACCCTGCCCGACGACACCCACTCCCGATCGCTACTGGTGCTGACGGCGTTCGTGGTGGCGGCCGCGTCCTTGCTCCTCCAGGGCGGGACGCTGTCGTGGCTGATCCGCAGACTGCGACTGCCCGACACCGTCGAGGACAAACGGGCCGAACGCCTGCGGTTGCGCGCCGAGATGGACGCCACCATGCAGACCGCGATGGCGCAATCGGAGATGGTGCGTGAGATCCCTTGGCTGCGTGCGCGTATCGAGCAGGCCACTCGTGAGGCCGAGGACGTCGGTGGCGACGACGGGGACATGAACGACGGGGACATGAATGACGGGGACATGAATGACGGGGACATGAATGACGGGGACATGAATGACGGGGACATGAACGACGGGGGTGGGGAGGGTGGGAACCGCGACGGTGGGCCCGCCATCGGGACGGGCGCCACCTACGGCCTGAACCTCGCCGAGCGCGCGCAGATGCGGGCGGTGCGCCGGGAGATCATCGCGGTCCAGCGTGCGCGACTGCTGAGTTTGCGCCGCGAGGGCAGTTATTCCTCGGCGGCGCTGTCGCGAGTCCTCAATCAGCTCGACGCCGAGGAGATCAGCCTCGAGCTCCAGGGCGGCTGAACCCGGCGTCAGCGTCGGGAGTCGAAGGGTAACAACGCCATTTCTCTGGCATTGCGGATCGCGGTGGCGACCTGGCGCTGTTGCTGCGGCGTCAGCCCGGTGACCCGGCGCGGCCGGATCTTGCCGCGATCGGAGATGAACTGCCGGAGCGTCTCGATGTCCTTGTAGTCCACCGGATCCCGACCGGTCGGGTGTATGCCCATGGCGGTCAGCTTGTTTCGTGGTCGTTGCGGGGTTTCGTCGCGGCGCTTGCCGCGCTTGGTGTTCGACGGGGGCATGGATGTCCTCCTCAGGGTGACGGATGTAGAAGGTGTGGGCCGGTGTCGGTGTGCGAGGTCACCAGCTGGACTTGGCGATCCCCGGCAGCTCGCCGCGATGTGCCAACTCGCGGAAGCGGACTCGGGACAGGCCGGCCTTGCCGATGTATCCCCGGGGACGGCCGTCGACGGCGTCGCGGTTGCGGATGCGCACCGGGCTGGCGTCGCGGGGCAGTGCCTGCAGGCGGCGACGGGCGTCGTCACGCTCCTGTGGGCTCGCGGTCGGATCGGCGATGACGCGTTTGAGGTGCGCGCGCCGTTCGGCGTAGCGGGCGACGATCTCCTTGCGCTTCTCGTTCTTGATGATCTTCGATTTCTTGGCCATCAGCGGTCCTCCTTGAAGTCGACGTGCCGTCGAACGATCGGGTCGTATTTCTTGAGGACCATGCGATCGGGATCGTTGCGGCGGTTCTTGCGGGTCACGTAGGTGTATCCGGTACCGGCCGTCGAGCGGAGTTTGACGATCGGGCGGATTTCGTTGCGTGCCATCAGATTTTCTCCCCGCGAGCGCGGATCTCGGCGACGACGGCCTCGATGCCGCGCCGATCGATGGTCTTGATGCCGCGGGCACTGACCCGCAGCGTGACGTGGCGGTCCTCGCTCGGTAGATAGAACCGGCGTCGTTGGATGTTGGGATTCCAGCGGCGATTGGTCCGCTTGTGTGAGTGCGACACCGACTTGCCGAATCCGGGTGTTGCGCCGGTGACCTGGCAACGCGCAGACATGCACACCTCCTTATTGAAAACGATTGGCGTTAGAACCCGCAGAAGGCTACCGTGAAAGCCCAGTAAATGAAAATTGTTGCCAACAATGGAAGGGGTGATCGAGATCGACCCGCACTTGCCCGGGGTCCCCGAGCCGACGCGCCGCCGGACACCGGTCACGCTCGTCACCGGGCTCGACTCCGCCGCGGTCGGGCGTGCAGCCCACGCACTCGTGATGGTCGGCACGGTGGTGGTGCACCACGATCTCGGGGCCATCGCCTCGGGTCGAGTGATCCGCACCGTCACCTCGGTCAGCCCCGACGGATGCGCTGTCGAGCAGATCACCGAGGTCGTCCTCGAGCACGGCTGCGTCTCCTGCACGCTGCGTGAGGACCTGCTGCCGCTGCTGCGACGGTTGCATCAGCGCGATTCCGTCGACGAGATCGTGCTGCGGCTCGACCCACTCGTCGAGCCCGAAGCCCCGAGCTGGGCCATCGACAACGTCATCGTCGCCGACATGCCCGGCTTCGTCGACGGTCCGGCCGGTCGCGATGTCGAGATCTCCGCGACCATCGCCTGTGTCTCGGAGATGGGATGGCTCGAGGACGCCACCGGCGACGTCACCCTGGCCGAGGCGGGGATGGGGGTCGACGACGACGATCGCACGCTGGCCCAGCTCGCGGTCGGTCAGGTCGCCTTCGCCGACGCGTTGATCATCCAGGCCGCCGACCCGGTCATGCGCGACGCGTGGCAATCGGCCCGGCTGATGGCGGTACTGCGCAGGGTGGCGCCGCGCGCACCGATCCTCATGGAACTGCCGCAGCGCCGCATGACCGCGGTCACCGTCATGCAACTCCTGCGCGCGATCCCGGAGGATGCGCGTCGCGGCCGGATCGACGGCCCACACGATCCACTGCTGCGTCACCAACCTCCGCTGGTCGACGAATGTGGGGTCGGCATCGTCGAATTCAACGCCGATCGTCCGTTCCATCCCGAGCGGCTGCACGACGCGCTCGACGCACTCCTCGACGGCGTCGTCTGTGCCCGAGGTCGACTGTGGCTGGCGACCCGCCCCGACCAGGCGTTCTGGTTGGAGTCGGCGGGGGAGGCGCTGAAGGTGGCCGAGGGCGGCCGGTGGCTGGCCGCCATGGACGCCGACGAGCAGGCCGCAGAGGATCCGGAACGCCGGGCGATGGCGGCACTGCGCTGGCATCCCGAACACGGCGACCGGCACAGCGCACTCGTCGTCATCACCCATCGCGCCGACCCCGACCACATCCGACACGCCCTCGACGGCGCCCGCCTCGACGACCACGAGATGGCCGCCGGCCCCCGGGCATGGGCGCATTTCCCCGACCCCTTCGGTACCGAACACACCGATCCGTGCGACGACCTGACCCTCGGTGACCCCGCACTCGCCGACCACACCGACATCCCTCGAGAGGACCACCCATGAAACCCGGAATCCACCCCGACTACCACCCGGTCGTCTTCCGCGACGCCTCCACCGGCACCGCGTTTCTCACCCGCTCGACGATCACGTCGGAGGCCACCGTCGAGTGGTCAGACGGCAACACCTACCCGCTGGTGGTCGTCGACGTGACCAGCGACTCACACCCCTTCTGGACCGGGGCGAATCGGCTCGTCGACACGCAGGGCCGGGTCGAGCGTTTCCGCCGCAAATACGGCGATCGGGCCAATCGGGCGAAGCGTACATCCGCTACCGGACCCGAATAGGCCCTCACCAGCGGCGACGGCGTCGTCCTCTGTTCGGTTGGTTCAGGCCGCTACCACCGGCGGGCGCGGGTTAGAGTGGCTGCGTCATGCAGTCGAACCCACCGGAGGACACCATGTTTCCGCGCCCCGCGCGACCGGCGTTCCCGCGCCCCGCGCGACCGGCGTTCCCGCGCCCCGCGCGACCGGCCCGATCCTTCCGGGGCCATGCCGTCCGGGCCCTGCTGGTGACGGCGGCGTTGCTGGTGGCGATCTTCGCGACGGGCGCGTCGGCGCTCGCCGAACCCACGGTCGCGCCGTCGACGCCGGTGGTCGATGAGTCCGGCAGCGTGAATCCGACGCCCTCGGACACGCCTTCGGAGACGACGACGGTGCCGACCACCTCCGAGCCGCCCGTGTCGTCGACGCCGCCCTCCGAGCCGTCGTCGACGCCGCCGTCCACCCCGAGCCGGGCACCGTCGACGACGGTGGCGCCCACCACGGTGCAGGAGGTTCCGCAGCAGGTCATCCCGCTGCCGAGCACCACCGCACCCTCGTCGGCGCCGGCGACCGTGACCCAGAACGTCATCCCGGTGGCGCAGAAGGAATCGACGACCTCGCGGACCGCCCTCATCGCCGTCTCGGTGATCGCGATCATCGGTGCCGCAGTGATCCTGGCCTATCTGCTCATCGGCCGAATGCGGAGTCGGCGATGACGGTGCAGGGCCCTGGTTCTCGTGGCCCGCATCAGCCGGGAGGGTCACCGCATCAGCCCGGCGTGCATCCGCCGGCGAACCCGACGCGTCACGTTCCGGCGCCGGGTGCCCCCGGCCCGCTCGCGCCGCCGCCGGGTGTCGCACCTCGGCCCGCGCCACCGGGCCGCCACCCGGGTGCACCCCAGCCAGGTCGTTACCGGCCCGGTCCGGCCCAACCCCGTCCGGTGCCACCCCGTCCCGCGCCGCCCGCCCCGGGAGGTCCGCCGGCACCGGGTCCCGACCCACGGGGCCTCGGCGACGCCGAACGCCGAACACGCTCGGGGCGTGGCGATCTCACCCCGGAACTGATCGAGACCGACGTGTGGACCGACGCCATGGTCGAACAGGCCGGAATCCCGGTCGTCGACGTGCCGTTCGTGACCGTGGGGTCGGGGATCGGATCGTTCGTCACCGTCGACTACCTGCGGATCTGCGGCGTGCCACTGGACCGGATCGTCGTCCTCGGCCCACAGGACGTGCCATGGCACTCCTACGAATACCTCACGCGGGTCTCGCAGATCCCGCGTGGCGAGCGGCTGCGATCGGACTCGGCGTCCACACCGGACAACATCTGGGGCTTCCCGTCCTACGCGGTCCGCGAGGCGTGGGCGACCAAGTCGATCAAGCCGCTCTGGAACGTCGCCGTCGAACCGATCTTCGCCAACTACTACACACCCAAGGCAGGTCACGCCTTCGAGTCGATGGAGAAGGAATGCCATCGCATCGGATATCTGCACTGCCTGCGACAGGGCCAGGTACGGATGATCCGGCGCCGTGCAGGCGGCGGATACTTCACGATCCTCACGCCACCGAGTGGACCCGAGGCGGGTGTGGGGGCGCCGACGAAGCGAATCGCGTTCCGGAGTCAGTGGGTGCACGTCGCGATCGGCTATCCGGGCATCAAATTGCTGCCCGACCTGCAGGCGTTCCGGGAGACCTATCGGGATGCGAGCAAGGTCGTCAATGCATATGAGCCGCACGAGCACATCTACCAGGCGCTGCAGCGGAGGCCGGGAACGGTGATGATCCGCGGCGCAGGCATCGTCGCCTCGCGGGTATTGCAGCGGTTGATCGACGACCGCGACGCACTCGGTCTGCAGACGCAGATCGTGCACCTGTTCCGCACCTACGTCGACAAGGCGCACGGCCCGCACATCTTCATGCGGCGCAAGGGAAAAGACGGCTGGGCCTATCAGGGCTTCAACTATCCGAAGTCGGTGTGGGGCGGCCAGCTCAAGGCGCGGATGCGCAAGCTCGAGGGGCACGAACGCGCCGAGGCGTACAAACTGATGGGCGGCACCAACACGCCGGTGCGCGACTCGTGGCAGGAGCAGCTCCGGCGTGGCCGCCGCGAAGGCTGGTATCGGGTGGCGGTCGGCAAAGCGGAGTCACTGGTGCCCGCCGCCGGTGGACAGGGCGTGGTGGCGACGGTTCGCGTCGACCCGCACGCCTCGATCAAGCAGGACGCCCGGCCCGACGGGACCTTCGAGCTGTACGCCGACTACGTCATCGATTGCACGGGGCTCGAAGCCGACGTGCGCGAACACCGGCTGCTCGCCGATCTGCTCGATCACACCGGCGCGGGTACCAACCCGGTCGGCCGGATGGACGTGGACCGCAACTTCGAATTGATCGGTACGCGCAACGGCAACGGCCGGATCTACGCGTCCGGGTCGGCCACTCTGGGAGGCTATTTCCCCGGCGTCGACACCTTCCTCGGATTGCAGATCGCCGCGCTGGAGATCGTCGACGACCTGGCGAAGCAGGGCTTCTGCAAGCGGCTGTCGCCCTGGCGCTCGACGGCGCAGTGGTGGCGCTGGGTACGCGGGAAGGGGGTGGACTGACATGTTGCCGACCCTGTGGGGAAGGATTCAGACGCGAATCCTGGTGCTGGGCATCGTCGGTGGGATCTGGACGCTAATCATCGGTCCGTTCCTGCCCGACGGCGCCCCGCTGGGCGACACCTACGCGGTGGCGTTCCTCGTGCTCGCGGTGGTCGTCGTACTCGGGGTCGCGTGGGAGTTCTTGTACCACCTCCTGCAGCAATTCCGTTGGGAGAAGGACTGGCCGACGTTGTTCGGGCTGCTCACCGGCATCAACGAGGGCATCGTCGCCTGGTTCGTCGTGCAGTACGTGCCGATCTTCCCGGGCGATCTCGGCCCGCCCCCGGCCGGTGCATACGCGCTGCAGTTCGTGACGACCTGGCTGGTCGTGTGGGTGGTCCTCAACGGGCCGTTGCGGGCGATCTTCCCGCACTGGAGATTTCAGGGAGGGCGGTTCGTGTGAGCGCTCCTGTGCCGAGCCCGGATGTGACGCCACTGGTGACATTGGTACCCGGATCGGGCATCGTCATCCGCAAACCCGCGTTCCTCTGCGTACTCGGGGACAACGCGCGTGCGCTGCTGCCCGACATCCTCGCGATCGAGGACGCGGTGGCCACCGCCGACCGGATGCCGCGGCGCGGCCGCCACGTGGTGCGGGCGGTGGCACAACTCGCGGCGACCGCCGATCTCGACCAGGTCGCCGACATCGGGTTCGCCGCCCCCGACAGTGTCGGGATCGCAATCTATCTGAGCGGCGCGGTCTTCGGTGAGGCCGACGGTCGGCGTCTGCGTGCCGAGGGTTCCGAGCCGTTCGACCGGGCAATCCCGTGGCCGTACGAAGGTCTCGGGCTGTATCTCGACGATGCCGTTCCCGCCGAGCCCGGTGAGGAAACCTACGATCTCGTCGAGGGTTTCGTCCCGGCCGCCGGTGCACTGTTGCACACACCGCTGGGTATGCGCGGCACCGAGGTTCTCGATCTCGGCTCGGCGGCCCCCGAGCCGCGCGCCGTGACACCCCAGCCCCCCGTATCCCAGCCCCCCGTGCCCCAGCCGCCCGCACCCCAGCCTCCTGTGCCGGAACACGAAGCGCCACAACCGGTTCCCGAACCCTCCGACTCTGTCCATTCCGGTCCCGATCACCCCGAGCCCACTCAGGGTGAGGCCGCACCACCGGTGTCGATCGCCAAGACCCCGGAGCCGCCCCGGGAGTTCCGGTCGTCCTCGCTGGCCCCGGATGACGCCGACGAGCTGCCGCGTCCCGGGCTCGCCCGTGCCGATCGCCCCGAGCCCGCGGCCCAGCAGCGTGAGCTGGGACAGCGCGAGCCGGGACAGCAGCGCGAGCCGGGACAGCAGCGCGAGCCGGGACAGCAGCGTGAGCCGTTGCCGCGCCGCGACCCGGCGCCACCACCGGCGCCACCACCGGCGCCGGCGCCGAATCACGATTTCCGGGTCGACTCCTTGCAGGATGCCGTGCCCGAACAACGTGAACCGCTGCCGGTGCAGGAAAAGCAGAAACCTGCGACCGAGGTCGTCAAGATCGTCGAGTCCCGCGCTCACGTCCACGGAATCCGTTGTAGTCGTGGACATCTGAACCATCCGCGGTCTTGGCTGTGCGGGGTCTGCGGCATTCGGATGGATCAGCTGACCGGCATCCTCGTCGAGGGTGAACGCCCGCCATTGGGGTGGTTGTTACTCGACAACGGCTCCACCTACCTGCTCGACGAGGACCTGGTGATCGGACGGGAGCCGGGAGCGCCGACGCGTCCCGGCCGCGGAGCGCCGAAGCCCATCCGGGTGCAGGACGAGTCGGGTCAGCTCTCCCGCAGGCACATCGAGATCAGGTTGGTCGAGTGGGATGTGCACCTGATCGACCTCGGCTCGGCCAACGGCACCTACGTCAGCGATCCCGCGATGGGCAATCGGGAGATCCGGCTGACGCCTCGCCAACCCCACCTGCTGACACCCGGGTCGCATGTGCGCATCGGGGGACGGCACTTCATCTTCGAGTCCCCGCACGCACGGGCGTGATCCGGGCGGCGACAATGATGACGGGGTCGGACTGATGGACGCACACACGGTGGCCTTCCTGCTGATCGACGTGGCGGTGGTGATCGCCGCCGCGCGGATCGGCGGACGTATCGCGCAGGCCTTCCGGCAGCCCGCTGTCGTCGGAGAGATCGCGGCGGGAATCGCGTTGGGCCCCAGCCTGCTCGGACTGCTGCCCGGAAATCCGACCGAGGCGTTGTTTCCCGCCGAGGTGCAACCGCTGCTCGGCGCGCTCGCCCAGATCGGGCTCGTGCTGTTCATGTTCATCGTCGGACTCGAACTCGACATGCGATTGGTCGCCGGACGCGAACGGGCGGCAGCGACCATCTCGGTGTGCTCGATCGTGGTGCCGTTCGCACTCGGCGTGGGTCTCGCGGTGGTGCTCTACCCGACCAACAATGTGGTGGGCGGCAAGGAGATCGGCCTGACCGGGATGGCCTTGTTCCTCGGCATCGCGATGTCGATCACGGCGTTTCCCGTGCTGGCCCGCATCCTCACCGATCGGGGCATGCAGCGCACGCCGCCGGGCGTGTTCAGTCTCGCCGCCGCGGCCGTCGACGACATCATCGCCTGGACCGCATTGGCTTTCGTCATCGCGGTCATCTCCGGCGGCAGCCCACTCGCAGTCGCGCGCATCGTCGGACTGACGGCGGCCTATGTGGCCGTGATGTTCCTGATCGTGCGGCCGCTGCTACGCAAGCTCGTCACCTGGCGTGACCGGGCCGGGCGCATGACGCCCGACGTACTCGCCGTCATCCTGATCGGCTTGTTCTGTTCGGCTGCGGCGACCGATGTCATCGGCATTCATCAGATCTTCGGCGCCTTCGTGTTCGGCGCGATCATGCCCAAGGTGGGCGGTGAAGCGCTGACCCGCGAGATCCTCGAACGCCTCGAGCAGGTCAGTGTGCTGCTGTTGCTGCCGATGTTCTTCGTGGTCACCGGACTCGGTGTGAACCTCGCGGGGATGGGTCCCAACGCGTGGTGGCAACTGATCGCGGTCCTCGCGGTCGCGATCATCGGCAAGTTCGCCGGGGCCTTCACCGGTGCGCGACTCTCGCGGATACCGTCGCGTCAGGCGTCGGCGATCGCGGTGCTGATGAACACCCGTGGCCTGACCGAGCTGGTGATCCTCAGCGCCGGAAAGCAACTCGGGGTTCTCTCCGACGAGCTGTTCGCGATGATGGTGGTCATGGCCCTGGTCA